>JAUIDY010000104.1 GCA_030428385.1 Rhodothermia bacterium | reverse complement strand
TCGTAGAACTGAGACTTCTTGGCGTGCAGAGTCAAGTTCTTGCTCCTTTTCTTCAAGCCTCTCAAAAAAGTCTTTCTTTTCATTTTCATGCAATTCAGCTCGCTCAGCAAGGCGCGCCAGTAGTTCATTGCGCTCGCTTTGTAGTTTTTCAACTTCTTTTTCCTCTTTTTCTATCTCTCCCTCTGCGCTCTCGAAATCGAAAGGTATAGGTATTCTGTCTAGACGCTGCTGCAAGCCAGAATAACCTTCATCGAGATGGCGAAGACGTTCGCCAAATCCGGCTTCAATTCGGCCGAGTATTTCCGAAATTTCTTTCGTAAAGCGGTAGCTATTGTCATAGAATTTATTGCTTGTCTCGGTCGTCTTAAAAAAGAATAAGGCAGATAATGCAATAGCAAAAAAACCAAGAAGGAGGGCAAGCACGTCAGTAAGGGAGAGAACTCCAAAATCGAGTGCGAAATTAGCGTCTAAAATCTTCCAACCGATGATTATAGCTAGGCCAGAAATAATTATATCTCGTACTTGTCGTAATGTTGGAAATTTATTCCATTCTCTATCAGGCATAAGGCATCTATCAATGTGCTCAGTTCAAGCTCTTGGCTTTACACTCAAGGCTGCATAATATTTCGTGTACAACTGAAGTGCTGATCAGATTTATTCTAAAGAACAAAGATATGATTGTTTGTCTATTAGCGCAAATGCGATTAGTTGGCGCTTAACCTCTCCATGATCGCCCGTCCGAGGCGTTCGGTGGTGCGATGAGCAGAACTAGGAGCCGAGACCAAGGACGACCTGTGCCAAGTGGGCGGCAAGCTCGGTGCGACCTGGAACGCCCTCTAAATTCGTAAAGAGGGCGACGGCGAAGCGGCGGTCGGGGAGCAGATAGAGCATGCCGCTGACCCGTGGCGTAACGCCCCCGTGGAACGCCTCGCGCTCCCCGTACCATTCCTCGCCCGGAAAAAGGCCCCAGCCCAAGCCGAATCCTTGCACCTCGCCGTTGGACAGCCGGACCGGCGTGAGCATCTGCTCGAACGTTTCGGCTTGGACCAACCGGTGGTCCATCACCGCCATCGCAAAGCGCGCCAGGTCCTCGGCGGTGGTGATGAAGCCGCCCGCAGGCAGCTTGCTGCTCATGTCCACGGCGCGTGCGTTCAGCAGCGTCCCCGCTTCGGTCAGGCGATACCCTGCGGCACGGCGCGGGATGAGGACGTTGGGGTTATCGTCGCGGGTGTGGGCCATGCCTGCGGGCGCGAACACCTGCTCGTGCATATACGTGCGGAAGTCCTGCCCCGATGCGCCGACCACCACGCAGCCCAGCACGTTGTAGCCGAAGCTGCTGTACTGCGCCGCCGTCCCGGGCTCGAACAAGAGCGGGTCGTCTTTAAAAATATCGAGCGGCGTAATGACGTCGTCGTAGTGAACGGTGTTGAATAACTCGGCCTCCGCATTGGGGCCGCCGTAGTGCCGGATCCCGCTGGTGTGGCCGAGCAGGTGCCGCGTCGTGACCGTCCATTGCTTCTCCGGGAACGCGGGGCAATACTGCTGCACGGGGGCATCCAGGTCGATTTTCCCCTGCTCGACGAGTTGCATCACAGCGGTCGCTGTCATGGGTTTTCCGATGGAAGCCGTGCGATAGGCCGTCGTTGCCGTGGCGGGCACATGGTTCTCCAGGTCCGCCATGCCGTATCCGTTCGACCAAACCAACTGCCCGTCTACGACGAGGGCAATAGAGAGGCCGGGAATGCGCTCCTCGGCCATTTTTTCCATCAGCCGTTGTTCGATGACTTCCACGGTGGCCCTGCTGAGTGCAGCATCCTGTGCATCTACATGCGGTGCGAGAAACAAGAGGGCGGCAGTACATAGCAGGACGGATCTCATGAGGATGGTGTAATAACACGCAGGTTAGTCTTGCCGAATTATTAACGGCCAAAGATAGGTTGGCTCATGAGTGCGTGCATAAGCAATTAGTCGTCCCTTACCATGTCCATGATTGCCGGTCCGAGGCGTTGGGCGGTGGGGGGATCGAAGTTGGTGAAGACGATCACCGAGTAGCCTGCCGCCAGGTCCATCTCCCACACCGTGTTGACGCCGGGCGCGCCGCCTGCAAAACCAAAAGCCCCGCCGCGTGGCGTGTCATCCATCGATTCGAAGCGGCTGAGCAGCAGGTTGGTGTACGAAGGCGGCAGCAGCTCGTCATTCATCAGGACGCGTTGAAAGCGGAGCAGGTCGCCCACCGTGGCATAACCGCCGCCTGCCGCCGTGCCGCGTGGCGGAATCCAGCCGTGGTTCGTCGTGGCATAGCCGGGCGTGTCTTGCTGCGCATAGCCCGTGGCGAGGTTGTCGGCGTCGTGCGTAAACGAACCCGCGCTGGTCATGCCCGCCGGGTCGTAAATATGTGCCTTCACATAGTCGTAGTACGATTCCCCGCTGACGGCCTCGATGATCGCGCCGAGGACTTCGAAGCCAGTGTTGCTGTATTGCTCGCTGGTGCCGGGCTCAAAGTCGAGCGGCAACTCCCGGATAAACGCCATGTAGTCGTCGAGCGTGAGCAAATTGCGGCGGTTGTTGCGGTAGGCCTGATGGCCGAAGTAGCCGCCCCAGCCGCTGCGGTGTTGCAGCAGGTGTCGCACGGTCACGCGGTTGGCGATATTGTTGGGGAAGCCGTCGAGGTAGGTGCCGATGGGGGCGTCGAGGTCCAGTTTGTCTTGTTCGGCGAGTTGCAGGATGGCAACGCTGGTGAACAGCTTGTTCAGCGAGCCGAGGTTGAAGCGGGTATCCAGCGTGTTGGGCCGCTCCTCGGCTTTATTCGCCCAGCCATACGCCTGCTCGAAAATCGGCGAGCCGTCTTGGGCAATCAGCACGACGCCGGAAAAGGTCTCGGCCTTCGCTTCTTCGGCGAGGTGGTCGTGCAACGCGTCGAGGTCTTCAAACAGCACTTCCGGGCGGTGTTCGTCGATGCCAAACCCGGCGATGCGGTTGGGGGCATCGCGTTCCACCTGTAGGTCGAGGTTCATCCGCACGCCCTGCCGGTCGGCAAAACCAAAGACGCCTTCGTACGGGCTCGACATGTCCACCGTCATAATCTCCGCATCGCCGATGTCGGTGTGCAGCATGGAAAACATCGCCACGAGGTCGTCTGCCGAAAGCCGCTCCAGCAGCGACGGGGCGATCCAGTCTTGCACAAACTGCCGGTGCACGGCGGCATCCGACTGGCAAACGGCGTCCAAAAACGCACCAGCGGCTTCGCCCACCGGGTTGGGCGGCAGGCGGCGTTCGCGGCATTCTTCCTGCATGATGGAATGACCCTGGGCAGGTTGCGGAAGCGCCAGCAGGCAAAAGAGGCCGAGCAGAAAAAACATTGAAATGGGGGAATAGATACGGGATATGGGCATCGTCAAAACCGATTGGGTGAACAGTTCCGTCAGTATCCGCAGCCCCGGTGTTCAGGTTGTAAGCGGAAGGCAAAAACTTTGTAAGCGATGTAAAACGTACGGGTTCGGCGAAACGGGCCACGCGGCGGCGTGTATGTTTCCGCCACCTTTCTCAAGCTCGATTGCCTGTGTCGTTTCGTTCCCATCCCCGCCTGCTGCTTGTGCTGACGCTCGGCCTGCTGGCGCTGGTGCTCGCGCTGGCGGTGCTGCAATACCGCTGGACGCAGCAACTGGTGGCGAGCCAGCGGGCGCTGCAAGCAAACGCGGTGCAGATGAGCGTAAGCCGGATGCAAAACGACCTCGGCGGGTTGTTTCAGGACGTCTACAGCCACTTCGAGCGTGAACCGATGCGGACGGTCGGTCTGGCAGATGCGCTGGCCGATCAGTGGCAAGCGTGGCGGGATCGGCGTCCCTATCCCCGCCTGATTGAGGCGATGTACTGGGTGACGCAGGCCGATTCTGCGCTGCACCTTCAGGTGTTAAAGCGCGACAATCCCGCGCTGCAATCCACCACTTGGCCGCCCGAACTGGAGGCGTGGCGGTCCTTTTTTGAAACCACGTTTACGGAATTGGAGGTGGAGCCGGATCAGTCGTTGGACCTGAGCCTCTCTGCACCGCCGTTGCTGGGCGATCAGCCGGGGCTGGTGTTTCCGCTGTTCGATAACCCGTCGCCCGATCAACCGGTCTCGTTTGTGTTCGTGCATCTCCGCCAGGCGACCCTCGCCGAGGCCGTATTGCCCGATTTGATGGCAACCCATGGAGCCGCGCTTCAGGCCGATTATGTGGTGCGCGTCGTCATGCCCAGCCAGGCGGTGCTGTATCAGAGTGAAGCCGGGTGGACGCCGCTCGCTGCCACCCCTGACACCTCGGTGGCGTTGATCTGGCCCATCGCCCGCAACTACCATGTTAAAATGGAAGAACGCGGGGTTTTTCTCGTGGACCGCGCCGAGATGGTGCTCTCGCTCCCGTCGAGGGAGGGTGGTGAGGTGAGCAGTCAGTTGCAGGTGTTCCACCGCGTCGGCTCGCTGGACATCGCCATGCAGCGCCTGAAGATGCGGCAGTTGGGGCTGGCGTCGGGGTTGTTGCTGGTGCTGGCGGGGGCGCTGGTGCTGTTGTATGTGGTGGCGCAGCGGGCACGGCGGCTCGGCGATCAGCAGATGGCGTTTGTGGCAGGCATCTCGCACGAACTGCGGACGCCCGTGGCGGCCATCACCGCGCTCGCGGAGAACATGACGGCAGGCATCGTGCGCGACGAAGCGCAGACGCGCTCGTACGGCGAACTGATTCACAACGAAGGGCTGCGCCTCAAGGAAATGGTGGAGCAGGTGCTTGACTACGCTGCCAGCCAGACGAATACGTCCAACACCAAACAGCCGGTGTCCGTGCAAACGCTGCTGGACAACACCCTTGCGCACAACCGGGCGTATCTGGCAAACACCAAGCTCACTGTGAACCATGGGGCGGCGGCGGATCTTTATATCTTGGCGGACGCGCAGGCGCTGGAGGTGGCGCTGCGCAACCTGTTGCTCAATGCCATCAAGCACGGCCCGTCGGAAGGTCCGGTGGAAATCACGGTGGAACAGGTGGACGGACAAAAGAAGGTCCAACTGCACGTCACCGACCACGGTCCCGGCATTCCCGCCAGTGAGCACGCCCGCATCTTCGAGCCGTTTTTCCGGGGCGAACGTGCCCGCGACCAGCAGGTGCAGGGCAACGGGCTCGGCCTGAGTCTCGTACGCCGCATCGTCCATGCACACGGCGGCACGGTGCAGGTCCGCAGCACCCCCGGCGAAGGCGCGGCATTTACCCTCCGGCTTCCCCTCACCGATCGTCCGATCTCATGAACGAACGCTTACTCCTCGTCGAAGACGAACCCGGCCTCGTCCGCTCGCTCACCGACCGCCTCGAAGCGGAAGGGTATACCGTGGCGCAGGCAATGGATGGGGCGGAGGGGCTGCAACGGGCGCTCAAAGAGCCGTTCGACCTCATCATCCTCGACGTGATGTTGCCCAAGATGCAGGGTTTTGACGTGTGCCGTCTCCTGCGCCAACAGCAGGTCGAGACGCCCATCCTGATGCTGACCGCCCGGAGCCACACGACCGACAAGGTGGTGGGCTTAAAACTCGGTGCCGACGATTATCTGGCCAAACCGTTCGAGATGATCGAACTCTTGGCGCGGGTGGAGGCGCTGCTGCGGCGGGCCCGCCCGGCGTCGGGGCCGGATCGGTTTGCGTTTGGCGACATTGCCGTGGATGTGCGGGCGGCGGAAGTGATGCGCAACGGGGCGACGGTGGAACTCTCGGCGCGGGAGTTTAGCCTGCTGCGCTATTTGCTCGAACACCCGAACGAAGTGCTCACCCGCGACCAGTTGCTGCACGACGTGTGGGGCTACGACGACGCCCCGTTCACC
This sequence comes from Rhodothermia bacterium, assembly GCA_030428385.1. GTDB lineage: Bacteria > Bacteroidota > Rhodothermia > Rhodothermales > JAAAOL01 > JAUIDY01. The sequence goes on along the minus strand of JAUIDY010000104.1, from coordinate 14,155 downwards.
CGCACCGTGGATGTCCACATCGCCCAGCTACGCAACAAGTTGGAGGCCAATCCCGCCCATCCCCGCCACATCCTGACGGTGCATGGCCTCGGCTATCGTTTTGTGGATTAAACGTAAATGGTTGCGTCCGCCTATATTGACAGGGTAGCGAGGAGCGAGATCAGTCGGAGGGTGAGGAGATGGCCGGAAGGCAGAAAGATGGTCAATGCGTGCATATTAAAAACGATGAGAAATGGCGGTCTGCAAACACCTGAAACCACTGGAAGACGAACTGCTGGCACGCGGGATCAAGGAACTGACGCGGGGGCAGGTGTGGAGCAAGAACTGCCGCGAGTGGGTGTATTTCGATTGCACGCTGGATGTGCCTGCGCTTCAGGAACGCTTTGCCTTTCCGCATTCAGTGGAAGTGCATGAACACCTTGGCACGCACGATGGTGCGGAGTATGGGCTGTATTGCGCCGCTTGCCACGACGCCATCATGGGGTATCACCCTCAGCAGGAGAAGGGGAAGGTATATCGGTGATGGGTTGTGTGCATCCTCATAGCAGATGGTGCGTTCAATCAACAACGCTATCTGAATTGGAGCAACCCTATGTCTACGCTGTCTTCTCCAAAACAAGCGACCTTGCAACTCGTCGAGCGATTGGAAGATGATGTGACCTTTGAGGACATTATCTACGAGCTTTACGTCCTTGAAAAAATTCAGCGGGGCATGAAAGATGCTGAGGCCGGACATGTCGTATCTCATGACGAAGCCAAACAACGGTTGAGCCGGTGGCTGAAGTAGTCTGGACGCTGGAAGCTCTTGAGGACTTGAATACCATCGGCATCTTTCACGAGCGAACATCGCCCTCGTATGCATCTTCGCTTGTCGAACGGTTATACGAGGCCGTGGTTGTGCTGGAAGCACATTCGCGTCTTGGAAGAAAAGTGCCTGAAATTGATCATGATCTCGTCAGAGAGTTGATCGTGGAACGGTATCGGATTGTGTACCAACTGATGCGAGATCGGATAGAAATCGTGGCGGTGTTGCACAGTCGGCAGGATTTGGTCCAGAAGTTTCGCGAGCGGCGAGGGGAAGCATAAGCAGCCACACCCTTTTCCCCTCAAACTACCCGCTGAATCACCTCCAACACCCCTGCCTCAAACAGCTTTGCGCCGCCCTGCGACGGGTGGCGGATGTACGTGCACTCCACCCCAATACGCCCATAGGCCGACTCGGCCTTGCGCCCGATGGCGAGGCAATGGGTCGGTTGCAGGATAGAAAGCAACTCTGCTAAGAGTTCCGTCCACGCTTTCACCTCGGCGACGCGGGGCGTGCGGATGGTGAGCGGTTCGTCCTGGCGGTGCGGGTGGAAGGGCACCGTGTTCCACGTAAAGAAGTGCGGAAAGTAGGGCCCCAACACGCGCCAGTATATGTTGGCACTGTACTCGTGGTGCGGCGTCGGTTCGAGGCTCGTCGGCTGGCCGGAGAGCGGAAAGTCGGCGTCCACCAACTGCGCCTCGCTGACAAGCGGGACGCCAGAAAACCGGCAGCCCCACGGCCCGGGTGCCTCGGCCAGCAGGAAGACGGGGGGGCGTTTTTGGTAGGCCGAGAGGTAGTGGCGCAGGTTCTGCCGCCGGTGCGCAGGCGCGCCCGGAATGTCGAAGCGGGCGTCGAAATCGCGGTATGGATTAAAGCTCTGGGCGTCCGAAGCGACGGGGAAGATCTTGTTTTCGAATAATTTCCACGCCTTTTCAAGCAACATGGGCGGTTTTTAGCGTTGATGGGTCGGAAATTGCGCGGCGTTCGGGCGGAATATACAGTTTGAGTGTGGGAGTTGGGGCGTGTGGGTGTATGGGAGAAAAAGGCAGGTGCTTCACCTTGGCCGACTCTCACACTCCCAAACCCGACTACTCCCAACCCCCCAAACACCCATACTGCCAACCCGACCCACCCCACCCCCATCACCACCCCTCTGTATCCCATGTCCAACTGGGTAGTATTGAAGTTCGGCGGCACGAGCGTCGCCACCCGCGAGCGCTGGGAGACCATCGCGCAGATTGCGCAGCAGCGCGTCGAGAACGGCGAACGTCCGTTTGTTGTGTGCTCCGCCGTGTCCAAGATCTCGCGCATGCTCAACCGCCTGATCGACGACGCGGTCGCAGGCGATTACGACGAAACGCTCCAGCAGATCAAACAGCGCCACCACGAACTGGCCGACGAACTCGGCGTGGATGCTGGCACGCTGCTCAAATCGTATTTCGACGAACTGGACCGGCTCGCCAAAGGCATCTCGCTGATCCGCGAATCAAGCGCCCCGCTCCGGGCCCGTATCTTGGCGATGGGTGAGTTGATGTCTACCACCCTCGGCGCGGCGTTTTTGCAAGCGCAGGGCCTCGGTGCGCAGTGGCTCGACGCCCGCACGATGCTCGAATCGGCTCGCGAGCCGTCGGCGCTGGCGGAGCGGCGCTACCTGTCGGCGACGTGCGATGCGGTGCCCGACCCGGCGTTGCAGGCGCGGTTGCAGGAGGCCGACGCGTCGATCTACCTGACGCAGGGCTTCATCGCGGGCAACCACGCAGGCGAGACGGTGCTGCTCGGCTGGGGCGGCTCGGATACGTCGGCGGCGTACTTTGCGGCCAAGCTGGAGGCGCTACGGCTGGAGATTTGGACGGACGTGCCGGGCATGTTCACCGCCAACCCGCGCCTCATCCCGTCGGCGCGGCTCTTGCGCGAGTTGGACTATGACGAGGCGCAGGAACTCGCCACCGCCGGGGCTGAGGTGCTGCACGCCCGCAGCATCGACCCGGTGCGGCGCGGCGGTATTCCGCTGCACATCCTGTGCACCAACGCGCCCGACATGGAGCACACGCGCATCGCCGCCGATGTGCCCGACTTCGGCCCGCAGATCAAGTCTGTCACGGCGCAGTCGCACGTCACACTTATCTCGATGGATACACTGGGCATGTGGCATCAGGTTGGTTTTCTGGCCGACGTTTTCGCCGTATTCCGCCGCGAGAACATGTCCATCGACCTCGTGGCGACGAGCGAAACCAACGTGACTGTCTCGCTGGATCTGCCCAACGGCGAGCCGTACGACCCCGAAATCATCAAAGAACTGCTGGAGCACCTGAGCCCCTATTGCAATGCCCGCGCCATCGGGCCATGTGCGGCGGTGACGCTGGTGGGGCGACATATCCGCAAGGTGTTGCCGGAGTTGGGACCCGTATTAGAAGCGTTTGACGAGCAGCAGATTTACCTGATGAGTCAGGCCGCCAGCGACCTTAACTTTACGTTTGTGGTGCGCGAGAAAGACGTAGACCGGCTCTTGCAGAAGCTGCATGGCCAACTCTTCGACCTGCGCGGCGAAGATGGCCTGTTTGGCCCGACGTGGAGCGAGCTTTTTGACGACACCACTGCAGGCTCTTTGCATCCCGAAGCCTGGTGGAGCCGCCGCCACGGCGAAGTTCATGCCCTGGCTGATGCGGACTCGCCCGTGTATGTCTACGACGAAGGCACCTTAAACGCGGCAGCCCAGCAGTTACAGGCCATCGATGCGGTGGACCGGCTGTTTTACGCCATGAAGGCCAACCCCAACCCCGACATCCTGCGCGTCTTCCACGACGCGGGGCTCGGGTTCGAGTGCGTGTCGCCGGGCGAAATCGAGCGGGTGCGCACGCTGTTTCCCGACATCGACCCGGATCGCATCCTGTTCACGCCCAACTTCGCGGCGCGGAGCGAATATGCGCAGGCGTTTGCCGCAGGCGTGCACGTCACCCTCGACAACCTGTACCCGCTCGAAGCGTGGCCGGAGACGTTTGCCGGGCGCTCATTTTTTGTCCGCCTCGATCCGGGGCAGGGCTTTGGGCACCACAAGTACGTGCGCACAGCGGGGAAATATGCCAAGTTTGGGGTCGGCCCCGACGAACTGGAGCGGTTGAAGACGCTGGTGGCTTCGGTGGAGGCCCGCATTGTCGGTTTCCATGCGCACCTCGGCAGCGGCATTTCCGGGCCGCAGACGTGGACCGAGACGGCGGTGTTTTTGAGCAGTGTCGCCGAGCGCTTCCCCGATGCCAAGATCCTGAACCTCGGCGGTGGCCTCAGCGTGCCTGAACGTCCCGAGGCTGAATCGCTAGATGTACGCGCGGTGGCCAATCTGCTTGGTCAGTTCAAGGCCGCCAACCCGCACTTCGACCTGTGGATGGAACCCGGACGCTTCCTCGTGGCGCAGGCAGGCGTGCTGGTGGCCCGTGTGACGCAGGTGAAGCAGAAGCGTGGTATTCATTTTATCGGCATCGAGACCGGCATGAATTCGCTGATCCGCCCGGCGCTCTACGGCGCATACCACGAGATCGTCAACCTGAGCCGCCTGCACGAGCCGCTGGCCATTACGGCTGAAGTTGTCGGCCCCATCTGCGAGTCGAGCGATGTGCTGGGCCACGGACGCCGCCTCCCCGAAACACACCCCGGCGACCTGCTGCTTATCGCGACCGCCGGGGCCTACGGACGGGCGATGGCCTCCAACTACAACCTGCGCCAACCCGCGTCGGAGGTGCTGTTGCAGTCGGAGTAAGGCATTGTCTTGTTATCAACAGAGTGTTGGCAACAAATCTGTTGGGGAGTGTCAGCCGTTATTTGTCCCCAGCCTCCAGTTGCAAAATATCCCGCGAGGTGATGATGCCGACGATGGTGTCGTCTTCGAGGATGGGGAGCGACGAGATGTTGTTGCTCAGCAGCAGCGCTGTGGCCTTGGCGATGGTGGTGTCCGGCGAGACGGTGAGCGGGTTGCGGCTCATGATTTCGTGGGCGTGAATCTCCAGCGTATGCACGTCGCGGGGCTGCTCGTGCATGGTCTCCAGAAACGGACTCAGCGCATGCAGCACGTCGCGGTCCGAGATCACGCCCACCAGCCGGTCGTTTTCTACCACCAGCAGGTGATGGATGCCCTTCTGGTTGAGCATGGTGCGCAGGGTGAGCAGGTATTCGTTGGGCGACACCGTAACCACGTCACGGCTCATAATGGTCGCCACGGTTTGATTCATCAGGTTGGTCATGAAGCAGAATGGTCGGGCTTTTCCGAGGAAGATCGAGGAGCAGGGGTTGAGGTCAGCGCCGTGCCACATTGCCAGCAAAACGAGGCGCTGGGGCGATGGTCGGTGGTTTTGCAGCGGGCACAAAAGCGCCGCCGGTCTTCCAACCCCGCACGCGTGATTTCGGCGGTGACAATGCCGGTGGGCACGGCGATGATCCCATATCCCATAATCATAACAATGGCAGCGAGGGCCTGCCCGAGATCGGTATGTGGCGAAATGTCGCCATAGCCGACGGTGGTGAGCGTAACGATGGCCCAGTAGATGCTGCGCGGAATGCTGGTGAAGCCGTTGTCGCGGCCCTCAATGAGGTACATCAGCGAGCCGAGGATGACGACCAGCGTGAGGACGGCGAACAGGAAGATGACGATCTTGTGGCGGCTGGCCCGCAGCGCCCTTACCAGCACGTCGGCCTCGTTGAGGTAGGTGGCGAGCTTGAGCACGCGGAACACGCGCAAGACGCGCAGCAGCCGCACCACCAGCAAAAACTGCGCACCGGGGATGAGCACGCTCAGGTACGTGGGAATAACCGCGAGCAAATCCACCACGCCGAAGAAGCTGCGGGCGTACCGCAGCGGGCGCCCTACGCAGATCAGCCGGAGTACATATTCGATGGTGAAAAACACCGTAAACCCCCACTCTGCAATGCGCAGGGCGTTGGCATAGTCCGCGCGGATGGTAGCGACACTTTCAATCATCACCGCAAGCACGCTGGCGATAATGACGGCCATGAGCGCTACGTCGAAGCCTTTACCCAAGGGCGTATCGTCGCCAAAGATGATGTCATACATCTCCAGCCGCCACCCCGAAAGCCGGTCGCGCCCAAAGATGATGTCTTGCTTGTTGCGGTCCATGAATGCCGTGTGAGGTTCTAAAACGCTCGGATAAGATACGAGACGGCGGACTTCCGAGGGGAATGCATCAAACGTTGACGTATTCTTGAACAAAGAGGGTTATGAACAACAGGTGGGCGTATTCACCCGTTCTGTTGTACGTGGAAATAAAACGCAGCTACCACCAGCGCGTGCGAGATGGTACCCTCTGCAATAAGGCCGGGCACGTCTGCGGGATCGACGAGCCGCACAGCAATGTCTTCGGTGGGATCGAGGTGCTGCGCAGCGGTGGGCACCACGTTGCGGGCCAGATACGAATGGCAACGGTTGTTCTGCAAGGCGGGGTTGGGTGCCACCGTGCCAAGGTAGACGATGTCGTTGGTGTCATAGCCGGTTTCTTCGTGCATCTCGCGGCGGGCGGCTTCCGCGGGTGTCTCACCAGGATCGATGAGGCCGCCGGGTATCTCCAGCGAGATTTCTTCGGTGCCGTGGCGGTATTGCTCCACCAACACCAGTTTGCCTTCGGGCGTGAGGGGGATGACATTCACCCAGTCGCTGGACTCGATCACAAAAAACGAATGCACACTCCCGTCGCGGGGCGCTTCGGCGAGGTCTTCGCGGACGGTGAACACGCGGTAGTCGCCGCGCGGGGTGCTGTGTTGTTTTTTCCAGGGTTTGATCATCAGGAATTGGAAAAGGAAGAGAAAAGGCGTCGCATGCCCCATACAAGGCCCCGCACCAGCATCACGAGCGCATAGAGCACAAGGCTGGCATAGGCGGTGAGATGGAAAAGATACGTCCAGAACGCCCGCACCATCTCCACAAACAGCGCCTGTTTGCTCCACATCCCCAGCACGCCCAGGAGCGGCGGGAGCAACAGCAGGCTGCCACCCACGGTGCCGATAAAAATCAGGACTTCACGTTGCCAGCGGTGCATGTTTGGTTGTTTGTGGCCCAACAGAAGGTATGGCCCCTTTGTTTGGAAGGCGGTGCGTGATTAACCAGCAGGCATAATAACCATTCAAAAACAACAGGGTACGACCAATGAACATGGCTGGCCCACACAATAAAGGAGGACATCAGGTTACCATTGCCCCTGATGGCTCCATTCAGGTTAAGCCGGGCGATAGCCTGAGCAAGTACTCGCTCGCGATGTCGGGCGATTTTCGACACATTCACGAGTTCGGACGCCGAATGCCTGCTCCCAGCGGGCCGGTGCAGCCCGTGGCGAATATCAATTACATTCAGGCGTTTGAGACGCTCTACCATATTCCGACACATGGGTCGCAAGGCAACGGCACAGCGCCTGCTCCGGAGACGCCGCTTTCTAAAGCCGATGTGCGGCGGGAGGTTGAACGTATCCTTCGGGAAGATTATAGCTACAAAGGTCCGGAGTTAGCGCAGCGGGTAGACCTCGTGCTAAACTTCCTGTATTACGGGGGTAACATAAACAATGTGGTTCGAGGCTCGGCACTGGGGATTTCGGTCGTGGGCGAATGGGTCCGTAATTCGACGCTGGTCTATAGGGCAACGAGTGTTACCACCGCGGGGGGAATAATTGCGGGTTTGTTGATCCCCATCTCCGGCATCCTGAATATCTGGAAAGCCCGAAGCTTTAACATCCGGCAAAGTGGAATCCGCGCGGTGGTCTATGCAATCGTGGCATGGAGTTTCCATGACCCGTTGCCCACCTATCCACGCAAGCTGTACGAAAACCTGCAGCAAGGCGGGGTAACAACCCGCCGTGAGGCCGAGCAAATACTGGATGCCTGGGATCAGGCCGTCAACCAGACGACTCAGTCGATGAAGATGGAACCCTTCAAAACGGGCAGGCCCGCCGATGAACTAAAGGGCTGGTACCGGGCAGGAGGCGGTAACCATCGCAATACGATGGGCAATATGTTGATTGAAATTGTCGCCGAGCAATATTTGGCGCCGGGGGCAGAACGGTATAACTTTATCCATGCATTGGGACGCATGCCCTATGTCCAGCCTCCTGGTACAAATTCCGCGTACCCAAACCAGCGGGCCCCCATACGGTAGCCCTTATCTTACCAACAGATGCCATCGTTCATCCATTCGGTGAGCAGGGCCTCTTCGACGCCGACGAACAGCACGGATTCATCACCGTGGTCCACATACGCGAGGTCGGCGATGGCGGCGCGGCGTAGTTCGGCCCCGGCTTCCAACCCGGCCAGCCATTCATCGTTGGTATAGGGTTCAATGAGGTAGCGTCCGCGCCATATGTTGCCAGGGTTTCATGCGGGCACAAACAAGCCCGTTATTCGGAGTGGAGGTGGTAATTTTTGTTGGTCGGGCCATGTTTTGCTACGTGGATGGTCAAGACGATTGTTATGTTTGGAGATCCTGCCACGCCAGCCCCCTTGGTACCATGAAAGCCCTTTGGTTGACCGACATTCACCTCGAATTTCTGGATGATCACGACCTGGAGCACTTTCTGCAGGAGGTAAACGAAAAAAAAGCAGACGTGGTGCTGATATCTGGCGACATTGCCCAGGCACCCACCCTCGACGCCTACCTCGCGCAGATGGCGAAAACGCTCGCCTGCCCGATTTATTTTGTACTGGGCAACCATGATTACTACCACGGCTCCATTGCCGACGTGCGGGCCGCCGTGCAGCGTTTGTGTGCCGCGTCGCCGAATTTGCACTGGCTCAATGCCTGCGGGGCGATTCTGCTGACCGAATCGACCGCGCTGGTAGGGCATGATGGCTGGGGTGATGCGCGGCTGGGAAATTTTTATCGGTCCCAGGTGTTGCTGAACGATTTTTTGCTGATCGCAGAGTTGGCGCAATGTACACACGACCAACTGTATACCACCCTTCAGCAACTGGGCGACGAAGCAGCGGCGCATTTTCGGGCGGTGTTACCGCAGGCCCTGGCGCGGACGGATCACGTGGTGGTGCTTACCCATGTGCCGCCCTTTCTGGAGGCATCGTGGCATGAAGGAAGCCCCAGCGATGAAAACTGGCTCCCGTTTTTCGCCTGCAAGGCTGTGGGCGAGGTGCTTAAAGCAATCATGATGCACCATCCTAACAAGCAAATGACGGTTTTATGTGGGCATACGCACAGTGGCGGGACGGCGCAGATACTCCCGAACCTCAAGGTGCTGACGGGGCCAGCCGTGTACCGGCAGCCCGCGATTCAGGAGGTGTTCGTGTGGGACTAACGGCGTGTGGGTGAACGCCGTCATCTTTGAACGGACGAAAAGAGCATGGTTGGCCGGAAAAGCCTTTGGTGGATCACGGGAATCGCCCTTGTACTGCTCGGCGTGGCGGGGATGTGGGGGGTGGGCGGAACGCTGGTGGCTCCTGCAAACCGAACCGTGGGGCCGCCGCCGGAAGATTTGCCGTTTGTGACAACGACGCTGGTAAGTGATTCGGGAAGCCAGCTTGCCACGTGGTATCTACCCGCCGATAGCGCCTACGCCACCGTGGTGCTGCTTCACCCCATTCGCTCGGACCGGCGGACGATGCTGGGGCGGGCGCGGCTGTTTCACAAAGCGGGCTATGCGGTGGTGTTGATCGACATGCAGGCGCACGGCGAAAGCAGCGGCACATACATCACCGCTGGCTACCGCGAGGCGCACGACGTACGGGCAGCGGTGGATTTTGCGCGGCGCACCAACCCGGACCACCAAATCGGGGTGGTCGGACGGTCGCTGGGGGGTGCGGCGGCGCTGCTGGCCCTGCCGCTCGACATCGACGCTCTGGTGCTGGAGGCGGTGTATCCCACCATCGAAGAAGCCGTGTCTAACCGCATCGCCATGCGACTGGGGCCGCTTCATCATGTGCTGACGCCGCTGTTGCTCCTGCAATTAAAGCCGCGCCTCGGTCTTTCGCTGTCGGATCTGCGCCCCATCGACCCTATCGCCCATGCGCCATGCCCGGTGCTGGTGATGGCGGGCACGCACGACCGGCACACGACGCAGACCGAGACGGAACGGCTTTTTTCAGCGGCACCCGAACCCAAGCAGTTGGTGCTTTTTGAAGGGGCCACGCACCAGGACCTGTTGCGCTACGACCCGGCGCGGTATGAGGCCGAGGTACTGGGATTTCTGGATCCGTTGTTGCGTACACCGCCCCACCTCCCACCAGCACCGTAAAAATCGATGCGTGGGTATCAATTGCATCGCTATCTCACAACCTATGGATTATCAACAACTGGGCAATTCCGACCTGCGCGTGAGCGCCGTCAGTTTCGGATGTATGTCGCTAGGCACCGACGATGCCGCTAATGCGCAGTTGCTGCACCGAGCGCTGGATCGCGGCATCAATCTTTTTGACACCGCCGACCTGTATCAACACGGCGAAAACGAGCGCACGGTGGGCAAGGCGTTTCGGGGGATGCGAGACCGGGTGGTTATCGCAACCAAGGTGGGCAACGAGTGGCGCACCGACGGCAGCGGCTGGGACTGGAATCCGACGAAAGCCTACATCCTCCGTGCCGTGGAAGACAGCCTGCGACGCCTGCAAACCGACTATATCGACTTGTATCAACTGCACGGCGGCACCATCGACGATCCAATAGAGGAGACCATCGAGGCGTTTGAGCTTCTAAAGCAGCAGGGCAAGATCCGGCACTATGGCATTTCGTCCATCCGGCCCAACGTGATTCGGGAATACGTGCGCCGTTCCAACATCGTGAGCGTGATGATGCAGTATAGCCTACTCGACCGCCGGCCCGAGGAGTCATGCCTCGCGCTCTTAAAACAACACCAGAAAGGCGTGCTGGTGCGAGGAGCACTGGCGAAAGGGCTGCTGGTTGACAAACCGGCGCGGCCATATCTGAATCATGAGGCGGAGGTCGTTGCCACAGCGGCAGCACAGGTACAGGCGCTGTCGGGCACGACGCGGAGCGCGGCTCAGGCGGCGGTGCAGTGGGTGATGCGGCATCCCGCGACGACGACCGCGGTGGTGGGCATGCGCACAATGGCACAGCTGGACGATGCCCTCGGGGCGATGCACGCACCGCCAATAACAGAAGCCGAGGCGCAGCGCCTGGACGCGGTCGTGCCAGCCCACGTATATGAGAAACACCGATAGGCACTTACATCACCAGCAAGTGCCCGTCGTTTACCCATTCGGTGAGCACGGCCACGAAGGCATCCTCTGCGAGATGTTCGCCAAGAGTGTCAGCGGTAAGCGGCGTGGTGCCGGTAAGCAGCGGGGCAGCAAACGCCAGGGCGGGGGGCAGCACGATCTCCTCGCCGCCGACGAACAGCACGGTTCCATCGCCGTGGTCCACATACGCGAGGTCGGCGATGGCGGCACGGCGCAGTTCGGCACCGGCTTCCAGTTCGGCGAGGAGTTCTTCGTCGGCGTACGGCTCGTCGAGGGGAAAGGCGAAGCTGCCACGTTTGGGCTCGGTGAGGTAGCGCCCGAACCAGCGGTTGAGCACATGGTCGTCCTGCGTTACCGAGCGCAGCACGGCGCGGATTTCGGCGAGGGTGGCGGCATCAATTTGTCCCGGTTCGGCGGGACGGGTGCGGCCGGGATCGTGGTAGCGGGCCGTGGGATCGACGAGTTCGGTGGCGTAGGAGAAAAATGCGCTGACAAGTTCTTCGTGCGTCGGCGCGCGGAAGCCGACGGAGTACGTCATGCAATCGTCCACCGCTACGCCATAATGCGGGAAGCGCGGCGGCAGGTAGAGCAGGTCGCCGGGGCCCAGCACCCAGTCATGGTCGATGGAAAAGTTCTCCAGCAGCCGGATGTCGAGGTCTTCGATATACGATTCGTGTCCTTCAGGAACGGGCGCATCGCTGATTTGCCACCGCCGATGGCCGAAGCCCTGAAACAGGAACACGTCGTAGTTGTCGATGTGCGCCCCGGCGTTGCCGTGGGCAGGTGCGTAGCTGATCTGCACGTCGTCCAGCCGCCAGTTGGGCACGAAGCGAAAACGTTCGAGGAAGTCGGCAATGTCCGGGACGAGGCGGTCCACTTCCTGCACCAGCACCGTCCAGTGCGTCTCCGGCAGCGCGGCGAAGTCGGCTTCGTCGAACGGGCCATAGCGCATCTGCCAGGGGTAGTCGCCGCCGCGTTCGAGGATGAGGCGGCTGGTCACGTCTTCCTCGCACGCTAGCCCCGCCAGTTCTTCCGGCGATAGCAACGGCTCGTAGTCGGGCCACGCATTGCGGATGAGCAGCGGCTTTTTCTGCCAGTAGTCAGCGAGGAACTGTTCCGGCGTCAGGTCGCCGAGGAGCGGTGGAAAGAGCGTCACGTTGTTGGGAATAGGAGAGGGTGAGGAAGGGAGTTTGGGAGAGGGTGGGAAGATACAACGTGCCATGGAGATTGCGAATGGCCGATAGCTGAAAGCCGATAGCTGAAAGCCGATAGCCCCCTCAATACATCCACAGGATGAATACCACGAGCAACACGATCAGCAGCCACGCCACCATTTTGATGCTGCTTTTTTGCTGCGGAAACTCATAACCACAATACGGGCACTCGGTGGGCGTGCCTTCGACCTCAAGCGCACACGACGGACATTCATGCATGGAATCAATCGGGAAAAAAGGAAAAAACCGCCGAGTGAACGGCACCCGCGTCCCAGAGTTCTTCCCACTCCCAACCTCCCCCACTCCCAACCTCCCCCACTCCCAACCTCCCATCCCTCTCAGAATGCATTGCATGTCGCTCAGGCGGTGCCGATGTTGACGCAGGTCTCACCCATCCCCACGCTGTATGTACCGAGCGCTTGTTTTGCTGATGCTGTTGGTGGTGCCCACTGTCGGGGCGCAGCCTTGGGAACAGCCGCCCCGTGATCCCGACGCCCGCCTTGCCACGGCGATCGCTCGGACGCAACGGCTGACGGCGTTGGCGGAGTTCGCTGCCAAATCCAACGCCCAGCCCCTCCAACGACCCGAAATCCCGCGTTTCGACTTTGCTCATTTGCCACAGGGGCCCGTTTCCGCCACAGCACCTGCTGCAATGTTTACCGTCAACATCGTTACCGATGAAGCTGATGCCAACGTAGGTGATGGCGTCTGTGATGTTGGGACCGGGTTTTGTACGCTACGAGCTGCCCTCGAAGAAGCCAATGCTACTACAGCCGCCGATGAGATCACGTTTGCAGTACCAGGCGGGACCGGTGTCTTGATTTCACTGGAAGCGCAACTGCCGGACATCACCCAGCCAGTGCTGTTGGATGGTGCCTCTCAGAACTGCGGTGGGGGGCGCTGTGTGGTGCTTTGGGGGAATAATCAGATAGAAGTGGGGCTGATGATAACAGGCCCAGAGACAACAGTGCGAGGGATGGTGATAGGCGGGTTTACGCAGGTGGGCTTGGTGATAAGTGGGACATCGGCGGTAAACAACCGCATAGAGGATAGCTTCATTGGTGTAGTAGCGGACGGAGAAACGCCATTTCCGAACACCAACGGATTGCTTATCCGCGAAGGTGCGTCGGGCAACCGGATTACGGGTTCCGTCATATCGGGCAATGTCCTTGATGGCCTGTTTATTCTCGGCGAAGGGACGGACAACAACACCGTGGAAGACAGCTTCATCGGGACGGATGCGGGGGGGAGCCTTGCCGTGGGCAATGGACAGGGCGGCGTGCTAATTGCCAACGGCGCGTCAAACAATGAACTGCGGCGCAGCGTGGTCTCGGCCAACGGCTTCGACGGGGTGTTTATCGACGGCGAAGGGACGGAGCGCAACCGCGTCGTCTTCAACCGTATCGGCACCGATGTCACCGGGACGCAGGCGCTGGGCAACGTCGGCGTCGGGGTGCTGATCTCACAGGGCGCGTCGTTTAATACCATCGGGCCTGCCGACAACGGCGAACGCAACCTCATCTCGGGCAATGAACAGGACGGCGTCTTTATTCAGGGAGCCGGGACCATCGGCAATGAAGTCGCTGGCAACTACATCGGCACCGACATCAGTGGCACCACGGCGCTCCCCAACCGCATCGGCGTTTTTGTGGGCTTCGGAGCCGCCGAGACGGCGATTGGGCTCGATGGCGCAAGCATCGGGTTTGTGGAACTGCCGAACGTAATCTCGGGCAACCTGGGGCACGGCGTGTTTATGGCAGGCAACGAGACCACGAACAACCGCGTCGAAGGCAATTTTATCGGCACCGACCCATCGGGCACGCAGGGCGTGGCGAACCGGTTAAGCGGCGTGTTTGTCAGCGATGGATGTGTGGAAAACGTGGTAGGTGGCTCCTCGGTGGGTGCGCGCAACATCATCTCGGGCAATGTGCAGGCCGGGGTGTTGCTATCG
>JAUIDY010000233.1 GCA_030428385.1 Rhodothermia bacterium | reverse complement strand
TTCATCGCCTACGGGCAAAGAACCTACGACCCGGAAGGTGTTGCTATATTGTTTGATCCGCCGAACACTTGAAAGACCCACATACACCCCATCACCACCGCCAATTGGGGTGGTCTCGTTTGCATCTTCCTCGGCAAATTTGATGTCCGACAGCACATAGACAACGTCCAATTCCACGGTGCGCTTCCGGGAATCTGTTTCGGTGAAGAGACCAAAGAGCAAGCCATCGTCTCCACAATTAGCGAAACCGCAAATACCACCAGGACGGTCGATGTCGCCCCAAGCAAAGATTCCGGCAGCACGGGTATTCACCCACGGGCCGATTTTCATATTCGCCTTGGTGAGCCCCACCATGTCGATGGCGCTTTCATTAATAAGCAGCCCCTCCTGGAATCCCAACGGCTGACGGCCTACGGAGATGTAGTAGTCAAGCGGGGAGCTATCGTCGAAGTCGGCGTTAGGGAATATTTCAATCAGGTCGCCCTCAAAGAACAACGTCCGAAGATTAAAATTAAGCGGCTCGTCGTTAAACGGGTCCACGTCATCAGGCAGTTCGGGATCCGAGTAGAATGTATAGCTGGTAAATGCTCCCGCATCCTGAAGGGGCGTAAAGCCCACGACAATTCGCTCCGTTTGCGTCAGGTACAGGTTGCCAAACAGGTTAAAGTTACCAGCAATCTCGCCATACCCTGTGCTGGTCTCTGATGTGGAAAGATTTACGCTATTCACCCCTGTGCGGAGTTGGCCAAAGACCATCAACGCGGGTGTCCAAACGGCACCCGTCGGGATGCGAAACCCATCATTGATATTCCCAGACCCAAGGAATTTGGGGCCGAGTTCAAGAATAGGCCTGGGCCGTTTAGTGTTTGAAATAAGGGGGATCGGTTCATCGGAGAACCGGCTTCCTCCTTCTCCACCATGCCCGTCGTCCGCCCCGTGCTGAGCAAAGGTAGCAGAAGCAGGGAGCAAGCAGAAGACGAGCAGGGCGAAAAATGAGGCACGCAACGCGCGCTTGATGTGCGAAGAAGGGATTATCGTACCAACAGCCATCGGACAGGCCTCGGGTGAAGGATTGAGGGAGAGCGAAGGTGTTCGTGAGGGGAGGCTGCCAGAAGAGGTACCGGTGTAAGCAGTACCCCTTCTGGCAACCCAGGTGTTAATGCGCTACGGCGACAGGATTGTTCGGGTCGAGCCGAGAAACGAACCCAGACCGCAATTCAAATTCCCGTTCGTAAAGCGTTTGCGCTCCGTTAACTACACCGTCCGCCACATCGCGCGGCGACATGAAGTAGTCGAAGCCTACCTCTTGAATCTCGGGAATCA
This sequence comes from Rhodothermia bacterium, assembly GCA_030428385.1. GTDB lineage: Bacteria > Bacteroidota > Rhodothermia > Rhodothermales > JAAAOL01 > JAUIDY01. Next base: position 1,924 of record JAUIDY010000233.1, on the reverse strand, counting down.
GGTTCACCGGAATCATTTGCGCAATCAGTTTCACGTTGGCCGTGTAGGGCCCTGTTGAACCACGCAAATCACGCCCCGATACGGCATATTCAGGCCATTTACTCTGGAGCGGCTGAATCGTCGAGCGGTGCTTGCGTACGGCTAACGGGCGACCGAGCAAGACGGTGGAACGGGTAGAGGGACGGAGGAAGGGAAGGGGGCTGGGCGAATAGTTCACCGCCAGCACTTGCTCCCGCTCACCCCCGCGCACCATCCGGGTGATAAACTTGGATTGCAGGTTGAACAGGTACTTGTCTATCGGCAATTCGCCGTTGTGCACGTAGATCGAGTGCAGGTCGCGGACATCGCCATTGGGGTCGCGGTCTCCCGAGACGAACACCACCTGGCCGTTGGCGTCCGTTACCGTCACCTGTAAGAAGACGAGGCGTTCGGCGTCGAACCCGGTAGGCACATTATGACCGTCGGTGGCGTTACGAATCTGCACCTTAAACTTGATGCCCCCATTGCTGGCCTCATCCACCACGATGTCTGCCATCTCGTAGCCAGCGCGCAGCACCGCGAGGCGCTGGTCGTCGGCCCAAGCCAGTAGTTCCGCATTTTCGTTCAAGATATCGCGGGCGTCATAGCGGTCGTCAGCAAACTCCCAGCGTTCGGGGAATTCGTAGCCATCCGGGATGTTCATCTCAAACTCATCTGTGCCCCAGCCGGCCTCCACATCAAACGTCAGCCATTCGCGAATGGAAGCCATTTCGGCGGCACGTACGTTGTGCGGGAAAATACCGGGATGAATCACCGAATAGTCGGGACCTGCGAAGTAGTGATTGGTGCGTTTACGCGGGGTGGTGGGGTTGCCACCAACGATGGCCGCAGGCGCCGTGTCATATCCTGCAGGTACTCCCGGCACCGAACCCATATGGCAATCCTGGCAGCTAATGCCACGTTTTGCGGACGGCGTGGCTTTGTATTCACTGAACGCTTCTTCCAGGCGGAATCCGTTGACGAGGTTCACATCGTGGCAGGCACCACAGAAGGCAGACTCCGTCAACTGGTCAAACCGAATGGCGTCAGCGTGGATGGCACGTCCCGACTGACCGCGCTCGGCGTTGACACTGAAGCCTGGATCATCAATGACCCGTTTGACCTCGGAGCCACCTTGCGAGCCATACACGGGATCAAAGATGTCGCCTTCCACAATCGCAAACCGACCGCTCACTTTACTGTAGGCATTGTCCACGCGGTGGCAAACGATACAGGTGATGCCTTCACGAGAAGTCGCGCTGCGGTCCATGTTGCTCATAAATTCCGGCTCGCCCAGGTTCATCCCTACCTGCGTATGGCACCGGATGCAAAAGTCACCGTTGGTCCCATTGCTGAGCTTAAGGATGGTGCCGTGCATCGCGTTGAAGACCGGACTCATCTGCGAATACGCATGTTGCGACACGGACCATTCTCGATAATGATCGGGGTGACAGGCCGCGCACGCATTCGCAGAGGGGAAACGGTTCTCAATAAAGGAAGCCGTATGGGCCGAGTCTGCAAGGTGGCGCAGTAATTCGGCAGAGAGCGTCGAGCCCATATCTGCATTAAGCCACTGTTCCAGCAGGCTGTTTCCTGGTGCTGGAGCCTGGGTGCGGTTGTCGATGATTTCAGTCGATGCGCCAAGCGAAGCCCGAACCACCGGAGACACCTCATGGGAGGCGATCAGCAGATCAATGCCCGTTTGATTTTTGATAATGGACGGAGCCGGAGCCAAGTTAGGCGGGGCCATCGTGAAACCCACCAACATGAATACAAACAAGCTGGCTAGGATTAATCCGATGGACGACGCATTACGCATGCGGGTCCGTCTGAGTACTGTGCCTACCATGGCAGCCCTCCTCTGACGTTTGAGCGGCATAAAAGTGTGTGAGCAAAATGAGGGGTA
>JAUIDY010000232.1 GCA_030428385.1 Rhodothermia bacterium | reverse complement strand
AGCCAGAGATGGCGTTTCCATGTTGCCAAGGGCGGTTTGTGTAAGAATGTGTTGGTAGCACCTTCTTCAAACCGTCTGCGGCAACATGGTTTTTCCAACCCTTAATTGGCATTATTGGTGTTTTTTGATAGTAACGAAAATGCTAAGCCGGCAATAATTGAATGGCAAGAAGTGACGACGTTTCATTTAATGCATCACGATCATTGGGGGCGTTCTTCCATTATCAATAGTCAAAAGATGAGTTCGGACAGCGAATTTGAGATTGAAGTTCAGTCTGGCGATAAGGTTCGGGTGTCTGCTCGTTCCGCAATTCTTCAAGCGCAGGACAAAGAATCAAAAATAATTACTGCTGCTCCCACGAAATCCGAAAGTCCTCATTGATGCCATAAGTGTCGGCGAACCCGGCAGGGACTTCCACGACGTATTTGGCGGGGCGCTCGGAGGGTATGATTTTTTCGGAAAGGGGGCGCGTGTATTTCGCGACGTGCACAACTTGGGAATCGGCGGCAACAAACACGAGGTCGAGCGCCATCTGCGTGTTACCCATCCAAAAGCCTTGGGGCTCTTCGCGTTCGAAGACAAACAGCATGGCGCCGTTATCGGGCAGGTGGTCGCGTTGCATCAGTCCACGCTCGCGGGTGGAGTCGTTGTCCGCAATTTCTATAGCAAGGTGCACCACCGACTCACCCTCAAACCAAAAGTCGAGGGTTCCATCTTGCCTAAAAGGAATCGTGTCGGGTGATTCAGTCGTAGTGGATGACGATTCAGACGATGGCGAAGTGGACTCAGAACCACAGGCGGCCAGCCCAAACAACAAGAACGGCAGCAGCAGGGGAAGACGCATGCTTCAAACGATTATTGATTGACGAGAACCCAACGTACACGGGCGCTGTCGGTGATGGCGTACCGATCCGTGAACCCCCCCCGCACTTCCACTACATATTTTGCCGGTCCGGTGGACGTGACCTGTTCTGGCGAAAGGGGGGTGGTGTGTTTGGCGATGTTCACGATCTGCGAGTCCGCAGCCACGAAAATGATATCCAACGGAAGCGGGGTGTTCTGCATCCAGAAGCTTCGGTCGGTTTCGTCCGGAAAGACGAAGAGCATCCCTTGCCGGGTAGATAGCGATCGTCGATCCATGAGCCCACGCATTCGCGACGAGTCGGTGTCGGCCACCTCAATGGCGATCTGGCGGATAACAGCCCCGTTGGGATTCACGAATTCCAGGACCCCTTTGGGTTCAAACGGGATCTCGCGCATCTGTGCAGGACGTGCCTCTTCTTTACACGCACTCAGCACGAGGCCTCCCATCAGGAAGGCAAGAACAAAACGCGCAAGTTTTCGGTGCTTAATTAAACGCAAAGGTGTAAACGCTTCGGTAGGTGACGACGTGTAGGATTCCATTTTTGACTTCCATGTATTCATGCGCCGAATCCAAGTTGGCTTCGTTAACCACTTCACCCGATTGCTGATCGATGATATACAAGTTGTCGGGTTCGGCCGTAAATCCGTAGCCTGCAATGACGTACGGGCCATGGAAGATAAATATGTTGTTCGACGTAAGTGGGGGCGTGCGCCATTCGAGGGCGGCCGCTTCGGGATTAACGCGCGAAAGGTACGAACATTGTCCGTCTACCTCATCGGAATAGGTGGCACAGGCTTCGTTGAAGTACAACATGCCTTCATATAAACGGACATCCTGAATTTCCACGTAGCGATGCTGGCGCAGAAACTCATTCAGTTGGAGACTCCACTTCTGATTTCCGGATGTGTCAAATAAAGAGGCTTGATAGAGGCACACATCACCCAGCCCTCCACATTCACCTTTGTAGAAGGCCAGCCAGCCGTCGGGGGTCTCATCAGCGATGAAAAGGGGGAGTTCGTTGTGCAGGACCGGGACAAAAGAGGGGAGGTCGGGAGGCACATACCGCCGAAAACGTAGCGAGAGCCCATCGGGTTTGTTGATGCCCGTGAGGCCAGCAGGAAGTGACAAGTTCCGCCGGTCGTTCCTGGTAAGTTCGGCGAGGGAAACAGCCCGTCCAACTGGCGAGACCTCGGGCGTTTGTGTATCCACTTCGGGTTCAACAGCCACGTCCGTTGCTTCCACTTGGACAATCCGCTCGTCGGTTGTTTCTGGTTCCAACGGAGGGCGGTCGTCAAATGGGTCCACCGGTGATGGCGGATCTGCCGACTCATCTTCGTTCAAATCGAGGGTGCGCTCCGGTACCTCAGCAGGCATTTCAGGGTCCGTGTCAGGATCTTCGATGTCGAAGAAGACGACGTCTTCGGGTGCATCGTCCGATTCAGAAATCGAAGGAACCGATGCGGCATCCGTTACGGGAGTGTGAGGCGCGCTATCCGGAGACACCGTATCGGGCAGAGCTTCTGATTCGGGAATACGGCTCGTGTCGGCGCGGGCAACGGTCGAAGAAGCAGGGGGCGAAACGGGACCGCCCCACGTGATGGTAGGCGGTCCGGTTGAGGCTTGGTCAAGATAGGTGCAGGCAGGCGTTGCAAGAACCACGGCGAGGAGCAACGCGGGCAACGACAAATGTTTCATAAGACAACAGGCCACTTATTCCAGGAATAGGCTGACGGTTCAACAAGTGATGAGGAATCCGGTTCGGGATCAATTCGGATCGAGCAGGAGCTTGGCAGTTAAGGCGTCGCAAACGTGTTTTCCCATATCTGTAAGCTTGAGAGTGTTGTTGCGCAACGTCAGCAGTTCAGCACTTTCCAGTTCGGCTATGGCATCTACTTTTTCCATCAAGAGGTCCACGCCATACGTGGTCTCCATCACGTCTAGGTCTAGTCCGTCTGATGTGCGCAGGCGTAGCAACAGGTATTCATTGGCAAGGGTATCATAGTCGAGCAACTCGCGGTAGTCGTGGGGCAGCTTGCGTTGGGCAAGCAGGGATTCATACAGCTTCAGGTTGCGCACGTTGGCCCAGCGCTCAGCACGGGACACTGGTAGCTTCTTCCACCAAAACGCATGGGCTGAAGGACCGATGCCGAGATAGTTCTCGTGCGCCCAATACCGTTGGTTGTGGACGGCACGGCTTCCCGGTTGGCTAAAGCTAGAGATCTCATAATGCTCATAGCCATGCTCGCGGAGGTAATCCATGGTGAACTGATACCGCCGCGCTAACGTCGCGTCGTCGCTCGGGGTAATGATGCCACGCTGGACCTGTTTGTGCAACGGCGTGCGTTCTTCTACCGTCAGGCTGTAGGTAGAAAGGTGGGGGACCTCCAGGGAAACGGCTTTTTG
>JAUIDY010000103.1 GCA_030428385.1 Rhodothermia bacterium | reverse complement strand
CCCATTAAAAGGCATGCCACCGCGCCCAGAATGAAATCAGTCGGTTGGCGAAGACCTGTGCGTCTTCGTGATAAATCCAACCTCCCATCATCCAGGCGGCTTCTTGCAGATGGATTCTTTTCCGAGCTATTCGGGGGAGCAACTCGTCCAACTCTGCGGGTTGCAATGCAGCTGAATCGAGTAAAAAATGCGCCAACGCAGAAAAATCATGATCACTTCCCAGGAGGTCGGAGAGCACCTGTAGGGAGGCATCGAGCGGAGACAAAGCTTCTGGTTGAGAAGGAATAAATATCCTGACCTGGTACATCAAGTGTTTCACCGATTTCCGCCACTCATGAAGGCGTTCTGAGGACGGTTCTTCGGTTGCAAGTCGCATTCGCTTTTTCCCTTCCTTATAGGTGACCGCCAATCCTCGCATAAAAAGCGAGGGCTCTGCATGGGAAGGTATCCAGGTGTCAAGGGAGGAACGAGCGGCGTCTATTTGGATCAGCGCCTGCTCAATGGCGGGAGACGATTCACTTTGAGCCTTACGGGCATTGTAGGCTTCTGTCAGGAATTCAAGTAAAGTATTGATCGCAGGTACAGGTTGGGCAACCTCAGCCCGAAGCGATTCAACCGTTTCAACAAATACAAAGGCCTCTCTGAGTAAGGAAAGTTCACGGCTAATATTGCGATACCGGACGTTTTCAATAGCAAACACATCAGGTGTAATATTGCCTTTGACAAGGCGAAGAAGGGCTCGGATTTTTTTACAACCGGTTCGCGTTTGATGAATAGCTTCTTCCTGCACTGAAGCATCCCGCAATCCGGTATGCATCTCTGCAATCAACTCAGACACGATACGCTGAAGGCCGGAAGGGAGGACTTCCTTTTGTTCGAGATTAAATCCCATATTCTTGGTGAGCAGTTAAGCCAATTTTTACAGGGCAGGAATGCGTTGATTTATAGCAAGGCTGTAGTTAGAAAACCCTTTGTTTTGGGTCACTTCGGTTCCAATCCAAGCGGGTGGAGTAAATCGCTGGCTATCGGATATGGATTGAAACTCAACTTCTGCGATAACGAGTCCTTCTAATGACTCTTGGTAAATATCAACTTCAATTCGCCAGTCACTGAAAGGAACGAAGTAGCGTCGTTTATACACCCGCTGGCCTTCGGTGAGTGGCCAAAGTGATAGAAATTGTGCACGCGTTAAGGAAAGACTCGATTCATGTCGTCGGGGTGGTTGTCCTACTTTAAAAGTCTGCCAGAAATCATCTCCCAATTGGCGCAAACGCACTTCTCCTGTTGTATCCGACTGCAAGTATCCCTGACGGATAAAAACCGAAGCGTAGGGTGTGAGGTCGGGGAGGGTTGATACTACGAACTTGCGTTCGATCTCAATGCTCGCATTCTCTTCGGTAGTCTGATGGTTCTCCCCTCCGGTTGGGCCGTAAAAAAGGACCCACACCAGCAGGTCATCGGAGAAGTCTTCAAATCGATGAATGACGCCAGCGGGGACGAATAAAAAATCACCGGGTCCAAAGGAATGCCGGTGAGGACCGTTCACAAAATAGCCTTTACCCGAAACAACGATATACACTTCATCACGCAAGTGTGGCGATTGATCATCAATCCCTCGTGGGGCATACAACTCGACGTCCAAACTGCCATGTTCGAACAGCGTGATAAACCATTCTCCCGCAGGGCCGGGAAGCGAAGCGAGCCCTTCTTCTACTGTTTTATGGAAGCCTTCATTCATACGCTCCATCAGGGATATAGATGAGCATACATGATAAAAAAAACCCTCGGAATGACGCACAGATCAAGCCGAGGGTTTGAAGTTAAAAACAGATTGATCTCCTAGGGGTGATCGTAGCAGTCTTCACCTAGACCATCAACAAGCGCATCGTGGGCTGTTGCCGCAACATCTGCCAATTCTTGAGCAAGCGACTGGGGCGTGCCTTCTAGGATCTCGGCGCGTTTGTCGAGTAGGAGGATGGAACAAGCCAGGTTATCGAGGTCACCTTGTACAGAAGTCGTGACATCTTCGCAGGAGGCGACATCAGGTGTGCACGAACTGATGTATACGGGATCCGTAGGCGGAAAAACGTAGCGGAATTGGATGTCATTTTGATCAGCGATTCCACCAACGTCAACCACATTTTGAAACGATTCTGTGGTCAGAACGACTGCATAATTGACCAAGAGTGTAGAGATCTCCGAGTTGGTCATTGATTCCTGAAGCGTGGCAATACTGGCATCCAGGGACGGCTCGTCACATGGAAATTCGAACCCATCTGTCTCGCTGAGCGAAAAAATGCGACGAATAAGTTTTCCTGTTCGTTTCAGGGCTTTGTCAGTTAAGTCTTCGCCCAGAACGTTAAATGCCAAGTCCGCTGAGGGGTTGGAGCGGGGATCAAACACTGTTGAGGGGTGGGTTGCCGGGAATTTACATCCCAAGCCCGTGGTTTTCGCAGCACTGACCGATCCAGGGTACGCGGTGGGTAAGTCTGTGAAAGGCGTCGCAAGCTGGTGGATGGTAAGGATGTCTACATCCACAGATCGAAGAAGCGCAGTAGAGAGTTTTGCCCGTATCCGAAGACCAAGTGCAGTGTTTTCTGGTTCGAGGGCTTCAGCACGTTCGAGATATTGAACCGCAAGATCGGGTTCATTGCGTTGAAGCGCTGCTTCGGCATCAAGGAGAAGAATTTCTGGATCATTGCTCGTTCCTTCTTCTTGGGCACCTTCAAAAACGTTACACCCGGCAAGCAGCAGAGCGAGCAGAAATACAGTGAACGTGGACGTCCTTTTCATGATGATCTCCTCCAAGAGAACAAATACGTAAGACTTAAAATCGCTATAAACAGGGAAAAAAGCTATGGTTGCCCGGTTAAGTAAAAAGCAATTTAGTTAATAACTACCCAATACGAGTTGAAGGCGATGACGCCAACTCGGGAGTTGACCTGGAATACGACCCTCTTCAACCCCATAATAGGCATAATCGATCTGAACCAGTAAAAGCTTAAATCCAAGCCCAAACGTGGTGTATCCCTGATTAATGCCAGCTCTAAGGAAAAACCAGTCATTTACGGACGTTTGGGCCCCGAAACAGATCCTTGTAAGAAAGGAGCGCTGAAGCCCTGAGCCCGGGGCACCGATTACATCAAAAGCCACGGCGGTTTCACTCAAAAAAGGAAGCAAGCGTGGCATAATGTAGGCGGTGCCGAATCGAAAAGACGAAAGGGGCTGCAAACGAGATTGGAGGTAGCGCTGGTCGAAAGCAATCTGACGTTCCGTAATAGGGGAATTTTGGGTCACGGATGAGCCCGTATCCTCATAATTAAACGACGAGCCGAACACATTATACCATGTCAACCCCACGTTTAAATGCGAAGGGCGAGGACGGAATCGGACCGTGTATAAAAACCCCAGGTCCATGTCGAGGGTGCGGGCTTTGAAGATCAAGAGGTTCTCATCTTCGGCTAAAACGTCTGCGGGTTTTGATTTTACCGTCGCATAACGCTGTGTAAAACGAGTCGTAAGCCCAATAGAAAAGTCCTCCATACCGATGGGGGAAAGGTCAGTGGCACCTGATACCACTGCGATGGCGTCCGCTAGCCCAGAAAAGTCAACAAACGGAATTCCCGAGCCACTATCGCTAATCTTATTGATGGCGGAGGTATGAAAATACAGCCCGCCTCCGAGTCCATACCTGCCTCTGTTCATGACAAAGGAAGGAAGCATCAAGGTGGCATTGAGTTGACTCGTCTCACCTGCGAAACGGAAAATATCATCATACAACGCTTGTTCTTCCGCAAAGGAAAGCTCGTCAAAACCATCGTCCAACAAGGGCTTTATTTCATCCTGGTAAAAATTGTATTGATTAGGAAGGGTTGACGAATAGGCTAAACTAACACCTATCAACGTGATCGGTGTGCGTTGCATTTTAAGGTGACGAAGATGCGCAGGGTTGTAAAAAAGAGAGGATTGAGGAGACGGAAACGCTCCCGCTGCTCCACCCATGCCGAGGACCTGGGGAGAAGGAATAAACGGCTGGCCGTGCTGTTGTGCCGCACTCTGGTGAGTAAAAAAGAAAAGGGCCCATATGAGGGCGAGCCAGCAGCGACCACTTAATAGTAAAAAAGAAACGAGGGTACTTCGCATTCAATCAGACCAATGGAGCAATTCAGGTCAGGCAACCCATGGTCGGGGTATCGTCCAACAATCTAAGCCTGTTAAGACAAAAGGGCAGGTGCGACTGTAATCAGATCATGAAATAAGCAGAAAAGATCTTCAGCTTGAGAATTTGGTCATGCCGCGAAAAAAAGGGGGCCCCCGACGTGGAAGCCCCCTTTCTAGTTCCTGACCAGGTGGTTCACTTAATCAAGATCATTCGCCCAACAGCTGCATGCGTCTGTGTGGCCGACTCCGCAATCACACGGTATAGGTAGGTTCCTGTCGCTAGTGCTCCTGCTTCAATCTGAATGGTATGCCCGGTCCCAGATGAGAACGAACGGGCAGGAAGGAGCATGAGTTGTCTTCCCAGTAGGTCGAGGACTTCAACCTGAACAGAAGCTGCTTCCGGCAAGTCGAAGGAAACCGTTGTTGAGGGATTAAAAGGATTCGGGTAGTTGCCACGTAGTACAAACTGATCGGGCAGTGTTTCCACATCCTCATCCGCCGTGCCTGTGTCCCGCGTAAGGCTCACCGATGCGCCTTGGCTAGCCGTTTGGAAGCTTCCATCCGTAGAAACGACCCGGTGGAAAAGGGTGATGGTAGCACCAGAGGCAACGCCATTAGCTGCTAGAATCGCATCAACTTCACCAAACGTACTTGCTAGGCCGGTCACATCCTCGGTGTTGGCTTCAAAAACCACGGAATTAAATCCTGCATCCAACGCCAATTGCCAGCGATAAAAAACAGGGTTTCCGTTCGGGTCGTCGGCTTCCGTCCAGGTAGCGCCAAATGCCATGGTTGGGTTGCCTCCTAAATCAAAGGCCGAGCCATCGGTTGGGCTTGTAATAATGCTGGGATTAGGCGACAGGTTGGTAGAGGGGAGTAGTTGCCCTCGAAGCTCACCAGGATTGTTGTCATCCGAATGCACATTAACGTAGAGCGTGCCCTCAAAGAGCGCTTGAACGAGTGAGGCCGGGGGATTGAAGAAATTCTCATTGCCTCGAAATGCACCACCCACGGCATCCGCGTCGAGATCGACCGTTAGTGCCTGTACAACGCCGCCGTTGTTTGCAGCATCTGCTTCGTGCAAATGGGCACCAATTTGCGCTGCAAAGGGACTAGAGAGGTTCATAAACGAGCCTGAGACCATAAGCGTGCCGTCGATTTCATCGTAGACGGCAAGGACACCTCCTGAACCCGGTGAAGGGACGGCGGGAGATTCGTTGGCACCGGATAAATAAGCCTCGAATACCCGGTGCGTCACAGGAAGAATTTGGCCGCGCAGTTCTCCGGCGTTCAGGTCATCCGTGTGGATGTTGACGTAGAGTTCTCCATCGAAAAGGGCGGTGGTTTGTGCATCATCCAACGCGAAGGTGTTCAAGTCGGCCGAAAAAATGCCTCGGGTATCGTCGTTCGGGTCTAGCGTTGCCGTAATCGGAATTACCACACCGCCGTTCTCATCAATGTTGGCTTGATGGATATGGGCGCCGCCGCCAATGGCCGGATTAAAGTCACTGTCGAGGTCGCTAAAGGCACCGGAAACAATCAAAGTACCATCGCGAAACTCAGCCAAAACGCCCCCTACAGCCTGGGAGTTATTGGCTGGGATTTCTGCACGTCCCGAAAAGATGGCGCGGAACAGGGCTTCGTCCACTTGTTTGCCCAGGGCAATATCGGGCAGGAGTTGTCCGCGTATTTCGCCAGCGGGTGCTCCTTCCGTATGGATATTCACGTAGAGCCCTCGTGCTTCCAGGGCCTCCAATTGATCTTGAGTTAATTCAAACGTGTTGTTCACCTCTTCGAACGCCCCCTGTAACCCGTCTGTGGCGACTGTAGCAACCAGGGGAAGCGCGACGGAACCATTTTGCCCGAACAAACCACCGTGCAGGTGGGCACCGCCACCAACAGTCGGATCGAAGGGAGAGCTTAGGTTCTCGAAAGTGCCCGAGACGCTCAGGGTCATATTGTCCAAAATAGCCGTAATGGCCCCCGTTCCTGCGCTTGCATTTGCGGGGACCTCGTTGGCTCCCGAAAGGATGGCAATGTAGGTCTCGGTCTGGACAACGATGTCGGTGGCATTAACCGTAAACTCGTCACGTGCAGATGCTCCTTCGGCATCAAATGCCGTGATTGACACAAAACTGGTACCATCACCTCGGGGCGTCACGGTGAGCATTGAGGCGTCGATGCTGGGGTCTGCCGCTACCCGGTTTGTCGATGTAGAGGAGAAGGTGAGAGGGCCCCCTTCTGGATCTTGGAAAACTGTATTCAGATCGATGGTGAAGGGCGGGTCATCGCCCATAAAATCAAGATCAGGAATAGGGTTGACGACGATAGGGGCGAGGTTGCCGCCCGCTGAATTCACCGTTGTAAGAAACTGATCTTGATCTGAAGCAGCACCCGCGTCTGTTGCCGTGACCGTAATGGTTGCTTGTCCAGGACTCAAGGGGGTTACTACAAGGGTGGAGCCCTGGAACGATGCCGAAGCAACGGAAGGGTCCGAAGATTCTGCTTTTAGCCCGGCTGTTCCACCGTCCAGCGATGCTTCGGCAACGCCTGCATCGCTCGAAGCAGCGTCGTAAGTCAGCGGGTCGCCGTCTGGGTCATTAAAAACAACATCAAGGTTGGCAGTAAAAGGGTCGCCATTTTCGGTCAACTCAATGTCGTTGAGCGGATTTGCGACTTGCGGCGCATCATTTTGCGGGTTTACAGTAATCGTGACCGTTGCCGTATTCGAGACTGCGCCGTCGTCATCTCGAACGGTATAGGTGAAGCTGTCTCCGCCATTAAAGTCAGAATTCGGGATATACGTTACGTTGCCATTTCCCGGATTAACACTCGTTGCTCCATTCGCGGGGCTGCCAGTCACGGTTACAGAGGCGGGATTCAGGGTGCCATCGATGTCTGTGTCACCGTCCAAGACGTTTATGACCACCGAGGCATCCTCGTTGGTGACGGCGGTGTCATTGTCTGCGGTGGGGGCGTTGTTGACGTTCACCGTGACGGTCGCCATATCTACATTGCCCACCGGGTCTTCGATGGTATAGGTGAAGGTGACGACCCCTGAAAAATCGGCTGGCGGGGTGTACCGAATCTGTGTGCCACTGCTGATGATTTCAGCCGTGCCGTTTGAAGGAACAGACACCTCCGTAATGGTGAGTGCGCCTCCTTCAGGGTCGTTGTCGTTAGACAAAACACTCAGGTCGATGGGGGTGTTACGGGGCGTAGTGGCCGAATCGTCATTGGCATTCGGCGGTTCGCCTGCGACGACGGTCACCGAGCCATTCGTAGTGCTCGATACATTCGTGTCATTAAACATGAATTCGTCGAACGTCAAGTCGGAAACGCCTGCGCCATCTAGAGTCCCTTCAAGAAAGAGGATGGTCCCAGGGCCGCCTTCGAGGGCGCTGGTGCAAGCAATCCCCACGTCAATTTGGCCATCGGTGGGGGTTACGTTTACCGTACAATCGGAAGTAAGCGTGCCATCATTTTCACCCGTAGTCAACGTGACGATTGCCGGGTCGAAGGAAATCGTAAAGTCAGAGGAAAAGATATTTTGGCCGTCAACATTCTGGTCAACGGTAAGAGGGATACTAATGGGTGATCCAAGCTCTCCACCAACGTCTGGAAGCGAAACGGGGACATTTTGAGCGTATACTCTGTTACCCATGCCCAAGCAGAGGGCACAAAGGAGGAAGAGCGTGAGAAACCACCGGGACATTCTTCTCATCACGAGCACATAAGGGTTTGATTCTTAAGATACCTTTTTGAGCAAATCATCTATTTACAATCTGCAGCAAAAGGGCTGAAGAGTAGGGCAATCAAGGCAAGAATTCAAGGTCAAGCATACGGTCAAAGACTCAAAAGCACAGAGGGTCTGGAGGTTTGCCTCCAGACCCTCCGAGCTAAGAGCTGTAGGGGGTAAGCCCTACTTAATCAGGATCAATGTCTTCGTTGCGACGAAGTCACCTGCTTCGATCCTGTACAAGTATGTGCCACTAGCAACCTGCGTACCAGCATCACTACGGCTATCCCAACGGACTTTGTAGCGACCGGTATTCTGGTCTGCATCTACGAGGGTACGCACTTTTTGACCAAGGGCGTTGTAGATGGTGAGCGTGACACGAGCTTGTTCAGGAAGCTCGTATGTGATGGTCGTAACGGGGTTGAACGGGTTCGGGTAGTTGTTGCCGAGTACGAAGGTATCCGGCACCGTACCTACATCAACACCGCGGAGGACTGTCGGCTGCTTCTCATTGAGGAAGTAAGGACCGGTCCACGTCAACTGAGCATCATCCGTGAGCCAGCGAACATTGATCGTTGCAAGGTCACTGTTGCCCAGCGGAGAGACGCCAGCCATGACCACGCGAAGAACATCATCTTCGATGGCATAGGTTGCCTGCCAATCTTCGGGCAAGGTTGAGTCCATTCCTTCAACGGACATTATCCGACTATCAACCGGAAGAGTAAGGGTCAAGGAGTTAATCGGTCCTTCGACATTACTCAGCTGGAGCGGCAGACGGATGAGGTCAGCAGCAGCGTCATTCTCAGGTTCACCCCAAGCAAGGACACCGTTGGATTCCACTGTCCGTTTGGTTGCAACGTCGCATCCATCTTCAACCGGGAAGCAGGTGATGTCTCCCGTGGCCCAACGAAGGATAAAGGAGGCATCAAATGCCGTCACGTCGCCATTGCCAGTCACATCACCTTGGATGTGAGCAGCAGGGGACAGGTCGATCGATGGGTCGTTGGTTGCATGACGAAGCACAACCGAAGCGTCAAAGCTGTTAACGATGACGTTAAGCGAGGCGTCGCCGTAAAGGACCGTGTTTTCGACTTCACCGTCGATGGTCGTTGCTGCCGGGGCCCCTTCATTGAACTGGAACGAATCCTGGAATTCAATGCCCGTGGTGCCGTGCATGCCCGAACCACCTTTCATGTGAATGTAGACCAGCACACCTGCACCCTCAACAACAGCGGGGTCGAAGCGGATCGGTGCGGCTCCTTCATCGTCAGCCGCAGCGACGCCGATGAAGCCAGTCTCATTGTCAATCGTGACGGAGGTCTCAAGACCCTCACTCAACGTGCCTTCGAACGTTGCACCCGTTGCTTCAACGACTGCTGGGTCGAAGTGGAGTGCAAACTGGTAAGAGAGCACTTCCAGGTAGTCGAGGCTTTCAACCGTAACAGGGAAGACGAACTCTTGTCCCGGGTGTACCGAATCAAGCGGTTCAAGACTGTCCATCATCTGATCCGTGTCGGCAACCACGTTCACACTCGAAATCACTTCGAAGTCAACGGGGACAGCCCACTGCGGATTAACCGGGTCGTTCGACGAGAACACGAGGTCCACTTCGTAGAGGCCCGGAACCGTCGGTGCCATGAAGGACAGGGTGATGTCCTGGGATTCACCAGCGGCCAGCGAGCCTGCCATGACGTCTTCCGTCAAGAAGGTGAGCGGTGCCTGGATCTTCACATCGTCAATCTGGGCGTAGTACTCAAAGTTGGCATCGTAGTAGTGCCAACGAATCATAAACGTGCCCGTCATGCCATTTAAGTACGGCGCGAGGTCAAATGTGAGGAGTTCTTCAAGCACTTCATCATCCTGGGTGAAGTTGGCAATGTTGGTCCATGTGGCACCGCCATCGGTTGTGATGTCGATGTCAAACATTTCCGGATTGCCTAGGAACCAGGGACGGAACCGAGTCTGATGCGAGAGCACCAGGTTATCGGAAATCGGCAGTTCCGGCGTTATGAGTTCCGTATCCAGGTCGACGCTGCCTAGGGCATCACTGTCGATGGAAGCGGCTTCGCCAGATCCGCCCGTCTCGTTGGCACGGCCAAAGTCACTGGCCAGTGCCCAACCACCGTTGCCGGTGTTGTCGATCACGGTCCAGTCGCCGGGGATGCCGCCTTCAAAGTCCTCTTCAAGGATGGTGTAGAAGAACGTGGCACCCGTTGGGCTCGGGCCTTCGATGTTTTCTTCACTGAGTACCCAGTCAAGGTTCACACCGCCTTCGTCGCCGACGTTGCTCACGGTGAGCGTCTGGTCGTATTCCTGACCGACGTACGCCTGGAGGTCGAAGGAAGTCGGGTCGGTGGAGATCACCGGCTCCGGCACACCTTCACCCGTGAGGGTAACTTCAACAACCGGATCATTCGGGTCGTCGCTGGCAATGGTAAGGATGCCATTCTGGACGCCCACTTCGGTTGGGTTGAAGGTCACCTCCGCCACAATCGCGCTCAGCGGCGGGATCGTTGTCGAGGCCGTCGGTAGAATCAGGTCGAAGACCGGATTATCAACGCTGATGTCGCTGACGTCCAGGTAGCCAAGGCCAAGGTTGGCGATGGTTACTTGCTCTGGACCACCCTGGCCGTTGCGGAACACGATGCCGAAATCAAGCGCCAGCGGATCCACGTCGATGTCCGGATCGGCGTCCACAGTCATGGAGACCGGAACGGTTTCGGCCGGCTCGCCAGCGACAAACGACTGGACGATGATGTCTGCCGTGTACAGTCCTTCGATCAGGCCCGTCGCGTCGAAATACACTTCGACATCCACATCGCGGTTCGGGTTAAGAATCCCATCAATGAGGCTGACATCGAGGAAGTGAATCGGCGGCGTACCTGGGATGGCGAGGAATGTGATTTCATCACCCTGGAACGGACCAACGAGTGTGGTGGCACCCGTGGTGGTGTCTACGGTACGGAGACCACCAACACCACCGCCTTGATACCAGGCCATGTACAACTGTCCCGTGATCGGGTCGTAGTCCATGCCTTGCGCGAAGTTAGCATTCACACCCGTCGGGCCAAGCAACGTGGCTACACCCGTCGCCTTGTCGATGGTGTAAATGACATCGTTGAGGATCTCATGACCATACATCACCCCGGCATCATCGATGGCGATGGCGATCATGATATCTCCACCTGCGAAGTCACCGCCGAAATTAGCGATGAAGGTAGCAGCACCCGTAGCCGGGTCAATGGTATACAACCCCGTAGAGGTGCTCGCGTACAGCGTGCCATCGGTGGGGTCACCCGCAAGTTCCGTGAAGCTGTCGGCGGCGTTTGAAACCCCTATCAACGTGGTTGCACCCGTTGCGGGGTCCACACTGTAGAAGTTGTTTGCACCGCCTCCCGCTTCGCTGACATAGAACTGAGAGTCATCACCAGGCACGTAGTCGCCGGCAAAGAAATCCATCGTGTTTCCAGCCAACGGAGCCAGCAACGACGGTTCGCCGAGATCGAAGGTGATTAAGTTGTCATTAAACGCACCGTTGAAGCTACCACTATAGCCCCATGCGGTAACGCCCGTCGGAGCTAACATGCCGAATCCGGGGAGCGTCGAGGACAACGCCGAATCTTGATTCGGATCCGCGAGCATGCTCGGAGCAGCTTCACTGCCTTCGGCAAGAGCAGCCGCCATCTTGTCATACTCGTAGCGCTGCGTTGCCGTCAACGGGTTCGGTGCGACAGGATCCGGGCCACTTTCACCTTCAATGAAGAGGGTGAATCGCCGCGTCTCGTCTACGATGTTCGCCACGTTGAGGATTTCGGTCGTCATCTCACCCGTGAAGAGATCCACATCAATCTGAGTAGGATCAAGCACAAACGGGAATGGAGCGGCCGTCACGTTCAACGTCGTCGGGACGTTGTAGATCGGGTTGACCGGGTCGTTGCTTGCGAGCTCGGTGTTGCCGGGGTAGGAACCCACGTCGAGGTCACTTGCATCGAAGGTCACGTCCACATCCTGGGAGCCACCTGGTGGGACCGTACCGGAATCAGGGCTGTAGGCCACAATACCGGCACCTGTGCCGTCAGCGCGGAGCAACCAGTTGCCTTCGAGCCCAGCGATGGTGTCGATGTTGATCGGAGCAACGTCGTTGTTACCAAGGTTGTTGTCATCAAATCCACCCGGTGTCGAGTTACCAACTACCCAAGAGGCACCATTCAGGCCGCTGTTCTGATCAAGCGAACCAGGGAAGGTCCCGGCAGGCTGGTTCTGGAGGAGCACACCCACAAAGAACACACCTTCGACAGTGGTTTCTTCGATCTGCTCAGTCAGGAACGCGTCGGTATCCACACCAGCAACGGCCGTGTCGAACGACGTTAGGAGCACACCGTCAGTCGGGTCACCATCGTTGTTCGGGTCGTCGTAGAGGTAATAGGTAATTGGGTCGCCATTGTTGATGCCGCTGGCGTCGTTTCCAAAGGCAGAGGCAATGGAGAAGATGTTTTCCGCACCGTCCACAACCTGGAAGACATTGATCCACATCATGTCACCACCAGCGGTAAGGCCGATGGAGTTTTCCGAGGAACCGTCATCCACTTGGTAAATCTCCGTACCCGGTGCAAAAGCGCCCGGGGCAAAGGTGGCATCGGGGTCGGCAAGGCCCAATCCGGAGCCATCGCCACCGCTACCCAGGTTAGAGAAGGCCACGTCGCTCGGCACGAGCGTCATGCCATCCGGCGTGGTCGCGGCGACAAACGTGGCTTCCCAATCGAGGTCAGCATCGCCGTTGTTGAGGATGGTGAGCGTCTGTGTTTCGGAATCGCCAATCTGAACGTCTGCCGTCAGCGCGTCCGGGTCGGTGTCGATAACAGGCGGGGCGGTACCGTTGCCCGAGACGGCCACTGAGATCGGATTTTCATCCGCGTCGGTGCTTGCAACGTCGATGTTACCAGCAATGGCTCCCTCGGCGCTTGGCGCGAAGGTGACGTTGATCGTCTCCGTTTCGCCAGGATTCAGCATAAAGGAACCGCCGAAGTCCGTCGTGAAGTCGCCATTGTCAGACGTGACATCGGAGACGGTCAGTACGCCGTTGCCTTCATTCTCAATGTCGAAGGACATAGTGGACATATCGCCCACAAACACGTCGCCGAAGTCGATGGCCGCCGGGTCAACCGCGATGTCCGCTTCGCCACCTTCTACATCCAGCGAAACCGGAATGAGCGTGGTGGGGTCGAGGCCCGGGTCGTTGGAGAGCAGAACGAGGTCCTCCTCGTAGTCACCAGGCAACAGCCCTTCGGCCGAAACCGTGACGTCCACTTCCTGCGACTCACCGCTACCAAGCGATCCTTCAAACGGATCCACATCTGCGATAATGGGGGGAGTCGCGGAAATTAGCACGGCGAGTCCGTTTTCCACATAGGCCGCGTTAAATGCCACCTGGAGACCGTCACTGCCATCTCCATTTTCAATACCCAGGGTCGCACTATCCAGGGTGCCGCTCATGTCTTCAAAATAGAAGTAGATTTGGCCCTGTTGGGTGAGTACCACCTGGAAGGTCATTACGGAGCCCGCGTCGGAGAATCGCTCACAGTTGGTAAACTGGACGATGAACTCGCCGCCGTTGTCTTGTGAGTGAATCGTACAGGCGCCGGCATCCGGGTTTAAGTCATCCCAGAAAGGAGCAATAATGCCATCTGGGTCCGTCGCGCTAGGAATTTGCGCGTTGGAGAAGTAATTCCCGGCTGCACCATTAAAGAACAGCATCCCGTTGTTGTCGATGTTGACCGAGTTTTGGTCCTCACCATAGTAGGGGAAGCTGAAGGGGAGCGCCACGTTGACGGAGGTCGTACCGGCGAAGTCATCGTTGATGGCGTGCTCGGTACCCGTCCCTGAGATATCGGTGAAGTTGTAGGCAGGACCACCGGGCTCGTTGCTGTCGATCCACTCATAGCCGAAGCCGTCGGGACCACCAGCGCCCAAGATGATCGGGTTGCCGATGCCACCAAACGGGTCATCGCCTTTGGGATGATCGGTGCTTTCAACGACCGGCGCTACGTTGTTGTGCTGGTCGGCAGGCGTGTTACGAAGCAACGATGCCGCTGCAAAGCCGGGGAACTCGAAGTTCAGCGTGCTTCCGGCAGGGCCGTTGTTCGTAATCGTCAGTGTTTCTACCGTCTGCTGCTCCGGTTCCAGCATAACGCTGATTTCCGTCGGGTCGAGGCCGAGGTCCGGAGCCGGGCCGGTGGTTTCGCTCGGCGAGTTGGAAGCCGGGCCTTCGTTGGCGAATTCATCAATCGCCTTGATGGCAAACCAGAACTCGGTGTCAAAAGCGAGCTCGGCGACGGTGAAGGATTCCACGTTACCTGCTTCCTGCGGGGCCGGGACGCCCATCACCTGCGTGGCAGCGTCGAAGTTACCATCATTGATGGGGCCCGCATCCGAGTAGCGGAGGTCATAAGCGGTCGCCGTGCCGGTGCCACCATCATCGCCCACCGCGGTCCATTGCAGCATAACCTGCGAGCCTTGCGTCACGGCAGCCGTGCCGGTAACCGCAAGGTCGGTGATTTGGTCAGGCGCATCGGTGTCTTCTTCCAGCGCGATGCCCGCAATACGGGTGTTCCAGTTGAAGCTACCGTTAGCCGGCAGGTACTGGTTGATGTACCAGACGGCGCTCGGATCAACCGGGTCGGGAACCATAGCGGTGTAGTCCCCCCAGCGAAGCAGGCCGCCGGTCTGGACACCACCACCTTCGTGAATATTCGTTTCGGCCACGTTAAGGACGCCACCGCCGCCACCACTGGTCTGTGCAGCATAGCGGATATCTGGAGGCGTTACGTCGCCCGGGTCGTTCCCCGAGACGGAGTAGCCAAGAATAATATCGCCATTGCCGTTCATGGTGATACTCCCCATCCAACGGTCATTGGTGTCGGGAGAATGGGTACCGGTTTGGACGACTTCAAATTCACCACCAGCACCGGTGTTGGTCAGTTCATACCAACGCACGCCAGCGCGGTCGGTCGCATCCACGTCCACTGTGTGGTTGACCACGAGGTGGATGTCGCTGCCTATCATGCGGGCCGCGGCGCGGTGCATCATGAAGAATGGGATGGCATGCAAGTCCGTACCAGGCGCGGGCTGATCGATACAGCCGAAGAACGTACCACAGAAGTTGGAGTCGAACGCATCCACTGCAATCGATGAGACGGAAGTCAGGGTCGAGTTAGCGGGTGTGTCAAAGTCTGGATCAAGCTTTAGCAACTCGATGGTGTCCGGGCCGTCGATAAAACCAATAAAGTTGGCCGACAAATCGGAGTTGGCAATCGCGGGGCCAACAATGACATCGCCATCCGTGTCGAAAGGCAAGAAGCCATCCACAGCCCCGAGCACATCACTTACGGAGGTGATGATCGCCGTCACCGGAAGACCATCCAGCATCGAAAGGTAGTCGAAGGCAGCGGCTTGCATATCCGGGCCGGGGAAGCTACGGGCAGTCGCCAGCAGTACATCCTGGGTGAGGCCGAACTTCGGATAATCTGGGAAGGCGATGAAGTCGAACCCATAGAGGTGGTACGAACCAGTCGGGTCAGAACCAGTCGAGACGGCCACACAGAGGTGGTCGCCCGCCGTAACGGCAAACTGGGTCAGAATCCAACGGTCGTTGAAGTGGTCGTACACCACCACCGGGTCGCCGTCGTTGTCAATTTCACAGGGGCCGCCAAATCCGTCCCACAGATCATTCAAGGGGAACGGTCCGAGCAACGAGTTGCCCACCTTGTCGAAGATCTGGGTCACGGAGTTGACCGTCGCGATAATGTGGTTCGGGCCGACATCAATGTTGGCATCCGATGGGGCTGATCCGTTCACGCCCGGGCCGTCGAAGGACTGGAAGGGCTCGGGACCCAAGATCGACCCGGTGAGCGGGGCGTTGGGGTTCCAGGCTTCGTCCACGAACCCGGCCGGGGTGTCTCTCGGGACGAACCATTCCGGGACCTGCTTCTGCCCGGCTGCGGGCTGAAAGTCATCCGGAAGGACTACCGGGGTTAGCGGCATCGTGCTTATCGGGGCCGTAAGGTGTGCTTCGCCCGACTCAAGCACATATTTCGGCCCAACCTGCTGGGCCCATGCTATCGATACAAAGCCAAAGAGAACGGCTAGGGTCGTACAAAGACGTTTCATAAAAGCGTCTCCTCTCCTGATGGTTTGTGAGAAAAAAGAACAGAGCGGATTAATCGAAACAGGACCTGGGGATTTTGGCCCCGAACAACGGCTAAACAGCTCAAAGTGTGGTGTGTGGCAATAAAAAAGCCCTGTGCAAGTGTGAGGGTAGCACAGAGCTCGTTAATACTCTAAGAAACGTTCACTCGAATAAAATTTCGGCCCGAGACAAAACAAGGGCAAATCGGGTTTCGATAGAATACCATGATTGAGTTGGGGAACTCTCAGGGGTGATCAAGTGAGCGGATATCGAAAAAAAACAATCGGCGGATAAAGTGCAACGGGTAATCCCCAAATAGTAATAAGAATCTGCATATTAGGATTGATCAGATCTCTAATCATATTAGGATAATCAGATAATATGTCTAAAAAATTTAATATATTCCTCCATTACAACTTGTCTATTGTGATGATACAGGCTGGGGGCGATAATTCAGAAAGGCGTGGTGCATCGAGTCTTACCGAGGACGCGAGTTCGGCAGTGGCCTCCTCGTCTGAAACAGCGCTAATCTGGTAGAGGTGAATGGTCGCTCCAACTTGATTACTCACCTCACTGCACGGAAAGAGGGGGGCTGTATTTCCGGGTAATACATAGGTGGGAGGAGGAGAAGAGAGGTCCACTTGAATGAATTGCCGCAGTGGCCGGGCCGATCCAGGCGCGAATAGGGCAAAAACGAGGGGGGCACCGGTTGCGTTTTCCAGGAGCACCTCTTGTTGTGATGAGGAAGGCGTCTCAGGAGAAAGGGTAGAATCACCGGTTGTGATTTGTGGATCCGTAACCTGACAACCCAGAAATAGAACCAAGAAGAACAATAGTGGGAGTCTCATGACTAAGTAGAAAATTAGGAACAGGCAGCGGGTTAAAACGCCAAGACCTATGGAGGTCTTCATTATATATAACCAACAGAAACGAAAAAGTAAGAGGACGAGGAATTCCTATATTTCCAACAGGCAGGCCAGCTTGGCTGCAAGGACGGCGTTTTGTTCTAAAAGGGCAATGTTGGTGGTAAGCGCACGTTGGTTTGTATACGCGACCACGCGATCTAATAAAAACGGAGTAAGGGCAGCAGCTTTAATGTTCTGAACGGTGGCGTCTTCAAGAGCGCGTTCGATGACGGGGGTGACCTCGTCAAACGGGAGCGCAAGTTCAGGAGGCGGTGGAACAGTCACCAAAATGGCACCCTGAAGACTCAATTGCTGGTGGGCGGTGTACAGGGCGGCGATTTCTTCGGGGGAATCACATTGTACATCGACGGGCAAACCGCTGTCGCGGCTATAAAAGGCTGGGAGCGTATCCGTTTGGAATCCCACCACGGTGATGCCGAGTGTTTCCAACGCTTCGCGAGTGGCGGGCAGGTCCAGGATCGCTTTTGCACCCGCACACACTACCAGCATCGGGACCTGGGACAGCGCATGGAGGTCATTACTAATATCAAAGGTGTCGTTCGGGTTTTGGCGGCGATGAACACCACCAATCCCACCTGTAGCAAATACCTTTATTCGATGGCGATGGGCGAGCCACATGGTGGAAGCGACGGTCGTGGCTCCATCAAGTCTTCGGGCCACAGCAACGGGAAGGTCCCGGATACTTAGTTTTCGAACTTCCTTAGAAACCGCCAGGTGATGAATCTCTTCCGGAGAAAGCCCTACAACCGGTTTCCCCTGGATGACGCCGATGGTTTGAGGCTGCGCGTGCTGTTCACGAACAATGGCTTCTAAACGTAGGGCCGTCTCGTAATTATGAGGAAAAGGGAGGCCGTGGGAAATCACGGTCGATTCCAGGGCGACAGCAGCGGGCATAGGCTCAAGGGATAAGGACGGAGAGGGTGTTCCAAACGGCCTGTCCCATTCTTAGTTGCTCGAACTTTTAGCCCGGGCGACGGTTGAACCGACGCTAAAAAAATGACGCTGCCCAACGAAGGTCTATATGATCTCAACGATACATGATGTGCTGGATGCACATACTCAATTTGTGATAACTACACACGTGCGGCCTGATGGAGACGCGATCGGCTCGCAGATTGCACTTGCTCAATATCTAACGAAGCGTGGAAAGGAGGTCGCGATGATAAACAGCGACCCCGCGCCGAGTAACCTGGGTTGGTTGCCCGGCAGTGAAAACATTGAAACCTACCGAGGCGGGGCCCGCCAGATAAAAAAAATTGCCGGAGCTGACGTTATCATTGTAGTCGACACTAATGCCGCCCATCGACTGGGTGAGGTCGGTGAAGTCGTAAAAAACAGTACCGCCCAAAAGATTCTTATCGACCACCATACGCAGCCAGAATCGTGGTTCGATCACACCCTGGTAAATGACCGGGCGTCTTCCACAGGTGAGTTGATATTCGATTTGATAACAGAGACGGATAAAAACCTCCTCGACAAGTCCATATCCACCGCGCTCTACGTCGCTATTCTCACTGATACCGGATCGTTTCGCTTTAGCAGCGTGACCGCGCACGTCCACACCATTGTGGCCCAATTGCTGGAGAAAGGGGTTGAGCCCGCAGAGGTGTATGGGTTGTTGTATGAATCGAAATCCATTCATGCCCTGCGGTTGTTGGGGCGTGCCCTCGACACCATTCGCATTTTACCAGATGGCAAGATCGGATACCTGACCGTGACGATAGCCATGCTACAGGAGACGGGGGCCACCAGTGAAGATACCGAGGGGCTCGTCACCTACGTGCAGGCCCTCGAAGGAGTGGAGGTGGCACTGATCTTTACGGAAGTCTCGAATGGGACGAAGGTTAGTTTTCGTTCAAAAGGGGAATGGCATGTGCATAAGTGGGCACGATCTCTGGGGGGCGGCGGCCACCGCAATGCCTCTGGTGCTTTTTTGAAACTGCCATTACAAAAAGCCATTCGCACGACGCTTGAATCGGCTTCTCAATTCTTGCCTCTTTCGATAGAAGACGCAAGTGAAACTCCCTCGGCTGAAGATGAAGCGTATTTGCTTTTGCTTCAGGCGTCGAGAGAAGAGTAACCCTCACACCAGGCATTTTTGACCAAAGGCCTTTTCATTGGCTAAATCACATCCATATATGAAAGTATCTGTAACCACCATTCCCTTGCTCGACCTCGATGTCGATCTTCTCCTTGTCCCATTAACCGAAGACGGAAAAGAGGAAGCCCTTTCATCGCTTGCTGATTCTTTGGGATCCACTGTTAAACGCGCCGCTGATGACTTCACCGGGAAGCCCGGGAATGTGGTATTGCTGTACCCGGCAGAATCACGAGCAAAAAGGGTGGCGCTATTGGGACTTGGCCCCGCGGAATCGTTAGATGCAGAAGGTCTGCGCCATGCCTCCGCGGCAGGCGCTTCGCTCGCCTTGGCGCATAAAGCGGAGACGAGCGCGTTACGGGTACCAACCTCCGTCGGGGTGGATGCGGAGCTTGTGGGGCAAGCCCTTGTTGAGGGGTTTATGCTCGGGGCCTATCGATTCCTCGAATACAAAACCATCGATGCTCCCTTTGATGGACCCAGCCGTCTGGTTTTGCATGCCGATCAAGATGAAAAGGCCGTAAGACGCGGGAGTGAACGGGGCCGTGTTGTTTCTGAGGCTACCACGACCGCTCGGGACCTGGTGAACCTGTCTCCCGATGAAAAAACTCCTACCCTGTTGGCCAAAGCAGTAGAGAAGTTAGGGAAGAAGCAAGGGTTTGAGGTCTTGGTGTGGGACAAAGCCTTGATTGAAGAGGAGCAGATGGGCGGCTTGCTGGCGGTGAACCGAGGCAGTGTAGAACCCCCCGTTTTTATTGAATTGACCTGGCAACCAGAAAATGCACTCAACACAAAGCCAGTAATTCTGGTCGGGAAAGGGGTGACTTTCGACACGGGTGGGATTTCGCTGAAAACAGCCAAGGGGCTCGAGGCGATGAAGTCTGATATGGGAGGGGCAGCAGCGGTTATTGGCGCGTTTGAGGCGTTAGCCAAACTGGAAGTCCCCTTGTATGTCGTGGGGCTGATTCCAGCCTCTGATAATCGCCCGGGGGAAAATGCCTATGTCCCGGGCGATGTCCTTCGTATGCATTCGGGAAAAACGGTGGAAGTCCTAAACACCGATGCCGAAGGCAGACTTCTTTTAGCCGACGCGCTCTCTTACGCAAAAACGTATCGGCCGGAGCTTGTTATTGATCTGGCAACGTTAACGGGGGCACAGGTTATCGCACTGGGTTCCGACGTAGCAGCCCTGATGACAAATGCCGTATCGGGAAGTGAAGAGCGACTTGCTGCCATGGAGGCAGCCGGTTCACGGAGTGGTGATCGCGTCCATCGCATGCCGATGCATGATGTGTATGGCAAGTTGCTCGAGAGTCAAGTGGCCGATGTGAAAAACGTTGGCGGGCGTGAAGCTGGTTCGATCACCGCAGCGAAGTTCTTAGAACATTTTGTAGACTATCCGTGGATGCACCTCGATATTGCAGGTCCGTCCTTTTTGTTGTTGGCAAAACCATATCGTCCAATTGGAGGGACGGGCTTCGGTGTGCGGCTCTTAACCGAATTTCTACGCGCTTATGCCAACCCGAAAAATCGAAAATAACCCGCCGCCGCTTGCTTGTTGAGCGGTCCCCGATTCCATGTCGTCACGTGCCGGAGAGGAGCAACCCCATAGTGCAGGCACCATCAC
>JAUIDY010000102.1 GCA_030428385.1 Rhodothermia bacterium | reverse complement strand
CGCATCGCGGGCGTGCAGGTCGAGATGTCGCTGGAGCCGTTGTATGCGGGCGAGATGATGTTTACCGACATGATCGGCTATATGCAGGAACGAGGCTTTGCGCTGCGGTCGATGGAGTCAGGTTTTAGCGATGGCACCACCGGACAGCAACTTCAGGTAGACGGGTTATTCTTTCGGGCATGACGCAGCGCCGCCGCCTTTTGATCAACACGGGCATGGCCGCTTTGCAAATGGCGGTGGTGGGCGGCTCGTTTTTCTTGCTGTACGCGTATGTCGTGGGGGCCATCGGGAAGGAAGATTTTGGCGTGTGGGCGCTGGTGTTTTCGATTACCACCACGGGCAGCATCGCCAACCTGGGCATGGCGGCAAGCGCAGTAAAATTTGTCTCGCAGTATCTGGCCCGCGAGGAACACGCCTATTTGGATCGGTTGATGCAGACCGCCGTCGTCTCGGTGGCGGTGGTGCTGGGGATCATATTGGTGCTGGCCTATCCGCTGTTTCAGTGGCTGTTGGGCCTATTTGTGGAGCCCGCTGATAAACTGCCGGATGCCTGGGCAATTTTGCCGTATGCGGTGGGTTCGTTCTGGCTGATTTCGGTGGGGGGCGTTTTTCAGTCGTGCCTCGACGGCTTGCACCGCGTGGATCTGCGGAGCTGGGTGGTGATGATCGGAGCGGTGGCGTATCTGGGGTTCGCGTACTTGCGCGTCCCGCAAAACGGCCTCATCGGCATCGCGGAGGCCCAACTGATGCAGGCGGGGCTGGTGTGTGGGCTTTCGTGGATCGTGCTGCGCGTGAAGCGGCGGTCGCTGCCGCTGGTGCCCTGGCGGTGGGACCGGCAGGCGTTCCGTGAGATGCTCGGCTACAGCATCAACTTTCAGGGCATCGCCGTCACGCAGCTTTTCCTCGAGCCTGCTGTTAAGGCGCTGGTCTCGCGGTTTGGTGGGCTGGCAACGCTGGCGAGCTTCGAGTTTGCGTATCGCATGGTCTTTTTGATCCGTTCGCTCTTCTCCGCCGCTCATCAGGCCATCGTGCCCACCATCGCCGACATTAAGGAGCGTGCGCCCGACCTGCTACGCGGCGTATACACGCGTTCCTATCGCCTGCTCGTGTTTTTGCTGGTCGGGGCGATTCCGTTGTTTATCGTGCTCACACCCGTCATCTCGCGCCTGTGGATTGGTCATTATGATGCGGCCTTCGTCGGATTCTCGGCGATCTTGTTTATCGCGTGGAGCCTCAACCTGCTCGCCAACCCGGCCTACTTTGCCAACCTCGGAACGGGCGAACTGCGCTGGAACCTCATCGGACACGTGGTGATGGCGGTGCTCAGCGGCGGCGGCGGTTTGGTGCTAGGATCGCTGTTCGGAGGCTATGGCGTGGTGGCGGCCTATGCCACAGGGTTGGCCGTGGGCAGCTTGCTTATTGCGTGGGCCTATGAAATGCGCTATGCCATTCAGCGCTGGGCGCTTTTCGGCGCGCCAACCGTGTGGTTGGGATTGGCAGCACTCGTTGGGCTGGCAGGTGGTGTGTTGCTTTATCAGCAACTGCATCAATCATGGCCCGTTGTTGTGTTGGGAATCGGGCTCGTGGTGTGTTACGGGGTCGTGGTGATCATCCCGTGGTGGCGGCATCCCATGCGTGCTGAACTGGTCGGCTGGGTTCAGGGGGCGTTGTTTGGACACTCGGAGGGAAAGGAGTCATGAGCCAAACAACGGGGAAGCCTCATGTTATGCTGTTTGATTTATACCACGGAGGGCATCATGCGCAATACCTGCTACAACTGATGCGCTACTGGAAGCAACACGAGGCGAAAGGGCAACTGGATGTGGTGGTGTCGCCGAAGTTGCTGGAGAAGCATCCCGCGCTCGAAAAAGAAGCCCACGAGGATGCGGGGATTCGGATTGTGATGGCACCGCCCCCAGCTTTTTCGACACAGGGCGGCACGCGGGCGCTGTTGCACAACGATGCGGAGCACGGGCGTCTGCTCCGAAAAATGATCGAGGAGCACCGCCCTGATCATGTGCTCCTGATGTATGTTGATCATGTGCAGGTGTCGCTGGCGCGTGGGCTTCGTTTGGGGTATCCGATACAAATTTCGGGTATCTATTTCCGCCCGTCGTTTCATTATCCGGCGCTGGAAGGGCGTGCTCCCAGTATCAAAGAGTGGCTGAAGGGCCAACGCAAGGTGTGGCAATTACGTGCCGCGCTGCGCAACCCACACGTTCATGCCTTGCTGTGCCTCGACCCGTTCTCCGTCGGCGTAATCAAGCCATGGGCACCAAAAAAAAATATTGTTGCCTTACCTGATGGCATTGAGCCGGGTCCTGCTGCGGTGTCCGGAGAAGCCGTGCGGGAAAGGTGGCATGTCGAGCCCGGGCGGAAGTTGCTGTTGTTATTCGGGGCGTTGTCAGAGCGAAAAGGGGTGTATGCCTTACTGGCTGCGCTGGGGAAACTGGATGATGAGGTGGCGGAGCACGCCTGTGTGCTGCTGGTGGGTGCGGTAGAACCCGGTGATCGGGCGCGCATTCAGGAAGGGCTGGAGGCACTAAAAACAAGCCCTCTTCAGGTAATGCTACACGACGGCTACGTGGAGGATGCCACGATGCATGCGTTGCTTCATGCTTCCGATGTAGTGCTCCTGCCGTACCAACAGCATATCGGTTCCAGCGGGGTGCTCATTCGGGCTGCCGCCGCCGGAAAGCCCGTGCTTGGCGATGCGTATGGCATGCTGGGCGCGCTGCTGCGGGAACGGCGCCTCGGTATCGCCGTCGATGCCACCAACGAAGCCGCTTTGGTGGATGGCTTACGTCGGTGTATCATAGAGGCACCAGCTGCACTTTTTGATGCGGATGAAGCGAACCGTTTTGCTGCTGAGAACACGGCAGAGCAGTTCGGGCGTGTCATTTTTCAACAGATTGCGCCGGGAGCGTTTGATGCCTGAATCGATTCGTCGTCTTTGCATTCAATGGCCCCGGTTTGGGCCGTATCACCTGGCACGGCTGCAGGCCGTGCATGCCTTGCTGGACGCAAAAGGCGTGGAACTTATCGCGCTGGAAACGGCGGGCGAGGATATGACTTATGCGTGGCGGGTGGAAGCCGATGCCACACCCTTTCGCCGTGAGCAAGTGTTTCCCGATGCATCGCTCGATACGTTGGCCCCTGCGCAGGTGCACGAAGGCATCACGGCTGCCTTAGACCGCCTTCAGCCCGACGCACTGGCGATTAACAGCTACGGCTTGCCGGACGCGCGGGCGTGCCTGATGTGGGCACGGCGGCACCACCGCACTGCTGTGCTGATGAGCGACAGCAAAGCCGACGACGCCCCGCGCATTGGCTGGCGCGAGTGGATCAAGCGGCAGATTGTGCAGGAGTTCGATGCCGGGCTGGTGGCAGGCACGCCGCAGCGCAGGTATTATCATGCATTAGGAATTCCAGAAAGCCATCTGTTTCTCGGATACGACGTGGTAGACAACGCCTTTTTTGCAACCCGTGCAGATCAAGTGCGGCAGAATCCCGCCGACTTTTGCCAGTTGCCCGGACTGGAAGCCGAAACGCGCTTTTTTCTAGCCTCCAACCGCTTCATCACCCGAAAAAACCTGCCGTTTTTGCTCCGGGCGTATACGGCCTATCGGGCACAGGTTGTCACGCCGTGGCGGCTTGTCTTGCTGGGCGATGGCCCCGAACGCGGCACGTTGGAGCAACTGATTGCTGCGCAGGCCATGGAAGGCGTGACGCTGGCGGGGTTTCGGCAAATCGACGAGTTGCCTGCGTATTACGGCCTTGCGTCGGCGTTTGTACACCCGGCTCTGACGGACCAGTGGGGGCTGGTGGTGAATGAGGCGATGGCGGCAGGCTTGCCGGTGCTGGTATCTACGGGAGCAGGCTGTGCCTTCGATCTGGTGGAAGAAGGCGGCAACGGCTACCGGTTTGCGCCGACCGACGAAGCCCAACTCGCTGCCTTGCTCCAGCACATCGCCTCGCCCGAAACCAACCATGAAGCCATGGGCCAGCGCTCACGCGCCCTCATCGCCCACTGGTCGCCCGAGGTGTTTGCCGAACGGTTGTGGAAGGCCGTGGAAGTGGGGCACACACGGCGGAATCGACCGTTTCGGTGGACCGCCCAGCTTCTGTTGGAAGTACTGCGTTGGGCCACACGGTCCAGCACCGCGTTCCACAGCGTGGAGTCGTGAGCTAGCGAAGCGGGTCCAATCCCAACTTTTGCCGAAGCTTGTACCGAACCGCCCCGCGCACATCGTCAAGCAGTTTGGTTGGGCTTCGATGAGGGATGCCGAGGAAACGTCCCAGGTAGGCCGCAAAGTCTTTGCCCACCGGGAGACTCCAGAAGAGCGAGTCGGGCGCGCGCACGGCCTCAAACAGCCGGGGAATGCCATAGCGCTTTTCGGCAGGCACATGCCACAGCGTGAGCGCATAATCCTCGGGGCGGACATTGTTGGTTCGAAACAGCGGCGTCCACATGCGCTTGATGTACCGGTTGGCGGTGCCTGCGGGAAAGCCAAGCTGGTAGTAGATGAAGCTCAGCGCCTGGGCTTCTTCGTTGAACTTGGGTTTTCCTTCTTCGAACCAGCGGAGTTGGGTTTGCCAGAGTGCTTTCATGCGGGCCGCAACCTGTTGGGTGGCGTTTCCCGTGGCGGCAAAAAACTCACCGCCCACATAGGGTGGGGCGTCGGCGAGGGGTTTTTGTAACAAGTGTTCATACAGCCGCTTCATATCGAGCCGTGACAACCCATTTTCTGGCACGTGCAGCGGGAGTTCCACGTCGTACGAAAGCAACCCTTGCCGCTGTACGTCCTCGCAGAGCAAGGTGGCGGCGTTGATCCAGAAACAGTCGGCGTCAAGCACCATAAGCACCGCATCGGCTGGGCTTGTGGCAGCGAGGTGCTGCACGATGTCGAACAGATAAAACTGGTTCCGCCACGCCGGATGATAGCCGTCAGGGGGCTGGTGCGTGAAGGGCAAGTCGACGATCTCGACGCCGAGCGTATCCAGAAACCGCGCCACCTCAAAGCCATCCACCATGGGCGGCTGTGGCACATTTGTGTAGAGGCGATGGTGCGCCGTGGGGTTGTTGCGGATGCTGGTGGCAAAAAATACCACTACACAGCGCCAATAAATGGCCTGAAAGTGCGGAGAAGATGAGTGGTGCCCCACCGCGAAGTAGGTGCTTTCCGTAGCGGGAGCGTCGGCATAAAGCCAGGTGCAGATAACCGGTTTCACAGACATGGGAACAACAAGGCTAGGAGGAAGCCTTTCCCAGACGGGGATCGGTATCGTGGAAAGAAAAGACGCCGTGTGGGTGTGTGGGTGCACGGCATGGGTATTACACCCCAACGGGTGGTATTAGGTAATACGGGCAAAAAAAAGGGGATTACTTTAAGAACAACACCCTGAACGACTCGTTTGTACGGACGCCCACCCTGTTTCCGGTTGCTCCGGTTCATGCTCCCACTATGCGCATCTTTCTTCACGACTTCGCCGGTCATCCATTTCCTTTACCCTTGAGCCGGGCGTTGGCGGCACGTGGACATACCGTGCTTCATTGTTATTGCGCCTCGTTGCAGACCACTCCGCGTGGATCGCTGGATGCGCAGCCTGATGACCCGGCAACATTCCATCTCGAAGGACTTTCGCTGGGCGCCCCGCTCGAAAAATATGCGCTCGTCAAACGGTGGCGGCAAGAACGGGCCTATGGCAAACTCGTCGCGGAGGCCGTCACGCGGTTTCGGCCCGAGGTTGTGCTGTCGGGCAACACGCCGCTCGATGCGCAAAAGCAGTTGCTCCAACGCAGCCACGCCCTGGGTGCGCGGTTTCTGTTCTGGGTGCAGGACCTGATTGGTATCGCCACGGAACGGTTGCTGGAACACAAGTCGAAGCTGCTGGGCATGACGGTCGGGCAGTATTATGTGAACCTGGAGCGGCGGCTGCTCACGGACAGCGATGCCGTGGTGCTCATCACGCCCGACTTTGGCCCCATCATGGAAGCCTATCACCTGCCCCGTAAAAAGGTGCATGTGATCGAAAACTGGGCTCCGCTGGATGAGGTGCCGGTGCGTCCGAAACACAACGCCTGGGCCGACCGGCACGGGCTCAGCGGCAAAAAGTGCCTGATTTATACCGGCACGCTGGGCATGAAGCACAACCCCGAACTGCTGCTGCAACTGGCGGCGCATTTTCGGGAGGATTCAGCAGTGCGGGTGGTGGTGATCTCACAGGGTAAAGGGGCCGACTGGCTGACCAAACAAAAAGCCGAACGAAAGCTGGAAAACCTGCTCATTCTCGGCTTCCAGCCCTTCGAGGTGATGCCCGATGTGCTGGCGGCGGCGGATGTGCTGCTGGCGGTGCTGGAACCCGACGCTGGTATTTTTTCGGTGCCGTCGAAAGTGCTGACCTATTTGTGTGCGGCGCGCCCGGTGTTGCTGGCCGTCCCACCGGAAAACCTCGCGGCGCGTATTGTGGCGCGCCACGAAGCAGGGCGGGTGGTTTCGCCCCGCGACGCCGACGGGTTTGTGCAGGCAGCAGGTGACTTGCTGGCCGATGAAGAACGATGGCGGCAAATGGGGCGCAACGCCCGCCGCTATGCCGAGCAGACCTTCGACATCGAAAAAATCACCGACGCGTTTGAATACGTGCTGTCGGCATGAGCACGGTGCATCTCGTCGGTCGCTTTCCGCCGCCTATTGATGGGCAGACGCTCGCCACGTCGCGCCTTGCACAGCTTTTGCAGCCCAGCCACACGGTGCGCGGTTTCAACACTGGGACCGACACCGCCCATGTGCAGGCCGATGTACAACTGCGGCTGGACAAGCTGAAGCACTATCTGCGCCGCGCTGCCCAACTGCGCCACGCCATGCGTGACGCGCCGGATGCGCCCGTGCTGTGGGCGTCCATTTCGCCGATGCCGCTGGGTCACTGGCGAGATGTGCTGACATCGCTTCCTGCCTTTCGTCCCACGCAGCCCGTATACGCCGTCATCCACTGGGGCAACTTCGACCGCGTGTTTCGCTCGCCGTGGACACGCTGGACCGCCGCGTGGATGGTGCGCCGCGTTGCCGGATTCGTTTTTCTGGATGATTCGCTGGCCGCTCGCTGTGCGCCGTGGATTCCGGAGGCGAAGCGATTGGTAATTCCCAACACCATCGGGGCCGATCTATTGGGTGCCGACGCGGAGGTCGTTGCAAAAATAACAAACGGCCCGCATGAGCCGCTGCGGCTGCTGTTCCTCAGCAACATGATCCCGTCGAAGGGTTACCTGGATGTGCTCGAAGCCGTGCGGCGGCTGCACGAGCGACAGGTTGACGTGGAGGCGACGTTTGCCGGGGGATGGCAAAGCGATGCGGAACAGCAAGATTTTGAAAAGCGGGTAGCCGAAGCGGGTTTGGGCGATATGGTCACGCACCTCGGCACGGTCCGCGACCGCACGCGCATCAAGGCGCTCTATGCTGCTGCCGATGTGTTTCTGCTCCCGACGTATTACCCCACGGAGGCGCAACCCGTCACGATTCTCGAAGCGCTGAATGCAGGCACGCCCGTTATCACCACGCGCCATGCGGGCATTCCGCACATGGTGACGGACCAGCAGGAGGCGCTGTTTGTCCCGCCGCGTTCGCCCGACGCCATCGCCGACGCCATCGAACAGGTCCGCGAGGCCGACACTTGGCGGCGCATGGCCACCAACGCCCGTCAGCGGTTCCTCAGGCAGTTTGGCCCCGGGGCCGTGCAGGTACGGTGGGAAGCGCTGCTGCGGGGAGAAACCGAAACACTCAGGGCAGCAGATCCAGCAGGCTAGGCACGCTCCCGATGGCGGAAGCAGGTGGCTCGCCCTCGCCGATCCACAGCGCGGCGATGCCCGCTCGCGCCGCCCCGCCGATGTCGCGCCGCACGCTGTCGCCGATGACAAGGCAATCACCCGGCGCGGCGTTTAGCATTTCCGCTGCCAACAAAAACGGGCGCGGCGAGGGTTTGACGCTGCCGATGTCCGACGAAAAAACCAGCGCGTCGAACAGATTCAACACCCCGGCTCGGTTTAACTCCTCCAACCACAGCGTTTTCTCGGCCCAGATGTCGGCCACCAGCGCCAGTTGATGCGTCTGCGCCAGTTGGTGCAAGGCGCTGGCATAGGTTTCCGAAATGTGGCCGCGTTCGTGGACGGCGAAGGTCAAGGCGAGCAGTGCCTGTTCTTCGGCTGGCAGATGGCGGGTTGCATCAAGGTGGCGGAAGGTTTCCGCGACGGTGGGAAAGGCGTCGTGGTAGGCCGGGTCGGGATACCGCTCGCCCAGATACTCCAGACAGGCGTTGATTGCCCTGTGGACCGCCGCCGCAGGCAACGTATCGCCGAGGTGGTGATACGTGGCGGCGTAGTCTTCGTCCGGGCCAAAACGGTCTTCGCCAAACATAAACGTGCTGTTCATGTCCAGCAGCAGCGTGGAATACAGGGCAAGCAGGGGATGCGGCACGGGCTACGACCGGGGCTCGTGGGCGTAAAACTTCAGCAGTCCGCACGAAGGGCAGCGGTACGCCTGCACCCGGCGGATGTCTTTTTCCTTGAGCTTCAGGCCCGTCCAGATGCTTTTCTCCGGCGGCTCTCCCACCCAGTACACCGGGTTGCGGTTGCCGTACGTTTCGTCCAGCAGGAAGCCTTCTTCCATCGATTGGTTACAGTCCGGGCAGGTTGGGATCATGGTGCGAAGGTTAAAAGAGGCGAGTCACCTGCTGGTTGTATGGTGGCTTCCATGAGGCTCATGTTCAAGTTGTAAGAATAGGAAGTGCGACCACAGCCACCTGCATAACTTACCATGCCGATGTTTTGAACGAGTTGGATGTCTGATCCATGTGTCGTGCAGGTTCTGCCACTTCCAATCGTGGTATCGACCAGATGCCCCGCAGAAACAGTTACGGTGTCAGCCTGCGCATCATGGTAGCGTGCAAACGGTCGATCTCCATACCACAAGGCAATATTTTCATCCCGAACATAAACAACGAACGTTCGGGTTGCTTCTACATTTCGTGGTACCCATTCGCCTGCGAAGTTTTGGTATTCAAAGATACCCGCATGGGATTCTTGAATAATGAATCGTGGAATAGGGTCTTTGCAATTTTCTGCTTCAACAGAAAGCGTAAGCGTTCCGTTTTCGCGTGTAAAATGAGCAGGGGGTGTGCGAGTTCTTGTATCATATTCATAGGTCCAGGTATTACCTGCACGAAGGGGGAAGAAATCAGCTAGACCCTCTGGGGGAAGCACCGCATCACATGTTATTTCTCGGATAGGGTCATCATCAGGTCTAGGAACGATGGACACCGTAAAAGCAATGGTTTCCTCCTGTTGAAACGAATCGCTGGCCAGGACCTGCACGCGGGCTTCTCCAAGGCGACGCGGACGAATGTGCAAGACGTGTTCTTCGTCAATCACAGCGATGACCGCATCTCCATCAACGTTCGTCATGAACGTGAGAGGCTGCCTGTTTGAATGGGAGAAGATGTCGCCTAAGGCGATGTCGAGGTCAAAGCCGGGAACCGCGAGGGTGGTGTCTGGCACGGCGTGCATGACCTGAATGACGCTATTGTTGGCATCATCGGGCGGAGCCGTGATTGCAGGTTCACTGCAACCAATCACCAGAAGCAACAGCCCAAAGGAAAAGCAAATCCTCTTCATATTCGCCATCCTTACACAAGGGTAAACCAACGGATATATCAGTAATACACCTGAACGAAGAAAGCTAATGAAAAACGCCCCCCGTTGAAAACCAACGAGGGGCGTTTGAAGAACAAAGAAGCAAGCATCACAGCCGGGCGGTGACGCTTTTGCGTTTAAGCGCGGAGAGCCAGCGGGTAATGTCGATTTCTTTTGGGCAGGCTTGCACGCAGTTGAAGATGGTGTAGCACTTCCACAGCCCTTCCTTCGAGTCCACCACGCCGAGGCGTTCGTCGGAGCCTTCGTCGCGGGTGTCGAGCGTATAGCGGTACGCCTTGAGCATGGCGGCGGGACCGAGGTAGTCGGGGTCGGCCCAGGTGCTCGGGCACGAGTGGGTGCAGGCCCCGCACATGATACACTTGGTGGCGTCTTCGATGAGGTCGAAGTCCTCCGGGCTCTGGATCCGCTCCTTCTCCGGCGGCGGGGTGTTGTTGATGAGCCACGGCATCACGGCGCGGTACTTCTCGAAGAAACGCGTCTGGTCGATGACGAGGTCTTTGATCACGGGCGAGCCGGGCAGCGGCGCAAACGTGATGGTGTCGCCGTCGCCCTTAACGATGTCCTGGACGAGGATCGAGCACGCCAGCTTGTTCTCGCCGTTGATCTGCATCGCGTCGCTGCCGCAGATGCCGTGCGCACAGCTTTTGCGGAAGGTCAGGGTGCCATCGATGTGCCACTTGATGTGCAGCAGCAGCGCCAGCGCGCTGTCGAGCGGTTCGGCGGGCACCTCGTAGCTTTGCCAGTGCGGCGCGGTGTCCTTCTCCGGGTTGTAGCGCTTGATTTTGACGGTAAGCTTCATATCGGATGGGGATGGGGGAAGAGGTTCGAGGGAAGCGTACACTTCTCACTCCCCTCCTGGCTCTTCCCTTAGTATTTCCGTTCTTTCGGTTGGAAGCGGGTGATGACGACGTCTTTATAGCTAAACTCGAAGTTGCCCTCGCAGTCGCTTTGATAAATGGTGTGTTTCAGCCACTCGTCGTCGTTGCGTTTGTCGTAGTCCTCGCGGGAGTGCGCGCCTCGGCTTTCGGTGCGGTGGTGCGCCCCGGCGGCGATGGCTTCGGCGTAGTCCACCATAAAGTCAATCTCCACCGCGTCCATCAGTTCGGTGTTAAACGCCTTGCCTTTGTCGCGCACAACAACGTTGCGGGCACGCTGGCGCAGCCCCTCCATGTCGGCAACCGCGGTGCTGAGGGTTTCGTCGTTGCGGAACACCGAGACGTTGTCCATCATCGACTGCTGCAAATCGGTGCGTACGTTCACGACCGGTTCGCCTTCGGTGCGGCTGAGGATGGCTTCCAGCATATCGCGGGTGCGTTTCTCGGGGGCATCGGGCAGCGGCAGCTTGCGTTCGCGGCGGCGCTCTTCGATCTCTTGCGCCATCGCCATACCCGCGCGGCGGCCAAACACCACGAGGTCGAGCAGCGAGTTGGTGCCGAGGCGGTTCGCGCCGTGGACGCTCACACACGCACATTCACCTGCGGCGTACAGCCCCGGCACGATGGCTTCGCGGTTGCCGGTTTCCACCTGCGAGTTAAAATTGGTCGGGATGCCGCCCATGGCGTAGTGGCACGTTGGGGCCACCGGGATGGGCTCAGTGATGGGATCGACGCCCATGTAGGTACGGCTGAAGATGGTGATCTCGGGCAGCTTTTTGAGCAGCACCTCCTCGCCCACATGCGTCATGTCGAGGTACAGGTGCTCCTTGCCATTGATGCCACGTCCGGCGCGGATCTCCTTGTACATACACTGGCTCACGAGGTCGCGCGGCGCGAGGTCTTTCACCGTCGGCGCGTAGCGCTCCATAAACCGTTCGCCGTCGTTGTTGCGCAGGATGCCGCCTTCGCCACGGGCGCCCTCGGTGATGAGGATGCCGAGGCGGTACAGGCCCGTCGGGTGGAACTGCACAAACTCCATGTCTTCGAGCGGGAGCCCATTGCGCAAGACCATCGCGAGGCCGTCGCCCGTGCCCGCGTGGGCGTTGGAGGTGGTTTTAAACGCGCGGCCATAGCCGCCCGTCGCCATACACACAATCTTGGAGTGGAACGTATGCACCTCGCCCGTCAGGATTTCGTAG
Source organism: Rhodothermia bacterium (assembly GCA_030428385.1). Lineage (GTDB taxonomy): Bacteria > Bacteroidota > Rhodothermia > Rhodothermales > JAAAOL01 > JAUIDY01. The sequence continues at coordinate 9,260 of JAUIDY010000102.1, read as the reverse complement.
GCCACCGCGCCATTGCAGGCCCCGTCGGGCGTCATAATGAGGTCGAGCACCTGATACTCGTCATAAAACCGTACACCTTGGCGGGTGCACTGGTCGTAGAGCGTGTGCATGATGGCATGGCCTGTGCGGTCAGCCGCGTGGCAGGCGCGGCGGACGGCGGCTTCGCCGAAGTTGCGCGTGTGTCCCCCGAAGCGCCGCTGGCTGATCTTGCCCTGCTTGTTGCGGCTGAAGGGCACGCCATAGTGTTCGAGTTCGATGATGGTGCGCGGGGCGTCCTTGCACATGATCTCGATGGCATCCTGGTCGCCCAGGTAGTCGCTGCCTTTCACCGTGTCGAAGGTGTGCCAGAGCCAGTTGTCCTCTTCTTCGTTGCCCAGCGCCGCCCCGATGCCGCCCTGTGCCGCGCCCGTGTGCGAGCGCAAGGGATGCAGCTTCGAGACCACCGCTACGTCGGCCCCGCCTTCTTTCGCGTAAAGCGCGGCCATCAGACCTGCGCCGCCTGCGCCGACGATGACCACATCATGCGAGAAAATCATATCGTTTGTACCGCTTCTTCCGTGTTCAAAAAGTGTGTCGCTGGATGCCGCCGATTGTTGCTAGGGCGAATAGTTCCAGCCAGCGGTGATGACCGAATACAGCCCCACAATCAAGAGAACAAGCGCCAGCGTCCAAGTGAGCACCTTGGTGATGGCGCGGGCCATGTCGTTGCGGATATAATCGCTGAGGACGTTGTTGAGGCCGTAGAAGCCGTGGTGCAGCGCAAAGAGCAGGAACAGGATGTTGAAGCCTTTCCACAACACCGCATAGACCGGGTCGCTGAGGCGCTGCATCACTACATCGTAGGGGGTCACCTCCATCGTGGCGTTGCCGGTTTGGGCACGCACGGCGGATACCGCTTCGTCGGGATAGGTAGGCAGGGTGCCTGCCTCAAACTGCTCGGCGGTGACGGTTTGGACCGCAATGGTGGCCGTCTGGTGGTCGTAGTGCTGCACCCACAGGTGTACAATCAGCAGAAAGATGAGAAAGGTGCCCGTGATCCGGTGCAGAAACCAGTTCTGCGCATTGGTGGAGCGGGCGGATTTTCCGTAGTTCATAGCGTCAAGACGTTCAAATTAACCGCCGAAGTGGACCACCAGCGCGTAGATCGAGGGGTAGCCGCCCACCAGCAAAATCACGAGCGCGACGAAGCTGAGCGTCCAGAACAGCTTCTTCTGGTTCGGGCTCCAGCCGAGGAAGTCGATCAACACCACGCGCAGGCCGTTCATGGCGTGATAGGTCACGGCAGCCAGCAAAAAGAACTCGCCGATTTTAAAAAGCGGGGCGTGGTAGCCTGTAATCAAGGCATTAAACGCCTCTTTGTCGGTGAGGGCACGCAGGCCCCAGACGTGTATAATGAGGTACATAACCAGCGCCAGCCCCGAGAGCCGGTGAAAAATCCACGCCAGCATCCCGGTGCGGATTTTATACTTTCGGAACCGTCCGGTCTCGTTCAGGGGCTGGGGTTGTTCCAGGGTATCGACAGCCATATCTCCGTCAACATTGATGAGCAAAGAAGCCTGCGCGCCGGGCGCAGCACCTTCGGGGGCTAAAGTACAAACCAGCGCCGAAAATTAAAGCGCTTTCCCACGATTGTTCGCCAGCTATTAAAAAAGGCAACGTAGGAAGTTTCAGAAATAATTGAAAGTTTGTGCAAACCCGACTTGTCAAGCGGTGAGATCAAGCACCTGGATGTAGGAAAAACCCCACAAAGCGCAATAAATAAAGCAAAAAGGCGTGCCACCTGATGGAGGCACGCCTTTTTGGTCAACGGAAATCGGTTAACTAACGCTGGTTGATGGGCACCACTTTGAGGTTGCGGGGGCCCGTGTATTCGGAGCGGGGCCGGATGAGACGGTTGGCGCTCCATTGCTCGATCAGGTGGGCCGTCCACCCCGTCATGCGGCTGAGGGTGAAGATGGTGGTGAACAGGTCCATGTCGATGCCCAGCATGTGGTAGACGGACGCGCTGAAGAAGTCCACGTTCGGGTAGATGCCTTTTTCGCGTTCCATCGTGTTCATCATCTCCACGCCGTAATCATACCACTGGCGCTGGCCGCGTTCTTCGCTCAGATCCTGCACCATCTCGCGGAGGATAACAGCGCGGGGATCGAGGGTTTTGTAGACGCGGTGCCCAAAGCCCATCACGCGCTCTTTGGCGGCGAGTTTGTCGAGGATAAACTGTTCGGGGCTCTTGCCGCTGCGATCCAGTTCCAGCAGTGTTTTCATCACCTCCACGTTGGCACCGCCGTGCAGCGGGCCTTTCAGCGCGCCGATGGCACCCGTCACCGCGCTGTACATGTCCGACAACGTTGCACCGATGACGCGACCGGCAAACGTGGATGCGTTAAGGCCGTGCTCGGCATGGAGGACCAGGCAGACGTCGAAGGTGCGCTCGGCGGCGGTGCCGGGCTCTTCGCCGTTGAGCATGTAGAGAAAGTCGTGGGCCGTGGAGTTGCGTTTGAGGGGAGCAAGGGCTTCCTTGCCTTTCCGCAGCCGGTCGAAGGCGGCGATGATGGTGGGGGTGCGGGCCGTGAGGCGGAGGGCCTTGCGGTAGTTGGCTTCCGGACTGGGGTCATCGGCCTCGCTGTCGAAGAGGGCCAGCGCCGAAACCGCCGTACGGAGGGCCGCCATCGGATGCGCATCTTCGGGCACGCTGCGCAAGACATCTAGCACCATCGGGGGCAGCTCACGCTCGGCCTGGAGTTGGGCGTTGAGTTCATCAAGCTGGGCGCGGTTGGGCAGGCTGCCTTTCCAGAGCAGGTACGCTACCTCTTCAAACGTTGTATTTTCTGCGAGGTCTTTAATATCGTAGCCGTGGTAGATCAGTTCGCCCACCTGGCCGTCGATAAACGACAACACCGAGTCGAGCGCCACGACGCCTTCGAGGCCAACGCGTTTAATTACGGGAAGAGGGGCTTTATCCGCCGGTTTAGCAGCCTTGTCGGTTCCGTCACCTGAGGGAGTTAGGGTTTCCTGCGTTGCCATATCAATGGAGTGCTTAAGTGCTCATTAATTGCTGAGAGGGGAGACGCATGGCGGCGGTGGCGCGGGCATCCCTCGTCGATGCCCGGAGACCTGGCGGGGGCTACCGTGCATCGCGTTCCTATATACGCCAAAGTCGGTGAAGAGTGCCATGTTTATTGCCATGCAACGCTCTTCCTCCGCGATAAAATCTAGGGGTTGGGGCCAGGTAGAATTGGGAATTTATTGCCAACTCGAATCTCATCAGGGGCGGGATCATTTATGCGGTTGGAGCGATTTATGGGACATCGGATACATGTCCTCGCTAGCTTTATTACCCCCGAAGGGCCGTATTCTTTTTATTTATGACTACCTCAGCACTTTATCCAAGTGCAGATGATAGGAGATGAAGGAGCGGTTTGTATTAGCGATGCGCCGCCTTTTCATCATCAGTAGTAGACCGTACCTGATCGTTTGCATTCCCAACCCCCACGGCCTGGTGCCGTGTTGCACAACACAGGATACCCCATTGCAAGTAATCGTATTCACAATTCAAGTGTGTTGCACACTGCTTCTGAAGCGGTGGCTTCCGTCGATGACACGGCCTGGTGAGGAGGCGTTTGCGCACCTCATGCCGCGCCGTGCATGGATTCCGTTCTCGGAGGCACCGTTTCGGGCACAACGCCGGTCGCGCTCTGCGCGGCCGGGCGGGCGATGGCGTCCGCCCAAGGCTGCCTGCCGACCGCCAGGGCAGTGCGCTCACGGGAGCGATGTATGGGCAAGAAAGAAATTGTCATTAACGCGGAGAAAGAGCAGACGCGGATTGCCATCGTTGAAAATGGCGAACTGGCCGAACTCTACTTCGAAACCCCAGAAAATGAACGCACGCTCGGTGATATCTATCTAGGCCGCGTCCGGCGTGTGATGCCAAGCATCCAGGCGGCCTTTATCGACATCGGGCAAAAACAAGACGCGTTTCTGCATTTCTCGGATCTCTCGGAAAACCTGGGAGATTGGCTGGATTTAGTGGATCAAGACCAACCGCGCGTCAAGGTCTTTAAACCCAAAAATATCCGCCACGTCAGTCGGCGGCATCGCCCCCGCCATGGCCGCCCGAAAGGCGGCGGCAAAGACAACGGCGACAACACTTCGGGAGAATCTTCGCGCCACCGCAAGCCCGACGCTAAAAAAAGGGGCCAGCGCCGGTCGGCCCAGCGCCGGTCGCGGGGCAAACGGACCGAGGAAAAGAAAAACAACGAGCAGCAGACCGTTTCGACAGCAGAAGTGCGGCCGGAAACCCTGTTGCAGCGCGATCAGCGCCTGCTTGTAAAGGTGGTGAAAGAACCCATCTCCAACAAGGGCAGCCGGGTCTCAGCGGATATTTCCCTCGCGGGACGCTTCCTCGTGCTGGTGCCTCTGGCCGATTATGCCGCCGTCTCCAAACGCATAGGCGACCCGAAAGAACGGCGGCGGCTGCGCGTGCTGGCGAAAAGCCTTTTGCCCGAAGGGTTTGGCGTGATTGTGCGGACCGTGGCGCGGGGCAAAGATGCCAAGACGCTCGATACCGACCTGCGGCTGCTGCTGGAAAAATGGTACAAAATCGAGAAAAACCTTGCCGGGAAGCCGGATGGACCGATCAAGGTGCATGAAGATGTGAACATGGCGTCGTCCATCATCCGCGATCTGTTCACCAACGACTACGACCGCATTCTAATTGACCACCCGCGCATGTACCGCAACGTGCGCAACTACATCCACGCCATTGCGCCGCAGATGGAAAAGGCGGTGCAAGCCCACAAGGGCAACAACAGCATCTTTGAGGCAACGGGGCTGAAAAAAGCTATCGAGGAAGTGTTCGAAAGCCGTGTCAACCTGCCGACAGGCGGCTATCTGTTCATCGAGCGCACCGAGGCCATGCACGTGGTGGATGTGAACTCCGGCCGTTCGGGGCGGGGGATGTCGCAGGAACAGAACTCAGTGAAGGTTAACCTCGAAGCGGCGCGTGTGATTGCCAAACAAGTACGCCTGCGTGACCTCGGCGGAATCATTGTGGTGGACTTTATTGACCTGCGCGAGGAACGTAACCGCAAAAAGATCTACGACGAACTGAAGAAGGAATTTCGCTCCGATCGGGCGGTGACCAAAATACTGCCGATGAGCGATTTTGGGCTGATTCAGATCACGCGTCAGCGCCTGCGCCCTAGCATCACCACCACGTATTCTAGCCCCAATGCCAAGGCCGAGGGCGGCGATGGAGCGTCCTCTGAAAAGCCGGATAAGCCCGAGCCTGCAAAAGAGGAACGCCCGCCCCGGCAGAAAAAAGAAAAAAAGGAACGGGGCAACCGGCGGCCCCGCCCCTATAAGTCGCGGCTGACGCCTACCGAGTTGGTGCAGCACATGGAGAAGTGGATCACGCGCTACAAAAAACATGGCTACCGGGGCGGCGTAACCCTCAAGGTGCATCCGTTTACCGCCGCGTTTTTGCAGCGACGCATGCCCAACCACCCCACGCGCTGGTTTCTCAAACACTTCGTGCGTGTCTACATCGAGCCCGACGAAACCATCTCGCCGATGATGTACCGGTTCTTCGATCCCCGGAGCGGCGAAGACCTCACCGACACGGTGCGCAACGGGAAAGTTTGACGAGGGAAGAGGGAAGCGTTTTGGGGGAAGTGAATGATACGCGCAGGGTTGGGTCGCCACGGGGGGCGACCCCTACGGGCTGTACCCTCAACCCTCATTCCGCTTTTAACTCCCGGTAGAGCCATGCCTTGGCCTTGCGCCAGTCGCGCTTGACGGTCATGGGCGAGATGTCGAGGACGGCGGCGGTTTCTTCGATGGTCAGGCCGCCGAAGAAGCGGTATTCCACCACACGGGCGAGGCGTTCGTCGAACGTAGCCAGTTGCTCCAGCGCTTCATCGAGGGCGAGCAGTTCGTCGGCGCGTTCGCCCAGCGAAATCTCTTTTCCTTCCAGCAGCGTGTCGGGAGCCCCACCGCCGCGTTTCTCGGCGTTGTGCTTGCGGGCATAGTCGATCAGGATCTGCCGCATCAGCCGCGACGAGATGGCGAAGAAGTGCGCGCGGTTCTGCCACGACACGTCACCCTGGTCCATCAGCTTGATGTAGGCTTCGTGGACCAGCGCCGTGGCGTTCAGGGTGTGGTCCGGGCGCTCGCGGCGCATACGCAACTCGGCGATGCGGCGCAGCTCGCGGTACACCATCGGAAGCAGTTGATCCAGCGCGGAACGGTTGCCGTTGCTGTAGGCAATCAGCAGTTGCGTTACGGGCTGTTGGGGAGACTCAGCAGCAGGTTCCATGCGTCAGGCAAAAGGGTTAGCGTGGGAAGTATATCCCTACGCACGGCATCTCCGGTGGGCGGGCCGTCAGGTGAAAAGTAACGGGCGGGCTGCGCATTTACAACATCGCTGATTCAGGAGGAAAAGGATCAAGGGGAGCGAGGGATCGGGGAAGCGGTTTGTGGGAAGCGTTGTTTTTAGGATCTGCACCCGTAGCGTCGCGCCCCGGCGCGGCGCGTGCCTGGAAATACCGCTGACCTGATCGCTCCTGAAAAACCCGATGCTTTTTCCAGCGTAGCGATTATCTTGCCCCCACGATTTTTGACCATCAACCGCGGATGCAGTATGGCGCTCGACTTTGTATACATTGAGGACCTCGCCCAACTCGAAGGCACAACTGGCACCCTCAAGGGCTGGCTCTATAACAAACGCGGCTCCAAGGGGCTGTATTTTCTCATCGTTCGGGATGGCACCGGGCTGGTGCAGTGTGTGGTGAATCAGGAAGAGGTGGACGCTGCGAGTTGGGACGCCGCCGACGCCGCCACGCAGGAAAGTGCGCTGGCTGTGACGGGCCGCATCGTGAAGGATGAGCGGCAGGTGGGCGGCTTTGAAGTACAGGCGACCCACGTCGAACTCATTAGTCAGGCCGAAGATTATCCCATCACACCTAAAGAACATGGCGTCGAGTTTTTGATGGACCGGCGGCACCTGTGGCTGCGGAGTCGGCGGCAGTGGGCCATCCTGCGGGTGCGCAACCGCATCATCATGTCCATCCACGAGTTTTTCCAGGAGCAAGGCTTCGTGCAGATGGACGCCCCCATCCTGACGGGCAACGCGGTGGAAGGCACGACGACACTATTTGGCATCGACTACTTCGGCGAGCCCGCCTACCTGACGCAGAGCGGCCAGCTTCACGGCGAAGCGATGGCGATGGCGATGGGCAAGATCTACACGTTCGGTCCTACGTTCCGCGCCGAGAAGTCGAAGACGCGGCGGCACCTCACCGAGTTCTGGATGATCGAGCCAGAGATGGCGTTCTACGACCTCGCGATGAATATGGACCTCGCCGAGGCGTTCCTCGTCCGCATTGCCACCGACGCGCTGCGCGACTGCCAGACGGAACTGGAGGTGATTGGGCGCGACACGGCCCCGCTAGAAAAAGTGAAAAGCCCCTTCCCGCGCCTGTCGTACAGCGAGGCCGTGGACCTGCTTCGCAGCGATGAGACTACCGCCATGCTGAATGCCCGCGAGGCAGCGTTGCAGGACGAACAGCAGCAACTCACCGACGAGCGCGACGCCAACCAGAAGGCCTACGGGCAAGCTAAAAAGTGGCGCAAGCGGCAGATCGACGCCCGCGAGATTGAGATCAACAAGCGGCTCTCTGAGGTTGAAGAAGCCCTGCGCAACATCCCGCAGTGGCGCGAATCGGCCAAAAACTTCGAATGGGGCAGCGACTTCGGCGGCTCCGACGAGACCGTGCTCACGTGGCACTTCGACCGCCCGATCATCGTGCATCGCTATCCCGCCGTCGTGAAGGCGTTCTACATGAAGCGCGACCCCGACGACGACCGCCTTGCCCTCGGTATGGACGTGCTGGCCCCGGAAGGCTACGGCGAAATCATCGGCGGCGGCGAGCGGGCGACGGACCTTCAGTTCCTCAAGGACCAGATTGCGGCCCACGGCTTGCCCGAATCCGCCTTCGAGTGGTACCTCGACCTGCGGCGCTACGGCTCCGTGCCGCATGCTGGGTTTGGACTAGGACTGGAGCGCACCGTCACCTGGATCTGCGGCATCGACCACGTCCGCGAAACCATCCCATTCCCGCGCCTGCTGGGGCGGTTGAAGCCGTAAAAAGGGTCGTTCTTCTTGTCCTGTGCGCTCAACTTCGAGCCAAAAAAGCGACCGGCGCAGTCCCAAATCGACGTACCAGACAGTTTCTAAGGTTTGCATGTACGGTGCTCAGAAACTGTTGAGGAATTAGGCGAGCCGATTGATCATTAAACGGGACATTGCTAGCTGAATCATCGTCTCGCTGCTCTCGGTGGCATACTCGTAGTCCTTCGACAAACGGCGATAGCTCTCAAACCAAGAAAACGTCCGCTCGACGATCCAACGCTTTTTGAGTACCACAAAGCCACGCTGACCCGCCTCGCGCTCGACGACATGCCACATCCAGCCAAAATAGCGCCAGACAAGCCCCGCAGGCGTGCCTTGGTAACCTTTATCAGCAAAGACAATCTTCAAGCGTGTCATCTTCGCAGCCACGCGCTTGAGCACAAACGGAGCTTGTTGGCTCTCGTGGAGATCAGCCCGGTGAACAATCACTGCAAGCAAAAGACCCAGCGTGTCGACTAGGATATGACGTTTGCGACCGTTTACGAGCTTGCCCCCATCGAATCCGCGAAGCCCTCCTTGCCGCGAGGTCTTCACCGATTGCGTGTCGATAATAGCCGCCGCCGGACTCACCTGATGTCCGGCTTTGGCCCGCGTAGCACGACGCAAGCGGTCGTGAAGGCATTCGATGAGTCCGCACTGTTTCCAGGTGCGGAAATAGTAGTAGACCGTGGTCCAGGGCGCGAACTCGCGCGGCAACATCCGCCATTGGCACCCCGTTTTTGCCAGGTAGAAGAGGGCATCGAGGATGTCTCGTCGGAGATCGTATTTCCGTTGTCGTTGCCAGTGAAAGAGCGGTTTGATAAGTTGCCATTGGGAGTCCGTCAGGTCAGAAGCATAGCGCGTGCGCATGGTTTTGGCAGGTCTGGTGAGAGTGACATCATACCAGACGCTGACGGGCTCTTTTCGTTTTCATGAACCAAGGATCACTAATTCCTCAACGGTTTCTCACGCTGTCTCTCTCCCGCCAGGGGAGAGAGAACTGTTGCATAAACGTCTGTATCCAAACATCAACGATGGCAATCCGCAAAATCGGGCGTTTCTATGGCTTTCCGTCCCGCGAACATCTGCT
>JAUIDY010000101.1 GCA_030428385.1 Rhodothermia bacterium | reverse complement strand
GGCCCTGCGCAATGCCCAACACCAAAAGAAAAAACAACCAGTCGATCTGTACCATTATGCTTTGTACACGGGTCAACACCGGACATGAAGGGGCGGAAGATACACCCTTGGCACCGCGTTATACGAGTCATTTTCCCCGCCCTTTGCCCGATGAAGCCCGTTCCTTCCTCTTCACGTCACCGTCCGAATATGACAAGAGGCAGCATAGGAAAGCCCTCCTTCCGCGCTCTCGGCTGGTTTTTACTGAGTCGCTATTTGCTTCCACAACGCCGGCTCGAAGCGAAGCCCCTCCAGCGGCGCGGGTCCCCGCACCAAATCCCCACGCGCGCAATCACCCACGCTTTCCGACGGCACACCGATGATCTCCGCCGGTCGTGCCCGGGGCATGATTCCAAGCGCCAGATAGCGCGTTTCCGCAGGCATAAGATCACGACGGATCAGGAATTCCGTCACGCCTGGATGCCCCATCTGATACGTCGTAGCCACCCATCCCTGCTCTTGCAAATAGGCCCGGCGTGCCTCCATGGCTGCTGCCGTCATGGCGGTGTCGCGCAAGGCCCAGACAAAACCTGCCGCTGTCGTCCAGGTGGCGTCTTCTTGGTGATACGCGAGGTGGCCCAGGGCAGCGGACGCATGGAGCACCCACACGCGCTCGGCGGTGGCGACGCACAGGCTCGCGACGCCGATGGGTTCTGACTGCACGGTAATGCGCAGCAGCGAGGCGTCGTCTTGGATAAAAACGGTGGTTTCGGCTTCGCGGAGCGAATCGGTGGCGGCCTTTCGCTCGGCGGGCGAGAGCATGCCGTCGAGGGTTTGGAGATGGAGGTCGGCGCTTTGAGCCCGGACGGGTTGGGTCAAGAGGCAGGCGAGGCTAAGAAGGAGACAGGCCGTTTTCATTTTCTGCGCGTCTATGGCGGCATCAAGCCGCCGCGCCGCGACAATACACGGCCAGGGAGGAAGGAAGTGCTGCCATGTGCGAGAAAACCTCGTGCGCGCCCGCCTCCCACAACCTGCGCGCCGGGGTATGGGCAGCGAACCCATAGACATACATCCCCGCCGCGACGCCTGCTTTGACCCCCGTTGGTGTGTCCTCAATCACGGCACACGCCTGGGGTTCTACTCCCATTCTCGCAGCGGCATGCAGGAAGACGTCGGGCGCTGGCTTGGGCTTCTCCACGTCAACGACGCTAAAAATCTTTCCTTCAAAGCGGTCCAGCAGTCCGGTCGTGCCGAGTGTGAGGCGGATTTTCGCTGGCTCACCGCTTGAGGCAACACAATAGGGAATGTGCAAGCGATCAACGACCTCCGAGACACAAGGCACCGCTTCGACTTCAGCCTGTAGCGCGGCTCCAGCCCGCTGCCGCAGTTGCGGGATAAAGCCCTCAGGAGGCGGAGCACCCCTAAGCGCCCTAATGATCTCGACGCACTGCGCCATCGAATGACCCACGAACCGATCAAACATCTCCTCCAGCGTTACCTCAACGCCAAGTTCGTTGAGCATGTCGCAAAAGACCCGGTTCGTGATCATCTCGCTATCAACCAGAACCCCATCGCAGTCGAAGATCACAAGGTCAAACCGTTTCAACGTCTCGCCGATTCTGTTCTTGATGCCCAACACCGGATGATACAAAAACCTGCCGTGCTATAATATGCCAGCGTGACGAATAAGACACCGCCTGAAGCAATCGTCATGCATTTACCCAAGTTGTGCTTTTCAATAGTGTCATCTCGATAAACGTAGTGAGGAGGGATCTTCCAGGCCGAAATCATCCCAAACGGGGGAGATTTCTGCCTCTTTCAGTCGTCGAAATGACACATCCATTTGGGCAGGAGGTAACACCCAAACTGGGTTGCATTAATGTCAGAAACTTACACTGGCAATGGCACCCGCCGCCGCTGGGGCCACGAGATGAGCAACGCGGCGACCAAAATCAGCGCCCCGCCGATGACGAGGCCGCCCGTCATCTGGTCGTGCAACAGCACCACGCCGAGGATCGCTCCGATCAGCGGTTCGATGTTAATATAGATGCCTGCCTCGGAGGCCGGGATAAACTGCAAGCCCCAGTTCCACAGGCTGAACGTGATGGTGGTGCACCCCACGCCCAGTCCCAGCAGCGCGCCCCACGTCACCGCCTCCTGCGGGATGGTCGGCCAGCCGTTCATCGCGAGGCTGTAGACAAACAAAATCGCGGTGCCGAAGCCCAGGCTCCACACGGTCACGCTCAGCGGATGGTAGCGCCGCAGGAGCCGCTGCGTCACCAGCACCATCGCCACGGCAATTACCAGCGACAGCAGCACCAAGCCGTCGCCGAGCAGCGTGCGGCCGTCGCCGGGCAACCCCATCATCACCACCAACCCCACCGTCGAGCACGCGATGGCGACCCAACCCAACAGGCGCAGCCGCTCGCCCGCGAACAACACCGCGCCGAGGGCCATAATCAGCGGAAACGAACCCACAATCAGCGCCGCGCTGGTGGCGGTTGTACGCGCCAACCCCTCAAACTGGATCACAAACTGAAGCGGCACCATCAAAAGCGCGTTGGTGGCAAACAGCAGCGCGTCCTTGCGTTGCGGGAAAAGATGAAGGCCCGGACGCATGCCATCACGCCGCCGCTTTACCAACAGCACCAGCAGCGGAGCCAGAAAGAGCGTTGCCAGTACAAACCGCCACAGCACCAGTTGCACCGCCGACAACTCGCGCAGCACAATCTTGCCGAAATAAAACGACCCGCCCCACAGCACACACGCTGCGATGATCGCTGCCAACCCCAAACGCCGAGGTGATTGCATGTTTCGCCGCCCGTTTGTTGATTAAAGAACGCCCGAAAGATACATTGAACTAGTTCATTAATTCAATAGCATATGGATTTTTCTATCGACAAAGGCAGCGGAGCCTCGGTCCACGGGCAGTTGGTGGAACAGTTGAAGTACCACATCGAGGTGGGCGCGTGGCTGCCGGGTGAAAAGCTGCCGACCGTGCGCGAACTGTCGGGCGCGGTGCGACTAAACTACAACACGGTGCGGGCCGCCTACCGGACGCTGGAACAGGACGGCTATATCGTGACGCAGCAGGGCCGGGGCACGTTCGTAGCCCCCACGGCTCCCCGCTTTGCCACTTCCACCGACGAGGAAACCGCGCTTGACATCATCGACGAAGCGCTGGCGAAAGCCCTCGCGGCGGGCATCGACCCAGAAACGTTTGTGCGGCTCTCGTCCAACCGCGCCCGCGACTTCGCGCACCAGATCGACGGCGTGCGGCTGCTGCTCATCGAATGTAATGAACCTGGCCTCCGCCGCTATGCCAAACAGGTGGAGCAAGGCACGGGCGTCCGCCCCACCACGCTGCTCGTCGAGGCTTTCACCGCCGATCTTACCGCGTATGTGCCGCATTTCGACCTTATCGCGACCACCCTTTTTCACATCGACGAGGTGCGCGAAGCGATGGAAACCCACAGCCTCGACGCCGATGCCGTCGTTGCGCTGATGATCGAGCCGTCGTACATGCACGTGGTCCGCGAAATCACCACGCTGCCGCCCGACACCACCGTGGGGCTGGTGTGCACCACCGGGCCGGATGCCGAAAAGATGGCGCGAGCGCTGCGCGGCATTGGGGCAGGGCCGGTGCACCTCCGCGCCGCAGGCATCGACACGCCCGACGCGCTGGCGGCACTTTTTGGCGAGGCCGACCGCGTGTACGTCTCGCTGCAAGCACAGGAAGCCCACGACACCCCGTGGCCCTCCGATACCCCCGTCTATCCCTACCGCGACGATGTTAGCACCGCCGCGCTGCGGCTCCTGCGGCGGCGTTTGTTGGCCGTAAGCGGGGCGCATGTGGAAGGGTGAAGAGCCTTACCACTGCCATCAAATTGAGCTTGTAAACCCTCTCTTGAGGAAGGTGGCCGAGCCAAAAGCGAGGTCGGAGGGTGTTAAGCCCGCTCTAAACACCCCCAGCCGCTGCGCGGCAGCCCCCTCAAGGGGGCGGTTGGCATAGCCCCGAATTGAGGCAACACCGCATGGACTCACCCTAAAAAACGACCCTCCAGAGCCTTACCGTTATTCCGGCTTGCAAATGATGCGCACGAGGTCGATGCGGTTGGCAGAGGCTTGCAGGATGACGAAGCGCATCCCGTCGAAGCGGTGCTCCTCTTGCTGGGCGGGGATGCTGCCGATTCGGTCAAGCAGATAGCCTGCCACGGTTTCATAGTCACCGTCGGGAATCTGCACCCCAAAGCGCTCGGTAAGTTCGTCGATGTCCACGCGCCCACTGACCACATACGTGTCGTCGGTGACCTGCCGGATGATCATGTCGTCGATGTCGAACTCGTCCTGGATGTCGCCGAAGAGTTCTTCGAGCAAATCCTCGCGGGTGACCACGCCCGCCGTGCCACCATATTCATCAATCACGACAGCGATGGATGTGCCCGCTTCCAGAAACTCTTGCAACAGGTCCTTCGACAGCTTCGATTCCGGGACAAACTTGGCGGGGCGGATCATCGCCTCCAATGTTTCCGGCTCCTGAAACAAGTCGTACGCAAACGCCACCCCCACAATGTTGTCGATGCTCTCCTGGTAAACCGGCAGCTTTGAGTGGCCCGTGGCGATAAATTTTTGCCGCAGGTCTTCGAGCGTGATGCTTTGCTCTACCGCCACCACGTCCGTCCGTGGCACCATCGACTCCTTCACGCGGATGCTGCTCATCGCGAAGACGTTTTCGAGCAACTCGCCGCCTTCCTTGTCGATGTCGAGTTCGCCACTTTCCATCGTCTCCTGAATCAGGATCTCGAAGTCGCGGCGGACGAACTGGGAAAAGGTGGCGGCGTCGGCGGCAAAGAGGCGCACAAACTGCGAGGCGGTCCACCCGGCCAGCTTCACGAGCGGCAGCAGCACGTAATAGGTCACCCGTAGCGGCAGCGCGAGCGCAAACACCATTCGGTTCGCCAGTTCGCGCATGATTGATTTGGGCAGAATCTCGCCAAACAGCAACACCACCAGCGCTGCAATGAGCGTCTGCATGCCCAGCACCACAATATCGACGGCGGCTTCGGAACCGATGAAGCCAGAGAAAAGCGCGTTCAGCGGCGGCTCGAGGTAAAAGGCCATCATCGTGGAATAGATGACCAGCGCCACGTTGTTCCCCACGAGCGTGGTGGTCAGAAACGTGGAAGGCGTCTCCAAGAACCCCCGCACCACCTCGCCGAGCCGCCCGCGTTGCCGTGCCCGTACCTCCACACGCAGCCGGTTGGCCGCCACAAACGCAATCTCCGAGCCCGAGAAAAACGCGCTCAACAGCAGCATCAGGATGATGACAAAAAGTGCCACCGGAGGGGGGGTAAAGAATGGGTGATTAGAAACGAGGAACGGGTGCGCTACCGAGCCAAGAGGTCATCAAGATAGGGAAAAGCCGCTGTAAACATAGAGGCACACGTCGATGAGGCTGTCAGCTATCGGCTGTAGGCCATCGGGTGGTGTTTCAGGCCGAGATGCGCCATGACACGTCTCTTCGGTTCCTCGATTAATGTTCGGTGTCTCCCACACACCCAAACACTCCCATACACCCAAACACGTCCTCAACTCTGCAACCGCTCGCCTTCCTGCGACGATGACTCCTGTTCCGCGTCCAGCCCATACGAATCGATGTCCTCCAGCAGGTCGCCACCGATACTCGAGGGAGAGAATACATCTTCGAGTTCTTCGACGGAGGCTTCGGTCTCTTCCACTTCGGAGAGCAGCATGTCGAGTTGGAAGGTGATTTCTTCGGGGTTGCGCAGGGTCAGCGACTGCTCGTGGATGTATTTAACCACGTCCTCGATGGTCTCAAGCTGGGCCTCAATGATTTCGAGGTTTTCGCTGCTGTGCTTGAAGCGGTCGAGGCGCTGTTGGAGAACCTTGAGCCGCCGCGCCTTGATGGCCCGCACGCGGGGCGAGTCGTCGGCCATGTCTTCGCGCAGGTCCGAAATGGCCCGCACCACCTCGTTTTCGGTGGAGCGCTGCCCATCAAGTTCGTACCGCTCTTTCTGGTGCAGCAGGTTGAGGTACGAGTCCAGCAGCCCGTCGATCTTTTTGAGGTGGCTGTCCAGCAAGCCCTGCGAAGCATAGCTGAGCTTGCGGTAGTTGGCCGAGATTTTTTTCTCCAGTTCCCGCACGCGGAAGTAGCGCCGCTGGTGGTGCTTTTCGAGTTCGCGCCAGATTTCTTTTTGCGACGGGGGCTTGTTGAACTCGGCGATGCGGCGGGAGCGCACCACACGGCGGAAGCGTTCCTGGCGGGGCATGATGCCGAGGTACATCAACTCAGCGGCGGCGGCGAAGACGAGGATGGTGTTAAAGAGCCACGGCGCGTCGGGCGACTGAAACAGGCTCACGCCAAAGGCGGTCACCATGGCAGCCAGCAGAAACGTGAGGTTCCAGGGCGTCAGAAACGCTTCTTTCGTATAGTTGATGTCCGCTTTATTCATGCGGGATTGTTCGTCTTAGTCGCAGGCGAGGTCTTATTTACGCATCCGCCCAATGGTTTTTTCCGGCAGCGGTTCATCGGCGGGCGGCGTGTCAGCCGATGATGTACGGGCGACCGGCGCGGAAGATGCCTTTGGGGCAGAAGTTGCAGACGGGGCCGACGGCTTGGGAACGGCTCCGATGGTTTTCTCGACGGAGGCGGGGGCAGCAGAAGGACGCGCCTCGGGTACGCCAAGTTGCTGTTTCATCTGTTCCAGCGTGGCGCGGGCCTTTGCTTTGGCGAGTTCTTCTTCGGCTTGCGCCAGTTCCTCCTGCGCCTTACGCTGCGCGTCCCGCTCCGCCGCCGATTCCAGCGCGATGTCCAACCGGGCTTCCTGATGGGCGGTGTCGTGCAGGAGCTTGTCGACGAGTTCCTCGCTTTTGCTCAGCACGTCCTTTGAGGCCGACACCATGCGGTCCAGCACATCGGTCACCCGCTTCTGGCGGCCCAGCGTGCGGGCAGCGGCTTTCAACTCCTTCAGCTTGCGCAGGTGCGCCTTCTCTTCTTCCTTGATGCGTTCAAATTCTTCCGGCGTCATCGGTCTTGGGCATTGGTTGACGTAAACAAAACAACGGGTACGTCGGGCCGCACCCCTAGTCCGTCTGCGTGCGCTGGCGGCCGAGGGTTTTTCCGGCTTCGGTGCTTTCCTCCTCGGGCAGTTCCACCTGCGGCTCGCTGGCGGCTCCGCTGGCATCGCCCATGCCCATTTCGAGTTTGAACTGCTTGACCAGTTCGGAGGCACGAATGTTTTCGGCTTCTTCCTCAATCTCAAACGACTGCGTGTCGATGGAGTCGAGCGCCAGTTCCATACGGGCTTCGTTCTTGGCCGTGTCCTCGTTGATGCGCTGGATCATTTCGTCGTGCGTCTGATCCATGCCCGCCACCTCGAACTGCTCCAGCGTGTCGGCGACCTTGGCCTGCCACTTGGCGCGCTCGTGGGCGCGGAGGGCGTCTTTCGCCTCCTGAATCTTGCGTTCCTTCTCGCGCATGAAGGTCTTCTTCACCTGGAGGGCTTTGTCGTACGCTGCCGAGGCATACTTCAGTTGCTCCTTCGTGCGCTCCAGTTCGCCTTTCGTTTTTTCTAGGCGCAGGGCATACTGCTGGGCGATGTCGTCGCGCCCGGCCTGGATACCCGCTTTAATCTTGGAGGTCAGTTCCACCACTTCGCGCTCGCGCTTCTGCACTTCTTTTTGCAGCAGCATGACGTTCGCCTTCACGGTGGCAATATTTTCGTTCATCTTCGGGACCTGATCGTTCATTTCCCGAATGTTTTGCTCGAGGATGAGTTTGGGATCTTCCATCGCCGAGACGGCCCCGCCGAAGATGGATCGAATCACACGTTTAAAGCGCGCCCAGAGAGACATGATAGAAGTGGCTTGATGATAACGTTGGTGGTGATAATCAGGCTGGCGCCGAGGCACAACCTCGCCCGTACCTGCTTAATATATAAAACCGACGGCTGGAACGAATACTTTCGCACGAAAGATGCATTTTCTGCACCGGCACGGATCGTCGGGCTTGGCAAATGGGGTTTATGTCGTACCCACAGCCTCCTCTCTCGTTCGCTTGTGGACGCTCGATCAAGAAAATCCTGCGCTACGATGCGGCCCAGCCGCCCGCCGTATAGCGATCCAGCACCAAGGAGGTTGCAACCGGCGGTGAGGCGGCATAGGAAAACGCCCCCTGCACCTGCATTGTAATGTCGGCCACGGCCTGTGATCCTTTACGCGAGAAAAGCTGGGCAAGTACGTCACCCGGTTGCACCGCCTCGCCTGGTTTTTTCAGCAACACCAGCCCGGCGGTCGGATCCACGGCGTCCTCTTTGGTGCGCCGCCCGGCCCCGAGGTCCACGGCGGCATAGCCTATCGCCAAGGCGTCGATCCCAGCGATGTAACCCTGTGCGGTGTCCGGGGCTTTCACTTCCACCGGGGCGGGCTGACCGGGGCGTTGGTCAGGGTGATGCAACGCGGACACCTCGCCGCCCTGCGCCTCCACCAGCGCCCCCCATTTCTCGAACGCCGCGCCGCTGGCGATGGCCGCCTGGGCCTGCGCACGCCCCGCCTCCGGCGAATCCGCTACCCCGCCAAGGTGCAGCATTTCGCCTGCCAGCGCAAGGGTGACCTCCATCAGGTCTTCCACGCCCTCGGTCTCGCCCCGTAGACAGCGGATGCTTTCTACCACCTCGGGCCAGTTCCCCACGCCGCGCCCAAGCGGTACATCCATGCGGGTGAGTAGCGCGACCGTATCTTTGCCAAAGCGTTCCCCGATGCCTACCAGCGTCTCGGCAAGACGGCGGGCGTCGGCTTCGGTTTTCATAAATGCGCCCTTGCCACACTTCACATCCAGCACC
Source organism: Rhodothermia bacterium (assembly GCA_030428385.1). Taxonomy (GTDB): domain Bacteria; phylum Bacteroidota; class Rhodothermia; order Rhodothermales; family JAAAOL01; genus JAUIDY01. Next base: position 12,332 of record JAUIDY010000101.1, on the reverse strand, counting down.
AGCGCATCAATGCCCTCCGCCAGCTTCTTGCTCATGATGGACGACGCGATGAAGGGAATACATTCGACGGTGCCCGTCACGTCGCGCAGGGCATACAGCTTGCGGTCGGCGGGCGCGATCTCGGCGGTCTGCCCAATCATCACCACGCCGAGGTCTTCAAGTTGGGCCTGGTATTCGTGAATGGTCAGGTTCGTGCGAAAGCCCGGTATCGACTCCAGTTTGTCGAGCGTGCCACCACTGTGCCCCAACCCGCGCCCCGAAATCATCGGCACCGGCACCCCGCACGCTGCCACTAGCGGGGCTAGAATCAGCGAGACTTTGTCACCCACACCGCCCGTCGAGTGTTTGTCTACCTTGATGCCGGGTGTGGCTGATAAATCGAGCACGACGCCCGAGTGCAGCATGGCGTCGGTGAGCGCGGCTGTTTCGGTGGCGTCCAGCCCTTGCAAAAACGCCGCCATCAGAAATGCGCTCATCTGGTAGTCGGGCACACGGTCTTGCGTATAAGCATAGATGAGCTGGGCGAGGTCGTTTGGCAGCACGGCTTTTCCGTCTCGCTTGGCAATAATCAAATCAGAAACGCGAACGTCAGGCATCCAGAGACTCGGGCAATGAAGAAGAGGCGTCGGAGACGGCTGACAGCGCGGGCTGTTCCGGCGGCGCTGCCATCGCAAGCTGTAGCTGTGCCGATCCGTCATGCCAGCGCACCCACCCATAAATCGCCGCTATTCCCACAAACATCGCGATCAGTCCAATCAGCCCGGCTTCGGGACCAAAAGCCCCGCCCGTCCAGACGTCGGGGCCGCCTTGCTCAAGGGCCAGAAAAGAGGTCGTCGGGGCGTTGCCGCTGACGGGAAAGCCCAACACCGGCCCTTCCATAAAATTCCAGGTGATGTGTAGCCCTATCGACAGGGCCAGTTCGCGGGTGAGCAGGTACGGCACCGCCAGCAGCACCCCGGCCACTGCAATATTAACGACGCTGATGACGGTGGTGTTGGGATTAAACATATGCGCCAGCCCAAACACCGCCGACGAAAGCACCAGCGCCGCAATCAACGCCCCCTTGGCACCAAGCCACGGCTGGTTGAAGCCTTCGGCGAGGTTCTTCAACAGATATCCCCGCGCCATCACCTCCTCGTAAATGCCCACGCAGACGTACTGAAACACCAGAAACCCCATGCCTGCTGCAAAGGACGAAGCCGCGTCGCCCACCCGAAACGTCCCGGTGATGACTACCCACCCCAACGCATATTCGATTGCAAAGATACCTGCCAGCAAAGCCACGCCCAGCAATAGCCCAAATGCAAAGTCAAGCCACCAGCGGCGGCTGAAGCGAAACCCGAAATCGACAAAGGGACGCTTGTCGACAAACCGCCCGACAAGCCATGCCGCCCCTACAAATCCGACCAGGCCCGCCGTGGTGGTAGCAACGTTGGTTGGTAGTACCAGCACCAGCGCCTGCCCGATACCCAGAATGAGCACCACCAGCAGGATAACATAGCAGCAAATCCGCCAGCCCGTGCGGACGCGGTGTTGCGCCTCGTTCCAGAAAACGTTTTTTATCATGGTAGCCTTACCAAAGGTCGCCGCACAAGGGGGTGATCAGAAACGTAACCCGTTCAGGCGAAATTGCCAAGCCATAAAAAAGGCGACCTGCCGGAGCAGATCGCCTGGTACAAGCGCGGGGGCATGTGCGAGACAGGCCGGTGCTTATTTCTTGCCGTAACGGCGCATAAATTTCTCAACGCGGCCCGCCGTGTCCACATACTGGCGGCGGCCGGTGTAGAACGGATGGTTGGTGCTGTCCACTTCCGAGACGTAGGTTTCCACGCCCATCGTCGAGCGCGTCTGGAACTCCGTGCCATCGGCGAGGCGCACGGTCATAAATTCGTACTTGGGATGAATCTTTTCTTTCATGGATCTGGGCAGCGAAGGTCGCTGTATGGCCTTGGGTTGCAATCGGTTTGGGCACTAAAGCACAGAATGGTAATGAACCCGCAGCTTGTGTTCAAGGTTTCAGGACGCTCTTCAGCAAGGCTTCACTCATACGGGCTGCGCCAGGTGCTGGCTGATGGCATTCACAAACGCCTCTCCTTCTTGCAGGGCCTGTTCGGCCACCTGTCGCGTGGTCACCGAACGCGAACTGTAGTCTGCGCGTTCGTACACCTGATAGGCGCGATCGAGCATCACGCTGGCCTGCTCGGGAAACTGGCCATTCTCTACAAAGTGTTTGCGGAACGCAGCCCGGATGCCCCGCTTGGTCGAGAACTCGCCGTTGGTTTCGAGGAGCAGGGCCTGGGTGACATAAAACATCGCAAAATACGCCCGTGAGGCACACGAGTCATAATCTCCCAGTTCGAACAACACAGCGGCGCTCCGCAGGTATTGCTGCGCCTTTTGAAACAGATCGCGTGAAAGTGCGGGCATGCAACAAGCGCCCTGATGGCGGGGTGGGGATACAACAACGCGACAAAAAAGTACTAAACCTTTGGGGTTGCAACCGTGAAAAAAACGGGATGGGGCAAGGGGTTTGAGGAAAGAAAGGCCCCCCATATAAAAAGGGAAGCGGAACAAAGAACCGAAACGAAAGAAAACCATCGAATGACCAGGCATGCCATACGCTCCGGTGGTGCAGGGCGTGTAGCCAACTCCAGTCTTTTCCCTGAACGAATTGCATATGCCATGTCTCCTCCCTTCATGCGCGAAGCGGTAGCGCTCGCCATCGAAAATGTACAGACCGGACGGGGCGGGCCGTTTGCCGCGCTGGTGGTAAAAGGCAACGATGTGGTTGCACGGGGCACGAACCTCGTCACCTCGGCCAACGACCCCACCGCCCATGCCGAGGTGATGGCCATCCGCCGGGCCTGCACCGCGTTGGGTTCGTTTCAGCTTACCGGCTGCGACCTCTACACCACCTGCGAGCCGTGCCCGATGTGCCTCGGTGCCATCTACTGGGCCCGGCTGGACCGCGTCTTTTTTGCCAGTACCCGCCACGACGCCGCCGACGCGGGCTTCGATGATGCGTTTTTGTACGACGAACTGACCAAGGCCCTCGCCGACCGCACCATCCCCATGATTCCGCTGCTTCCCACCGAAGGCGACCGGGCGTTTGCGGCGTGGCGGGAGTATGAAGGACGCGTTGAATACTAACCCAGGCCTTCTCGGCGCGCTGGCAGTGTGTATATTGTGCGCCTGATCAAACCCAAACACCCATGACCAAAGTCGCCAAACGTTTTCGCTGGGAGGGTGCCCACCGGTTGCCCTGGCACACCGGTGGCTGCCAGCACCTGCACGGGCATTCGTATACCATGATGGTTGAGGTGGAAGGCGAGCCCGACGCCCGGGGCATGCTCATTGATTTTCACGACATCAAGCGGCTGGTGGGACCGCTGGTGAAGGCCTGGGACCACGCCACGCTGGTCGCCGAAGACGACCAGGCACTGCGGCAGATGCTGGAGCAGCTTGCCATGAAACACGCCGTGTTGCCTTATGACACCACCTCCGAGAACCTGTGCCGGTATGTAGCTGAGCACCTCCAGCGGGAAGGGGCTGTGCTGTTGCGGCAGCATCACATCACCACCATTCGCGTGCGCGTGCAGGAAACCGAAACCTGCTACGCCGAGGTCGCCCAAACCGTGGGCGCGGACGTGCCTCAGGCGTGGCTGGTGGAGGCCATGCGGGAATAACGCGCCAGCACAAAAAAAGCCCAACCGCCACGGGAGGCATGTTGGGCTTTCTGGGGAGGTGACGGGCGGATTCGAACCGCCGTACGAGGCTTTGCAGGCCTCTGCCTAGCCACTCGGCCACGTCACCTTAAGTATTTAAAAACAACATCTTACAAATACGCTACGAACTCACATAGGCAAGCTATTTCGCAATAGTTCCGCAGTCGAAGCCCACGGACACCCTATGCGCGGCAATCTAAGCGGTGGCTTTCATTTCGTCAACCATCGCTTCTTCACATTGCGGCGTGCCTCAACGAATACCCTCCACGTATGTTTCGCCCTTTTGTCGTGCGCCCCATCTGCCGAGCCTATGCGCACTTCGTGCTGCTGATACTACTCCTTGTTGGCTGTGCGCCTCCCCCTGCGCAGCCTCCTGATGCCCGCAACGCCCTGCCCCACCTACAGGTATCTGAAAACGGGCGGTTTCTGCAAACAGAAAACGGCGATCCCTTCTTCTGGCTGGGCGATACCGGATGGCTCCTTTTTCAGAAGTTAAGCCGGGAAGAAGCCCATCGGTATCTGCAAGACCGGCGGGACAAAGGGTTCACGGTCATCCAGGCCATGGTCATCCACGACCTACCGCAGACCAACTATTACGGCGACACGGCTTTTATAGAAGGCGACCTCGCCCACCCTCATACGACTCCCGGCCATGCCTTTGCCGACTCGTTGGCCTATGACTATTGGGACCACGTAGACTACATCCTTGATCTGGCCGCTGAAAATGGCCTGTATATGGCGCTGGTCCCGGTTTGGGGAAGCGTTGCAAAAAGCAAGGAGGACGACCAGACATGGGCGCGTCCGTATGCCACATGGCTGGCCCAGCGATACAAAGACCGACCCCATATTATCTGGCTAAACGGTGGGGATATTCGCGGCGATGTGCTGCCGGAAGTCTGGCAGGAAATGGGCCATATCCTTGACCAAGAAGCACCCCGCCACCTGATCACGTTTCACCCCTTCGGGCGCACCCAATCGTCCACCTGGTTCCACGAGGCGCCGTGGCTCGACTTCAACATGTTTCAATCGGGCCACCGGCGCTATGACCAACGGCGGGAAACGGACGACGCGGCAACGTGGAAAGGCGAAGACAACTGGAAGTATGTTGCGGAAGATTATGCGCGGGAGCCCGCCAAGCCGACCATCGATGGGGAGCCGTCGTATGAAAATATCCCGCAAGGCTTACACGACCCCACCGAACCCTACTGGTCAGCCGCCGAGGTGAGGCGCTATGCCTATTGGTCCGTTTTTGCAGGCGCGTTCGGGCACACCTACGGGAATAACGCGGTCATGCAAATGCACAAACCCGGCACTGGCAGCGGAAGTTATGGGGTGCGCAACTATTGGTACGAGGCGATAGACGATACCGCGGCCAGCCAGATGCAGCATCTAAAAAGCCTGATGCTGTCGCGCCCCTATTTTGAACGATACCCGGATCCGTCGCTGCTGGCAGACCAACCGGGAAGCCGGTATGATTACGTGATTGCTACCCGCGGACAACACTATGCCTTCTTCTACACCTACACGGGACGATCTTTCGAGGTGAGGATGGATCACCTTGCAGACGGCGAGATCGAGGCATCGTGGTTTAATCCCCGCAATGGAGAAACCACCTTTTTCGGGCGCTTAGCCAATACAACCACGCAGCCGTTCGATCCCCCGGGCGACCCGCACCCGGGGAATGACTGGGTGTTGATCTTGGAAGGTCAGAAGTAGGCTGTCAACATGAGTTCCCCTTTATGGAACTAAAAGCCTTAATGTGTCCATTCAAGGCCATGCTTTGTAGACATAAGGCTGAAGCTGAAAAACCGATGATATGGAGCCCGATTTAACGTAAAGCTTAGGCCGTGTACGAAATGAAAATACACGGTACAAATAAAACGAATCTTTGTGGGCCTCCGAAAAACGCAATTCGTTTGCCGTAAGATAGAAGGGAAAATAAATTCCATGCTTGGTTGTTTTCACCTCAATGAATCTTTCTTTCTCTGAGAGTTCAAAAGAGCGAATATCATATCCCCTTCCTTCACCAACATCCTTCGCTGTCCACTCGACCTCACCAGCTAGATCGGGCCTTCCTGATTGCTGAAGCCTGTTTTTTTCAAACGCTAAAACCGCTTGTTCTCCAAGTTTACCCAGTGCTTGATTGTTGGCCTCTTGCAAAACATAATCAACAGGTGTGTAGACTTGCTGTGGTTCTCGTGCCTTCCAAATCCTATTAGTTTCCTCAAACGCCGGTGCTTCGACCTCTAAAAGGTGAGAGGACTTGGTAGCCAAAGGGAGGGTGTCGGCCGCATACTGTACCAATCTTGATATTAGCTTGGGATTATTTTGAAGGAATGATTCAACTGCCGACCGAAGCCGATGCTGGTAGTTCATGGCCGGTTTATACCCCTCTACATATGGTAATCCCAGCACCGCCAGCACTGCGCTAATATTCTGGTGTTTATATTCAATAGAGCCATCTGAGCGGTTATCTAGCTTAGGTTTCAGATTCCTTCGATATCTTGCCTTGACGTAGTCCTCGCCTGCTGCTTCCCTGAGAAGCATTTCGAAGTAATCAGCAATGATGAGTTGGTTTTCCCGCTCAGACCAAGGGTTGTCCATCGCCTTTTAGCCTTTCTTTAAGGAACAAGCAGAAGGTAAAACATCTGATCTAAAATCTTGACATTCAGAAAGGAATAGGACCGCCCTTTTTAGGATGAGCGGGTCATCATTTTCGATCTATACCGTTTCAGCACCCATCAACCCCTTTGTGCCCATGACGGAAACCTGCACCTACCCCATCGCCCACCTGCACGAATTTGTGCGCCGCGTGTTTATGCACCTGGGCGTCCCCAAAGCCGACGCCCATCAGGCCGCCGATGTACTCGCCGCCGCCGACCTCCGGGGCATCGACTCGCATGGGGTGGCGCGGCTGCGCATGTACTACGACATGTTCCAAATCGGGCGCATCAACCCGACGCCGCAGCCCACCATCGTGCGGGAACTGCCCGGCACGGCCACCGTGGATGGTGACAATGGGCTGGGGCTGGTGGTGGGGCCGTGGGCCAACCGCGTGGCGATGGACAAGGCCGACCAGGTAGGCAGTGGCTGGGTGAGCGTGTGCCACACCAACCACTTTGGCATCGCAGGTTTTTACGTCCTCGAAGCCCTCAAGCGCGACCTCATCGGCTTTGCGATGACCAATGCCACGAAGCTGGTCGCACCGCTATGGGGCACCGAGCGGATGCTGGGCACCAACCCCATCGCCACCGCCTTCCCCGGCCTCGAAGAACCGCCCATCGTCATCGATATGGCCTCCAGCACCGTGGCCTATGGCAAAATCGAAATCGCCCGCCGCAAACAAGCCGCCATCCCCGAAGGCTGGGCCATCGACGCCGACGGAAACAGCACCACCAACCCGGACGCGCTGATTGAGGGCGGGGCACAACTGCCGCTCGGCTCGGATTATGCACACGGCGGACACAAAGGCTACTGCCTCGCCACGATGGTGGATGTGCTGACGAGCGTGCTCAGCGGGGCGAACTGGGGGCCGTTTGCGCCGCCGTTTGCGCTGCGGCAAGAAACGCCTGGCCGTAGCGTGGGCAAAGGCATCGGTCATTGCTTCGGCGCACTTCGCATCGACGGGTTCATCGACCCGGACGAATTTAAGCGGCAGATCGACGACTGGATTCGCACGTTTCGTCAGACCAAACCCGCCCCCGGCACCAACGGCCCGCTCATCCCCGGCGACCCTGAACGCCACGCCGAAGCCGTCCGCCGCACCGAAGGCGTTCCGCTCCTGCTACCCGTCGTGGATAACCTGCGGTTTTTGGCAAAGGAGACGGGTATTCCGTTTGAATAAAAACCCTATCCGATCAGCCGTCGTCGTCCACCTGCATCGCCGGACCGCCAGAACCAAGGGTTGATCCTACCGGAAACAGCGGGAAGGAAAACGTGAAGGTGCCCGTGGCTTCAGGCTGTACCAGACGCCGCCCCACACCGCGCAACGGAATCCCAGGGTTTAGCAACAACCCTCCCAACTCCTGCGCCGCAGACACGGGTTCAGCGTCTTCTTTCCCGGAGCACAGCAAGCCGCCGAGCGCCACATCGCAGCACCGGATGCTCACCTGATGCCGCGATGACCGTCCCCGCGGAGCCCGGGCGGTAAATGTAAACGGCTTGCCCTCGCGTATCTTGCGGCTCGGGTCTCCTGCCGCACCGGCCAGTCGGTCTTCGGTGTCTTTTTCGATGACTACCTTGGCATCGGTGCCCATGGCCGACAGGGTAACCTGTCCGCCGGGACTAATCACAAAGACATCTTGATCGGGATAATCCTCGATTTGGTAAAAACAGGTGCCTTCACGAGCAAAGACCTGAATGGTATATGCATCGCGTTTGGGGAGGTCTTGTGCCCATAGCGGGGTTGCGAGACACGCAACGAGGGCTACCAACACAATGGAGGTGCTGAGCGTTCGAAGAAAGAGAGCGAGTCGGTGCATAATTGCAGCATGTTTGTGGGAAAAGGAGAGCGAAGCGCTAGGAACCATCAGGAGCAGCGATTAGCGGTTGGATGGCCGGGTCGGTGCGGAGCTCCGTGAGCCACGGCGAGTGTTGCATCTGGATGCGCCCGTACCCACGTTCCAGCGCACTTCGGGTCCAGCGAATGGCTTGCGCCCGGTCGCCCAGAAATTCGTATGTCTCGCCGACCCCGAACACCTGCGTCACATCGGCGACGGAGGGATCGACACGGGTTTCCACTTCAGCCAGATACACCAACGCGGAGTCGCGCTGCCCCAGGTGGGCGTGGTAGTTTGCCAGACTGGCGAGCACTTCCGTGTTTTCGAGGCTGACTTCGAGGTGGGTCCGCGCGAGATCGATGGCCCGTTGGTAGGCAGCGGCGGCACGGTCCCGCGCCTCGGGAATCAACGAATAGGTGTCCGCCAGATAGCCCTGGGTGGTGTAGTTGTTCGGCTGCGCCGCCAGCGCCTCCTCAAAAAGCGCAGCGGCTTTTTCAAAGGCTCCCTGGTAATAATACGCCGTGGCCAGGTTCGACTTGACCAGTTGGTTGTCGGGATCGAGGGCCAGCACCTGCTCGAAGGCCGCAACGGCTTCATTGAGGCGCTCCAACCCCCAGTACGAGGCCCCCTGATTAACAAGCAGGCTGCTGTTGGACGGCGCGAGTTGCAAGCCCCGGCTGAATTGCTCGACGGCCTGTTCATACTGCCCCGCAGCGTAATAAAACACGCCCAGGCTGTTGTAGCCGCGCCAGTAGCCAGGGTTGAGCGAGATCGCCTGCTGGTAGGTCACTTCGGCCTCGTCGAGCCGTCCCTGCCGCCGCAACACCGTGGCTTTGCGGCGGTGCGCTTCCGGGTTCACCGGGTCGATGGCGAGCGCTTGGTCAAACGCTTCGAGCGCTTGGTCGTATTGCTGCTGGCCGCTGTAGACCAACCCCAGCGTCACATACACGGGAGCCAGTTGGTCGTTGAGAGCGAGGGCGCGCTCGCTGTTGGCGATGGCCTGCTCCACCCACTGCACATCGCTGGTGAGGCGGTATTTTTGCCACAGCGCCTCGCCGAGGCCCGCGTAAGCCAGCGCAAAGGACGCATCTTCATCCAGCGCTTGCTCAAACATACCAATGGCGCGTTCCAGGTCTTCCACCGTCTGGTGGTTGCGCAGGTACCCCACGCCTTGCAGGTAGAATTGGTTGGCATAAGGCTGGGTGGTTCCGCCCGCCCGCAGCACATCTTCGTCCTCGGGCTGGAGCCGCATGCGCAGCATCCGCACGAGCATCAGAATGGCTTCGTCTTGCAACGCGAGCACACTCGTCAGCCGGAGGTCGCGCTGGTTGGAGGCCAGTTGCCGCCGCGTCCGCGCCTCGATCAGGTTAAGCGTGAGCCGTGCCCGCTCGCCTTCCATCTGGAGGCTGCCCGTCACGGCCAACGTCACCCCAAACTGCGCCCACGCATCGCTGGGCGTCATCGCCCCGCTGATTTCGCTGGCGGGCAACACCCAGAACGAACGCTGGAACTGCTCCAACTGCGTCAGTTTGCTCGTGAGCGTCTCCACCAGCCCCGTCGAGAAGGCGTCAGCGTCGGCCACATCGCCGATGATTTGGAGCGGCAGCACCGCCAGTTGCCCCGTCTCGGGCGCAGACGGCCACAGGAACCAGCCAACCAATGCCGCCACGAGCACCAGCGCCACCCCCGCGGCAATGCCGCGTTGTTTCTTCCGAAGCGCGACCTTGCGACGGGCCCCTTTGGCACGCGCCCGCAACGGCGGGGCCGACGCCTTTTTGGTCCACGAGGACACCATGTTGGTGGGACCTTCGGCATCCAGGAGTTGCCGCACAGCCTGCAAGTCGGCCAGCAGGTGTTGCATATCCGGATACCGATCTTCCGGGTCTTTTTCCAAACACTGGTCGATGAGTTGAATCAATTCCTCGGGAAGGTCGGCGCGTAACTCGGCCACGGGGCGGGGGGCGGAGTTCAGCACCTGATAAATCATCGCCTGATCGTTGTCGGCCCAGAAGGGGCGTCGGCCTGTCACCATTTCGTAGAGCACCACCCCGAGCGCCCAGATGTCGGTGCGGGCATCCACCCGTTGCCCCTGGGCCTGTTCGGGGCTCATGTAGGCCGCCGTGCCCATCACCACATGCGAAGCCGTCAGGTTGGAGTCGGCCATCTTCGCCAGCCCGAAGTCCAGCACCTTGATGACGTCGTCGTTGGTCACCATCACGTTGGCGGGCTTGATGTCGCGGTGGATGATGCCCTGCGCATGGGCCTTCACCAGCCCTTGTGCAATCTGGATGGCATACTCGATGGCTTTCCCTGGCAAGAGCGGTCCCTGGTCAATCTTGCGTTTCAGGGTCATCCCCTCGTAATAGGCCATCGCGATGAACGTAGACCCCTCCTCGGTCTCCCCGATGTCGTAGATGGCGCAGATGTTGGGATGGTCGAGCGCAGACGCGGCGCGGGCTTCCTGCATAAAACGCAGCCGGGCGATCTGGCTTTTGCCCAGGTGCGGCGGCAAAAACTTCAGCGCGACGGTGCGGAAAAGCCGCGTGTCTTTGGCCTTATACACCACCCCCATGCCACCGCCGCCCAGGTGCGAGAGGACTTCATATGGACCGAGCGTGCTGCCTACGAGTTGGCTAGGACCGGGCTGGTCCTGCACCATGGTGGCATTGGGCACATTCACCGCCAACCCCAGCCGGTTGAAGAAATGCGAGGCTTCGTCGTAGAACTGAAGCAGCGAATGCAGTTCGGCGCGCAGTTCGGGGTTGCCTTCGCAGGCTGCGTCCAGAAACGCCGAGCGTTCCTCGTCCGGAAGCCCGAGGGCCTGCTCAAACAAGTAGTCCGGGTTGGCCCGGGAGTCGGAGTGCATGATGAAGCACGAGAGCGGCAGGGGCGCGGCAACGAGGGGCGGTTGCCGTAGTGAATCAGGTGCTAAGTTAAGGGTTGGGTTTCTTGAACATCAAGTAATTGAAACAGGCCCCGCAAACTCGATAGTTCATTGCACCCGGAGCGTCCTTGTCGCCGCTTCTAGCCCATCTGCGGTCACCCGTAGCGTGACGGGGCCGGGCGTCTTCATCGTCTGCACAATCACCAACGCCTTGCCGTTGAACGCGTGGCGGAAATCGGCCTGAAAAGGCTCATGGCTCGTCGGGCTGCCGTTGTCCACGGCTGCAATCGTCGCGGGCCCCTCGACGGCAAACTGAAGGCGGTGACTTGCGTCGGGCACCAGCACCCCGTTGTCATCAACGATCTCGACCGTCACGAATGACAGGTCTTTGCCATCAGCATGAAGCGTACTTCGGTCTGGCGATAACCTAATCCGCGCAGGCGGTCCAGCCGTATGCACCTCATGGGTTAGCATCTCGACCCCGTTTTTCCAGCCCACTGCCCGAAGCGTGCCCGGCGCATAGGTCACCCGCCAGGTCAGGTGCAGGTCGTCTGCGTCTTTTATCCGCATCCCGAGCGGCGTGTCGTTGAGGAAAAGCGCCACCGAGTCGGCATTAGTGTAGGCCCACACGTCCACCACGTCGCCGTCGGTCCAGTTCCAGTGGGGAAAGACGTGCAGCACCGGCGCATCCGTCCATTCGCTCTGATACAGGTAGTAGGCATCCTTCGGGAAACCCGCCAGATCGACGATGCCGAAATACGAACTGCGCGACGGCCAACCGAAAGGCGTGGGCTCGCCGAGGTAGTCGAAGCCGGTCCAGATGTACATGCCGGCCACATGGTCATTGTTCTTGACGGTGCGCCATGCGTCGCGGTGCGTGGAGCCCCACGGCGTGCGGCAGTTGTCGTACGAGGAACAGGTGTTGCCTTCGATGCCCACCACCGTCGTGTCCCACCGGATCGGCCAGATGCGCATGCTGTCGGAGGGCATGTCGTAGTGTCCCCGTGTCGCCAGCGCCGAGGTCGTCTCGGAGCCAATGAGTGCCTGACCGGGATAAACCTCGGGGAAGGTCTCAAAATCTTCGAGGTGGTAGTTGAAGCCAATCACGTCGAGCACGCCGGACTGGATGACGGGGTTGGAGGGGTTGGTTTCGTTGAGCCCAGCCGTGATCGGACGCGTATCGTCGAGGCGGCGCACGATGGCAGCCAGTTCCTGCGCGATGGG
>JAUIDY010000100.1 GCA_030428385.1 Rhodothermia bacterium | reverse complement strand
ATGCCCCGTCGTTTGGGATTATGAAAACCAACGACGAACAAGTGATTACCGAGTTTAATGAAAAGCCTTCGTCGGAAGAACTATCGGGCAAGGAAAGCCCCGTGTCAGAGGAAATGAAGGCGCAGGGGCGTGAATACCTCGCCTCGATGGGGATCTACATCTTCAGCAAGAAGATGCTATTGGAATTGCTCGAATCCTATGCCGATGCCCATGATTTTGGAAAAGAGATCATTCCAGCGGTCATCGACACCCACCGGGTGGTGTGTTTTCCTTTTCCTGGCTACTGGAGTGATATCGGGACCATACGCTCCTATTTCGATGCCAACCTGATGCTTGCCCAACAGCAGCCGCCGTTCACCCTCTATGATGCCCAGATGCAATTGTACACAAACGCCCGGATGCTGCCACCCGCCAAAATTCAAAGCTCCTTTATTCAGGATGCCATCATTGCTGAGGGCAGTGTGGTCATCAACAGTCAGATCACCAACTCGGTGATAGGTCTTCGGGCGTACATCGGGCACAATACCACCATCAAAAACTCGGTCATTCTAGGGGCAGATTATTACCGCTGGTACGATCCCGAACAGCGCAATTTTCTCGGTGGCCCTGATCAACCCGGTATCGATTCGGAGTCCTACATCGAAGGGGCGATTATTGATAAGAATGTGAGCGTCGGCCATCGCTGTATTATTAAGAACCGAGATCATGTGGAGGAAGGGGAAGGGCCCAACTTCTACATCCGGGATCATGTGGTTGTGATTCCCAAAAATGCCGTCATTCCAGACGACACGCTTATCTAATTTGGCGCACCTGGCTCGATTATTTAAACTCAAAGTGATTTCATTTGAAAAAGTCGTTTCCGTGGTGCATCCAAGTGCCCGGTGTTGCATATTGGACGCCGTTCCTTGCTCCCTTGAACCCGGAAGCCCTCACAATGCTGAATCATTTTGCAGTTCGTGTATCCCTCTTGGCGGCGCTCGTCCTTTTGACAGGATGCCGGACGTATGGGTCGTATGATTCGACCAATCTGACGTTGACCGAAATTGAAGCGGCAAACCAACTTTTTGAGGGCGAACTTAGCCGTGCACAGGCTGAGTTGGCAACGCTGCAACAGGCAGCGTCGCAAAACCCGATGTTGGCTGATGTAGCCGAAGCCTATGCGGGGGCGGTATCCTTGCATGAAGACATGCTGGCACAGCATCAAGCATACGCTGAGGAAGCATCCGAACACGGGCGTAATTACCGGGTTCAGCATCGGACTTTTGGTGCAATTTCTGCGGAGCAGATGATCGTTCAAGAACGCTACTACCGGGCGCTTTCATCCGGGGCGCATGCGGTTTCCCTGGTGGATGCTGGACGGTATCAAGTGTCTCCGCCGTATTATGTGCGCGCGGCGCTTCAAGCCAGGGCGATGACCGCCGATGAGTTGATCCGTCAAACGGAGGCCGCCGCTACGGCTGCCCCCGCAGAGGGTGAGGAAACGAATAGCCAGACCCCCTAGTCTCTGCCAAGTTGTGCAGATGAAAGCAGTGCTTGTTGAGGATTGACCGTACCCTTTCATATGGGTAGGATTGGAGACCCCGCCACTCTTTAATCAGGTCTCTTCCGACTGATTTACAATACGGAAAAGGCAGATGCGAATACTATTTGTGGTAGCCCTTGTTAGTTGTTGGGTACCAGCTAGTTGGGCACAGGTTGAAGAGGACTCCCTGCGGTCGTATGACCTTGCCGAGATCGTTGTCTCGGGGTCACAAACGAAGGCGGTCTCGGCACTTACCGTGCACCGGGTGCCGCTGGCTGGACTGGCACAGGCCGACGCCTCGACGGTTGACCAAATCGCCCGCTTGATTCCATCTGCTCATGTCCCAACAAATTCACGGGGCGAAACGCTCATCTACCTGCGCTCTGCGGGGGAGCGGCAGACCGCTTTTTTCTTCGATGGCGCGTTACTCAATGTCCCCTGGGACAACCGCTTTGATCTGAGTTTGCTACCCGTATCCGTGATTGGGCAGGCTCAGGTGGCCAAGGGCGCTTCATCCATGTTGTATGGCACCAACGTGACGGGGGGCGCGGTGAGCTTTACCTCACGGGCGTTGCAATACCCGGGGACCCTTTGGGAGTTGACGGGACGAGGGGGGACGGAAGGCACCCGCGAAGGTTATCTTACCCATCTCGGGCGCACGGAACGGGTTAATTATGCGCTCTCGGCAGGCTATTCAGCTCGCGATGGTTTTGCGCTGGCGGAAAATGCCACACTTCCTTTCAGCCAATCGCACGACGAAATCCGCACCAATACCGACTTGGAACTCCTAAACCTGTTTGGACAGGTGGCCTACACCTTTGACAAGGGGGCTCAACTCGGTGTGGTGGCACTTCATTTGGATGGCGACAAAGGGATTGCTCCTGAGGGCCATTTGAATCCTGCCGAAGAACCCGTTCGATATTGGCGCTATCCCATGTGGAAAACGTCGATGCTGATTGTCAACGGGGATATGCCGTTGAACGGTCGGGGAACCCGCCTCCGCGGGGCTGTGTGGGCCAGTCGCTTCGGGCAACAGATTGAGCAGTTTGAGAATGACACCTATTCCAACACGGTAGCGTTGCAGGACGACGAAGACGTGACCTTGGGCTCCCGACTGATCCTGTTACATCCAACGAATCAGGGCGAATGGCGCGTGGCGCTCAACGCCTTGACCTCGCGGCACAATCAGGTAGACACCGAGGTAGGAGTCAACGCACAGCCGCTGGACCTGACGTATCAGCAACATGTCTTTAGCGGTGGGCTTGAATATGAGCGTCAACTCACGGCGCCGTTGCGTCTCATCGTTGGGGCAAGCCTGGACGCCATCGCCACCCCAGAGACCGGCGACAAGCCGGCGAGAGATCCGCAGACAAGCGCTGGCTTCTCCACAGCGCTTCTTTATGAACTGAATGAGGCTTGGTCATGGCGGGCATCCGGCGGGCGCAAGGTGCGGTTTCCCACCTTGCGTGAACTGTTTGGCGAAGCAATTAATCGCTTCATTCCCGATGCCGACCTGAAGCCTGAGACCGCGTGGCTTGGCGAGACGGGCATTGTGCATCAAGGGGTCGTCTTTAGTGGCGAAGCCAACGTTTTCGTCAACCGTTCCGTCGACACCATCGATCGCCGCACGGTGGAGATCGACGGCGAGCGCAAGCGTCAACGTATCAATCTGGAAGGAAGCCGGGTGTATGGCGTGGAGGTGATGGGCGTGGTCCAGCCCCTCGCTGGTTGGAGGGTCAATGGCCACATGACGTGGTTGAATGCACGGGGATATGATGAGGGAATGACCGTACGCTTAGCTGAAAAGCCGGCGTGGCTTTCCACAGTGACCTCGACGTACCAGTACCGCGGACGATTGACGGTGCTGCTTCAGGGAGTATATACTGGGCGTGCTTACAGCCTTGATGAAACCAACACATTTGTAGCTCTACCCACGTCGTTGTCCGTCAATGCCCGGATGGCCTATCGGCTTCGGATTAACACCCCACGCCTGCTGGCTGCTGAAGTATTTGCCCGTGTAAACAACCTCACAGACGAAGTGGTGATGCCTCAACTGGGCCTGCCTGCTCCGGGACGTGAAATTCAGGCTGGGCTCAACCTTTCGCTTTAGCTGCTATCGCTTCGGCGTTCCGCAGAATCGTTTGACTGAATGCCTGCGGTGGGGCCGCAAAAAGCGGTTTCGTACGCGCCCACGTTGTTTTGAAGAGGGTGCTGTACCGATATGCTTCCAGCGCGTCTGCGCTGTCCCAATGGCTGAAGGTAGTGAGGATATTGGCGTAACGAGGGTCGCGCCACAATTCTAGGTGCTGGCAACCAGGAAAGGCCCGAATCTTGGGGGCCGACGCGTCGAAGATTTCTAAAAAGGGATCCAGCGCATCTGGATGAAAAGTCATGCGAACGAGGCGAATCAACACGGTTGCCACAGGTTGGTCAAACAAGGAGTAGCAGCAAGATACAAGCCTCAGACATCCGCGTCGAGTACGTGTCGACCAATGTCGCAAGATAAACAGCGGGCGTGTTCGCACCGTGTACGATAAAGCTGATGGTACCCTTGTGCCATGAGGGCGTTTGCGGGCTTGGTGCCGAGGGCGTGAAAGCGTCGGGTCACCTCATCGTTTTCCGGCGGAAGATAGGTGAGCAAATTACGGATCGATGTTGCCAATGCTATGTCCTGAATATGCTGGGCATAAACAAGCAGAACGGGGATTACCGCATTAACGAGGAGCGCTTGTCTTCTCGTTGATCCCAACGCCGGGTTGCGTGGCTTTGTGGCTTTCTCTAGCCTGAAATGTGTTTCCCAGAACGAGCCCGGGCGACTACCCAGCACGTTGAGCAAGGCTTTGATCGGTCTGGGTTGCCGGATCGCATCTAGAAGAAGCGAACCCGCATCATCTCGAAGTATTCCTCCGGGAGCAACAAACCGGGCTGCCTGTGCAATGCGCAGCGTTGGAAAGTTAGCAGGGCGCAGCCGAAAGAACTGCCACACGGTCCGAGGAAGCGGGACGAGGTCAAAACGATGGCGAAGCCTTTCGAACCGCTCATGCAGATCCATCACATAGTCCGCCGTGAGGCGGTCGGTGTTTAACAGGTCAGCCGGCGCGGGTAATAATCCGGCGGTTCCAAAGAGCACTGCCTCCACATCGATAGGATCATCGAGTTGGCGGAGCAATGCCAACGGCACCCGTTGGGCTAACTGCCGCATGGGATCCGCGTTTTTTGCATATCCCAGGCCAGCAAACAAGCGTTCGTAAAGCAAGTCATCAAGCGGGGGTTTTGGCAGGACGCCCGCAAGGGTGGCGGTTTTATCGCGGAGGCGTTCCGTTGCCAGTTGACGTACATACGTATTCCTGACAGATTCGGGAACGGTATTCCATCGAGAGCCACACAAAAAATCGTTGGCCGGGGTGGTGAAATATTGATAGAGCAACGTCCGCAGGGAAGCCTCGATACGTGGATAGAGGACAAGTTCGGGGAGGGCTGTCCCATCTTGTCGAATCAGGCCTCCTGTCCAAAGGTCTCCATGCAGGGTTACATGCAGGACTACGCTGTTATACCGTTCGTTCTCATGGTGCCGATGGTCGAACCAGGTGCTGGATGCAACATGGATTTCCACATCGCCGTGCCACTCTGTATCGCCGATCTTAACATGTGCGTGTCGGAAGTCAGGGCCACCATCGGTATTCAGCATGCCGGGATCAAGGATGGTGATGGCGGAACCCGACGTCGTGGTTAGCCCGAAAAGGTTAAACCGTTGCTGTTGCCAGAGGGCCTGGACAAACGCTTCGGGAATGCGTCTGATGCCTTCCGGAGGCTCGTGAAGAACCACTTCGAAGAGGGCATCGGGAACGCCGTAGAAATAGGTAACCGGGCTGGGTTCTTCAACAACAGCTACCGGAGGAAGGGAAGCCAACATAAAACAAAGACGTGACGAAAAGAGAAGGGTGTTCTCCTTTAGACACATACGTTGCTCATATATAACCTCTGGGGTTGAAGAAGAGGAGATGGCTAGCCGTTCAGGGTATGTCGCAGGCTTTCGGCTTCCCGGGCCGCAACTTCGGCGAAGGTTGGATCGGACGAGGCGTAGATGATTCCCCGGCTGCTGTTGACGATAATGTGTCCTTGATCTGTAGCGGATGCGGTGAGGACGGATGCGGCATCGCCGCCCTGAGCGCCTACACCGGGGATCAGGAAGGGCGTCGTTGGGCAGAGCGTGCGTATTGTTTTCAAGGCATGGATGTCGGTGGCTCCAACCACAAGCCCGGCAGTCCCGGGCGCTGTTTCTGCCCAACGGCTTACCTGCCGCGACACTCGTACAAACAGGGGCTGATCTCCGCATAACGGTTCTTGGAAATCCGCAGCTCCAGGATTGGACGTTCGCCCCAATACGAAGGCAGCTGTGCCCTCATATTGAAGAAAGGGCAGCACGGAATCGCGGCCCATGTACGGAGCAACCGTAATCGCGTCGCAGCCTAACTGCTCAAACACGGAGGTGGCATAAAAACGGGCCGAATTCCCAATGTCGCCCCGTTTTGCGTCGGCGATGATCAGCACGTCGTCGGGAATATGGTCGATGGTCGCTTTCAGGACGCGCCAACCTTCAGCCCCGAGCGCTTCGAAAAACGCAAAGTTGAGTTTAAAGGCACACGCCGAAGCGGCCGTCGCGTCGATGATCGCGCAGTTGTAATGCAGCACGGCCTCAGGCAACGCACGAGACTGGAGTAAATGCGGAGGCAGGCGAAGGGGATCGGGGTCGAGCCCGACGCAGAGGCGGGAGCGTTTGGTGGCTTGGAGATGGCCGAGGCGTTCGAGGAAGCTGGGCATGAAGCGGGGTGGTACGGGTTGCGGTTGGTTTCTCGCAAAGTACGACGGGAGCCTAGTGGAAGAACAGGTGCAAAGAAGTAGATCCCTTCAATTTGAGTTGGCGGTGGATCGTTGGAATGATATCTTTGTTCTTCAAGCAGTTGTGTTCTTTCTGGAAGCGCTTTTTTGAGGCGAGGGAGTACGAAGGCACAGCGCACGTGGCATCACTACGATGCACACCTTTCTTATTTACCACTTTACGATAGAGGTTTTTTCCATGGCTGATCGCAGCTTAAGCAACATGAAAGGCGTCTCCGCCCGGGATCGAAAGATGATCCGGGAAGCGGAGGCGATGCTCGGACCAGAGCCTGACGAAATGGGGTTCGCCAAGAACCTGTTCTGGGGGCGCTTCCGCAATGACTTGATTTTTCCATACCCAACCGCCAGCAAGGAGGAACGCGCCATCTGCGATGCCTTGCTCGAACGGTTGGAAGATTATCTCCGCAACGAACACCCCGCCGTGCTCATCGACCAAAAGCAGTATATCCCGGAGGAAAACCTGCGGCGGTTGTTTGAACTCGGGGTGATGGGCATGACCATTCCCGAAGCCTATGGTGGGTTGGGGCTCGGCGTTACCTCATACAACCGCGTACTCGAACTCATCGGCAGCTATTGCTCTTCGACGGCGGTCGTCGTTTCGGCGCACCAGAGCATTGGTTGCAAAGCCATCATGCTGTTTGGAACGGAGGAACAGAAGCAGCAATACCTGCCAAGGGTAGCCCGCGAGTACCTGTCGGGCTTTTGTCTTTCCGAGCCCAACGTTGGCAGCGATGCCGCCGGACAAAAAACGCGCTGCACGCTCAGCGAGGATGGTACCCATTATATCCTGAACGGCGAAAAGAAATGGACGACCTCTGGCGCGATGGCGGGGCTGCTCACCGTGGTGGCCAAGCAACAAACCACCGACGTACGGGGCAAACAGAAGGATGTGGTGACGGCCCTCATCGTCACGCCCGACATGGACGGCGTGGACGTGTTCGAGAACAACCGCTCGAAGACAGGCATCCGCGGGACGTGGCAGGCCCGAATCCGCTTCACCAACGTCAAGGTCCCTGTCGAAAACCGCTTGCACGACGAAGGAAAAGGACTCGTGGTGGCCCTCACATGCCTCAACTACGGCCGCTGCACGCTTTCGGCTGGCGTAGCCGGTGGGGCCAACCGCGCCATGAATCAGGCCATCAAATGGGTGCAGACCCGCTATCAGTTTGGTCGCCCCCTCGCCGATTTTGAGTTGGTGCAACAGCGCATTGCCAAGGCCGCGGCATTCACGTATGCCATGGATGCCGTCTTATATATGATGACGGGCATGCTGGACCGGGGCGACGAAGATGTGATGGTGGAGACGGCGATGACCAAAGTCTTCTGCTCGCACATGGGCTGGGAAGTGATCGACGACGCCATGCAGATTATGGGTGGCGAAGGCTACGTGACCGAGAACGAGTTTGAGCGCGTGTGGCGGGACAACCGCATCCACCGTATTGTGGAAGGCTCCAACGAGGTAATGCAGCCGTTTATCTTTGCATATGGCGGTCGTCAGCTGGCGCAACACATGATCGCCGTGCAAGAGGCGCTGCTATGGGACAAGGACCAGTCCGTCGGTGAAAACGTCCGGCGGCTGCTGGCAAATGGGACGAACCCAAAGGTGATGGCCAGGGCCTTGCCTCTGGGCGCGCAGCTTTTCCTGGGCGTGAAGCCAGAGCGGGCAACGGTTGGGCCGGTACACGCGCCACTTGCGTCGTTTGCGGATCGGCTCTCCAAGCTTGTCCAACATCATTCCTACACGTTCAAGCTCACCAGCCGTTGGGAGAAGGAACACATTGTGACGCGGCAGGCACAGCAGGCCCGGTTGGCGGATAACGCGATCTACTTGTTTGCGTTGTCCTGTGCCCTAGCCAAGATGGATCACCAACTCCGAGCGGGTGCGTATGGCGTGGCGTTCGAGCGAGACCGCGCTGCCTTTGCGCATCTGTTTGACATCCTCGAAGAGCGTTTTTGGGGCAATGTGGGGCAACTCAAGCATAACCGCGATGCCACCATGCGGGAGGCTGCCAACGCCGCCCGTCGGCACAACGATACCTTGCCGAACCGCGATTTCGTGATCCACGAAGAATCGCCGGTAGCAAAAGGGACGGGCAAGCCACTTGACCACACCTATATGCCCACGTTTGAATACGAACCGCAGGCGCAAGGTGGAGATAGCGAGGTGCGAAAGACACGTCCGCCTATCAAGAAGGAGAAGGCAAAAGCGTTGGCAGCGTTGGAAGAGGAATAAATACCAACGCTAGACAAAAACAAAAGGGGCTGTACGATCCATACTGACTCGTACAGCCCCTTTTTGTACCTAACCATTTAGGGGAACGGCTAGGTATTAGACCACCGCCACATGGTCTACTCAGTAGCCCATCTCGATGCCACCACCGCCGTCGAAGTCCCCTTCGCCATTCTGGCGGTTACGACGACGGTTGTTGTCCTGCTGACCAAAGTTGTAGGTCAGCGAGAGACTCACCGAGCGGGCATTAAACTCGCGGGTATTGTGCAGATAGAAGGTAGGCGTGTCGCGTTCAATGTTGAAGCTGGCAAGGCCAAACGGATCGTTGAAACGCACGCTCACACTGGCTTTGTCGCCCATCAGTTGCTGGCGAAATGCGAAGTTGGTCCATGTCATGGAGCCCCTGCGGCCTTGCTCCACATCCATCGGGGCGCGGTAAAACCAAGAGCCCTGCATCGAGAGGGACTGGGTGATGCGCCAGGTCCCGTTGAAGCGTGTGTTCCAGCCGAAGGCATCGTTGCTCAGCGATGAGTTAATGTCGCTGGCATCGGTGTTTTCGCGAAAGGCATTGAAGCTGGCAAAAGCATTAAACGTTCGACCGAGTCGGATGGACGCGATCGCTTCAGCGCCCCAGGAATCGCTTTTGTCCAGATTCTCGAAGGTAACCGTGGTGATGCCCGTCTCCTCATCAATGCGGTCGATGAAGCGCACCACATCCACGGTCCGGCGGAAGTAGGGGCTGAGGGTAAGCGTTGCGCTCCCCATGTTCATCGTGTAAGAAATCTCGGTTGCGTGAATGTATTCCGGCTTCAGGCGCGGGTTGCCCTCGCGGCGGAACAGGGGGTCCGAGTTGTCGCTGAATGGGCTCAGTTGGTTAAACCAGCCTCGCGTCCGGGGACGGTTGATGCGCTTGCTGTAGCTCAGGCGGACCTGATGCGCATCGCTGAGCTTGTAGGTGAGGAAGGCGCTTGGGAAGAGGCTGAAGTAGTTGTTTTCGTAGTCCTCATCCGTGGTGCTGAGCGTAAAGTCGATAAGCGCTTGCTCGGCGCGAAGGCCAGCCTGCACGCCCACGGGCCCAAACTGCTGGCCCACAATGCCGTACGCCGCATGGATCTGCTCGGTGTAGTCGAAGACGTTGTTGCCAGCGTCGGGTACAAACCTGCCTGCTTCATCGCTAAAGGTCTCCGTGAACTGCTCCGTTTCCAGATTTTTCAGCGATCCCTTGTAGCCCGTTTCCAACTTGCCTTCTTCCCCTATCGGACGGATGTAATCCACCTGAAAAGACGTGGTGGCCATGTTGTCGTCCAGCGAGTTACGCTCCTGCGATGCGACCGTGGGGTCGGCGTTGGTAAAAAGTAATTCTTCCAGATATACCTGCTCTTCATCGCTTTGCTGGTAGCGGAAGTCTACCTCAGCGGTCAGCTCATGCTTCGTGGGGTCGAGGATACGGCGGAAGGCGAGGCCCACGTTCGAGTTGAAGCTGTGGTCGTCCTCCTCGGTGCTGCGGTTGAAGCGGGTGGTTTCGTCGGCAAGTTCCTGAATCCACTCGGCGTACAGGTTGTTGTCATCCCCATTGCTGTTCCGCACGCCCAGCATCCCCGAAAATGACAAGGAATTGGTTCTGGACAGCTCGTAGTCGGTGGTCAGATTCACATTGTGGGAGAAAGAATCGCTGTCGCCCGTGTTCAGCACTTCCAGGTATTCAAACGGGTTGTCGAAGCGGTATTCATTAAAGCGGGTGCCTTCGGACTCGCGGGTGCCATAGCGGAAGCCATAGTTGATTCGGCTGTTGAAGTCGCCTTTTCCATACGAGAGCATCGCGGAGGCGTTGGCGTTATCGCGGGTGCCTGTGCCTGCTGTAAGGCTGCCTGCAATGCCGCGTTCGGCGTCTTGCTTCAGCACGATGTTCAAGATGCCCGACATCCCATCGGGTTCGTAGCGCGAGGACGGGTTCGGAATCACCTCCACGCGGTCGATGGTGTTGGCGGGAAGGCCTTGCAGGAAGCTCGCCAGCATCTCACCCGTCATCTGCGAGGGGCGGCCATTAATAAGGACCGCCACATTCTGGCTACCGCGCAAACTGATTTGCCCGTCGATATCTACTTCAATGGAAGGGATGTTGCTCAGCACATCGGTGGCAGAGCCGCCATCGCTGACCAGCTGGTCTTTGACGTTATAAACGTTTTTGTCGATGTGTACTTCCATGAAGTCACGCTCGGCGGTAATCTCGACTTCGTCAAGCACCGTCGTGTCGGCTGAAAGCCGGACGACACCGAGGTGGGTTTGGGGCTGCTGGGGCGAAAGCGCCACTTCCGAGATAGTTTGGGTGGCGTATCCTACGAAGCTGATCTGCACATAGTAGTTGCCAGGGCGCAACCCTTCGATGCG
This sequence comes from Rhodothermia bacterium, assembly GCA_030428385.1. Classification (GTDB taxonomy): domain Bacteria; phylum Bacteroidota; class Rhodothermia; order Rhodothermales; family JAAAOL01; genus JAUIDY01. The sequence goes on along the minus strand of JAUIDY010000100.1, from coordinate 10,654 downwards.
GAAGGTGCCGTCGTCGGAGGCGATGGCACCCGTAACCAACGTCGAGTCGCGCGTACTCCAAACAGAAATGGTTGCTGTTGCGATGGGGGTGCCTTCATCGGCATCCTCTACAGCTCCAAGGATCTGACCCCGGGGAGCAAACCCAGGCCCACCAGGCTGTTGGGCCCATGCCAGCGTCGAAACGCCGAAGAGGAAAAGGAAGGTGAGTAGGGACTTCGATATGTTCATGGTTGTAATCCAACTAAGGTGGTACAGGATGCCGCGTGAAGGAGGGAACCTGATTTGCTGCGTTATAACGAGGGAGCCACGGAGAGATTCAGGGCTTGAGACGAAATGCACGGTGAAACTGTGAACGGCACGAAAACGAGATGAGTGGAAAAACCCCTGTATTCTGCTGATTAGGGGGGAAAAAGGCGGCTAGATATGGTTTGTCATCGTCAAAATATTCTTTACCGCATCCTCGTGCATTTCATCGGTTTAAGGTGCATCTGAGCGAAGGGTTTAGTCAGAATCAATTGGAAATACGTAAGAGGAGGGCTTACCTTATTGGAAAGAGGCTTGTGCCTTCTTCTTGAAGGGTGAATCAGAGGGAAGACTATTGATGCTAGAAGCGGGATTCTCCCACGGATGATAGATCATGATCACAACACGTATTACCAAGCAGCGATGGATTGAGGCCCTGGTCATCGTTGCCTTTTGGAGCCTAATTGTCGTGCTGACGCTCACCCAACGTCTGTTCGACTCTCGTTTTGGGCAACCGGGCGGATTGGAAGAAGGGGAGGCCCTCCAAGCGATCACGGAGTTTTCGGTATGGGCACTGCTGACACCGTGTTTCTTTTGGCTGAGCAGGCGCTTCCGGATTGAAGGAACCCGGTGGTTACCCCACTTGGGCCTTCACGTGGTGGGGGCTGTGTCCGCAGCCATCCTCCTCGATTATGTGGGGGCGATTACATTTATTGAATTCGTTATGCCTGATTCCAAGCATATCGTGGCCCTTGATGCGCGCATCGCACGGTTTTTCTTCATTGACGAATTGGTGGCATTCTTTGTGGTGGTTGCAGCCGGATTTGCCCGCGACTACTTTTTGCGCTACCAAGAACACCAGAAAGAAACCATCGAACTGCGCACCAAGTCGGCGGAGCTTCAGGCACAGGCTGCTACGCTGCAAGCGCAGCTTGCGGAATCACGGTTCCAGACCTTGCGGATGCAACTGAACCCGCACTTCTTATTTAACACCTTGCACACCATTTCAACGTATCTGGAGCGGGATCCACGTGGGGTCCGGCGCATGATTGCCCGCCTGAGTAAGCTGCTGCGGTATACGCTCGAAAAAACCGATGTCAAAGAAGTCACTCTGCGGCAAGAACTCAGCTTCATCGACGATTACCTCGAAATTGAGCACATTCGTTTTGAAGAAGGGCTGCAGGTGATCCATGACATCGACTCCTGGGTTTTGGATGCCATGGTACCCAACCTCATATTACAGCCGTTGGTCGAAAACGCCATCAAACATGGCATTGGCAAGCGCGAGCAAGGGGGATACATCGAGTTAAAGGCCTGGCGCGAAGGGGAGCAATTGCATCTAAGTGTGAGCGACAATGGGCCTGGACTGCTCGAGAGCGGTGGAGATGGTGCTCCTGCTCCGCCGAGCGTTACTTTTGGAGTAGGGTTACGCAACACCCGCGAACGTTTAGAAAGTCTCTACGGCGATGCTCAAAGTATCAAATTGGAAATGAACCCAGAAGGCGGTGCTCGGGCCCATCTCTCGCTGCCGTATCATACCGCCTCCGACCTTGTTGCTGCCGGTGTCACATCCGAAGAGTGAAGCCATGGCTGAGGAAAAAAAAATCCGCGTATTGATTGTTGATGATGAACGGGCTGCCCGTGAACGGCTGAAAGACCTCTTGCAAAAAGAGTCTGACATTGAAATCGTGGGAACAGCAACAAATGGCAGAGAAGGGGTGCAAGGCATTGAGCGCCTTAAGCCCGATTTGGTATTTCTTGATGTTCAAATGCCCGGCCTTACCGGGATTGAGGTGGTCAAAAAGGTAGGTCCGCAGCATATGCCGGAGGTGATTTTTGTGACGGCCTACAACCAGTACGCCGTCAACGCTTTTGATTTCGCAGCGACGGATTATCTGCTCAAGCCTTTCGACGACGAACGGTTTGAGCAGTCCCTGGCCCGGGTTCGGAAAAAAATTTCGGCCCATGAGATGAACGACTTGCAAACGCGCCTCGCCGCCGTGCTCCGCGAAGTTTCGGAAACGCCCTCTCCTGCGCCTCCCCGGTACTTGGAGCGCATCGCCGTAGAAATGCGTGGGCAAATGCGTATCGTTCCTGTGGGGCGGATCATATTCATCGCCGCCAGCGGTGATTATGCGGAGTTGCATACCGCCGATGCCACCTATGTTATCCGTGAACAGATGCAGGTATTAGAGGACCGGCTAGATCCTGCCACGTTTTTTCGAATCCATCGCAGCACCATTGTCCGGTTAGAAGAAATTGATGCCTTGCTTTATAGCGAGGGCGGTGATTATTCGGTACGGCTCCAAGATGGAAAGCGGCTGAAGGTTAGCCGGAGTCGCTATGAAGAATTGCAACGTCGATTGGGGATTGCTTCCAAGTCGTAAGTCCTAACGGACCAGCGTCATGTGGCGGGTCTGGCTTCCGTGTTGGGTTTCAAGGCGATAATAATAGGTGCCGCTGGGAAGGTGTCCGGCATCAAACACGACCGAATAGGAGCCTGCGGGCTGAGCACCTGAAAAGAGCGTTTGCACAAGACGCCCCTGCACGTCAAAAATACGCAGCGTCACCGACTGGGCGGCATGTAACGAGTAGGTGATGGTTGTTTGTGGATTGAAAGGGTTGGGGTAGTTTGGCTCGAGGGCGAAGGAGTTTGGTAGGGGCTCTTCGGTAAATGTCGGATCGCCGCCGGATGGGTTACTAACAAAGCCAAGGGACGAATAAGACGCTCCGAGTACCGAGGTGATTTCGGCATCGGTAAGGCCAAACCAGTCTTTCAGGGCGGTGGCGTAAACCTGACGGAAGTCAACGTCATGTTTCAGGTTGCCGGTGTTGTCAAGGTCTTCAAGGTCGGGGATGGTGCCGTAAAGGCCGCCTTCAACGCCTGGCCCGAACAAGAACAACGGGGCTGCCGTGCCATGGTCGGTGCCATTTGAGCCATTCTGGCCCACACGTCGCCCAAACTCGGAAAACGTCATGATGAGCACCTCTTCGTCCATGCTGGCCGATTCAAGGTCACTGATGAACGCCGTCACCGTCTCGGCGATGTAGCGGAGCAACAACGCGTGCTGCTGGGCCTGCTGGGAATGCGTGTCGAAGCCACCCAGCGACACATGGTAGATCCGGGCACCAAGCTGGCCTTTGATGAGCCGGGCCACAATAGAAAGATTGTTGGCAAGCGGATTGTTCGGGTACTCGACGCTGTTTGTGCCTATTTCTGAGGCAGATTGTACAGCTTCGGCATAGGTGAAGGAATTGTTGGCAACGGTACGGACAAAGCGCATCTCATCGCCGTAGGTTGTGTCTGGAAGTCCTTCGACCGAGTATAAAATGCCTTCCTGGGCGAGGCGCTCGAAGATTTCGGGGCTGGCGAGCGACATGCCGAGGTTGGATGATGGTCCCTGAAACAGCATGGAGGAGAGTCCGCCGACCTGTACGGCCAACGGGAAGTCGAGGGGTTCTTCGTTGGCATTGGGAAATTCGACGTCCAGATAACGGCCCGCCCATCCGGTTTCAATGACGTCCTCGCTGTTGCTCGCCGAGAGCCAAATGTCCGTCGAGCGGAAATGGGAAAGGCTGGGGGTCGGATAGCCGACGTTTTGCAAGACGGCCATGTTGCCCTCGTTATAGAGTGGCGTCAGCGCATCAAACGAAGGGTGAAACCCCACACCATCGGCTATCGAAAGGGCCGTGTTTTTGGGAATAGCAAGAGAAGGACGGCTGTTGAAATACACGTCGTTTTCGACAGGAATGACGGTGTTGAGGCCGTCATTCCCACCGCTCAACTGAATGAGGACAAGGACGCGATCTGTTTCGAGGGTGCGTAGCCGGTTGAGGAGCGAGGTTTGGCCGAGGGCACGAAGGGGCGTACCTGCCACCATCATCGTACTACCAGCAGCAAGGCCCAACGTCGTCATAAAGTCACGACGCGACCAGCGGGCATGGTCTTCGGAATGAGCGTCTCCATGTTCCAGGCAACTACCGAAACGGGGCGTGACATGATGGGAATGATGATGGTCGCACATGGCTTTATCGGGTTGTGTAAGGAGCAGCAGCGCCGCCTGCCTACATCAGTTGATATTCAGGTAAATTCGTTAGGTACCGCGCAAAGTTGAGCAGCAGCGCTGCCGCTTCATCCAGATACAGGTTCCACTCGTACCAGGGCACGCCCGCTAGGAATATTTTAGCGAGATCCTGAACATAAAGTGGGGCATCAACGATTTCTTGGGGAAGGGGATTGTTTTGGAGGTCGCCGCCAAATTCCCCGCCTCCATCCAGGTTGAGGGCATCGAGCGGGACGGGGAGCAGGTGCTCAGCCATGGCCCGAGGCAGGTCAAAGACGGCCAGGGGCGAAAACGGATCGTGCAGTTCCTCGGCCATCGGAACGAGGTCCAACGGTGGTTGATCGAGGCGGCTGGAAAAAAGCAAGGCACTGGATACTTCCCAGCGAATGGGAAACGTATTCGTGTCGAGCCAATTGTGGTGGCCCGGCCAGCCCGCTACGTTGGGAGGATCAAGGAGCCGTTGTTGCATAAACCGTCCATACCGATCCAACAAGGTGAAGAGGCGAGGCGGGTAAGACTCCTGAGCGGATTCTTTCAGCAAGCCCACCATCGTTGCAATGGGGCTTTTAATTTGGGCGCCTCCCACTTCGTCGTCGAAGAAATGGGCACTCGAAAGAAGGGTTTCCAGCACGGGTGCAATCTCAAAACCATGAGCCAGAAACACCTGCGCCAACTCCTTCACGATTGCCGGATCAGGGGCTGCGTAGATAAATTCGGCATACAGCTTTCCGCAGATGAATTCGGCAATTTGTTGGGCCCGCTCTTCAAAAATAAGGTCGATGACCGCACTATACCCGAATGGACCGGTCTGGCCCAGGATGGTTTTTCCCCCCGCATCATATCGTTCGGGAACGAAGTAGACTTCTAACGCAAAGGGGTCCACCACCCAGCCCGTGAGGGCACGCGCCAACTCTTCGATGTCTGTTTGGGTGTAGTTTATGGCGCCGTCGATGGTTTCTTGCCCCATCGTGAACAATTCCAGCAACTCGCGGGCGTAGTTCTCGTTGGGCTCCCGCACTTCATTGGTATTGCCGTTGAGGTAAAGCAACATGGTATCGTTGAGCCCAACGGCGTAGACGAAGTCCTTAAAGTTGCCCAGGGCGTGTTCGCGGAGCAGATCGAGGTAACGAAATGCATAAACCGCCAGGCGTTCGTAGGCGTCCGTTTCCGTGACAAAATGGTTGCTCCAGAACAGCGCCATTTTTTCGCGGAGTCCCACCAAATACAGTCGCTGCACAAACTCGGATCGATAGGCCTGCATCCACTCGTTGTTGGCATCGATATACGCGGCCAATTGATCGCGGTAAGCCTGTTGCTCTTCGGGAGTAGCACCTCGGGCAGGTCGCCGGGGCACGGCCTCATCCGCCCATACGGGACGCGAGGGATTCTCCTGAAGCAAGGCCTCTTGCACCAGCACGGCCACGGCAGCCGAGGCCGGCATTCCTTCCAGCGCCGCTACTTCCGCAGGGCGGGCACCAAACCCGGTTCGACGCAGCAGGTGGGCAGCCTTCGCACGGCTCAATGGGACGGGATATGGCTCCAGTCCTGTTGATGTGGTAAGCGGTGCGAGCGGGTCTGGAGGAGGCAACAGGGGGCGTTCGTACGTCCAGTTAAACTCGAATGACACGACGGGAGGGGACGCCACCGTAGGAGAAGTCGTCGCTGGCGTCGAAGAAGAGGCGAAAGGAAGAAAGGAGCGGCGGTTCATCGGAGCACGTCGATTAAATCAAAAGCGAAGGACGGCTTTACCCCATCAATAAAGAACGAGAACAAACGGAGAATGTCACAAAATGATGGCAAAAACTTTCGTAGTCTGCGCTCGTTCGTGCAGGGCGGCAATTCATCAATACAAGAACAATGTCTGAAGACGGTTACGATGCAGTTGTGGTAGGGGCGGGTCCCAACGGTCTCGCGGCTGCAGTTACGCTGGCCCAGCGTGGAATACGGGTGCTCGTACTGGAAGCAAACGAAACGATTGGCGGAGCAGCACGCACGGGAGAACTCACCGAGCCTGGTTTTCTTCACGACCTTGGCTCGGCCATTCATCCATTGGGAGTAGCATCTCCGTTTTTTAGGACACTCCCGTTAGAAGACCATGGACTCAAATGGGTTCATCCGGAGATCCCGCTGGCGCACCCGCTCCATCATGGGCAGGCAGCGCTTCACTATCGTTCCCTGGAGGCAACAGCCGCCGCGCTAGGGGCCGATGAAGCGTCGTTCAAACGTCTTTTTACGCCTTTTGTGCAACACTGGCAGGCCTTGATGAGCGAGACCTTACGCCCTCTTTTGCACATTCCCAAACATCCGTTACTGTTGGCGTTGTTTGGTATGCAGGGGATTCTTCCCGCCCGCACCTTCGCCAGGCGACGGTTTAAAACCACGGCGGCGCGGGCACTCTTTGCCGGACACGCCTCCCATTCTACCCTGGCTTTGGAGCAACCCTTGTCCTCGTCGTTTGGGCTTATGCTGGGGACCTTGGCGCATGCGGTGGGGTGGCCTTTTCCAAAAGGAGGTGCCCAGGCTATTGCAAATGCCTTGGCTGGTTATTTGATGTCGCTGGGAGGTAAAATTGAAACAAACGTCCGGGTAGCATCCCTTGATGAAGTTCCGGCTGCACGGGCGGTCCTGCTCGATGTGAGCCCGCGTCAATTTTTGCGCCTGGCGGACCGAGGCTTGCCTCCGCGCTATCGCCAACAACTGGATCGCTTCAGGTATGGGATGGGGGTATTCAAGATCGACTATGCCTTGCATGCCCCGATTCCATGGCGACATCCAGGATGCCGCCAGGCCGGTACCGTTCATGTGGGCGGCACCCTCGAAGAAGTAGCGGCCTCCGAACGGGCTGCGGCCCAGGGGGTTCATGCGCCGCGTCCTTTTTTATTGGTCGCCCAGCCCAGTATTTTTGATCCAACCCGAGCCCCTGAAGGCAAACATACTGCATGGGTCTATGCACACGTACCGCTTGGTTCGGGAAAAGATATGACGGCTGCCATCGAAGCCCAACTGGAACGGTTTGCACCGGGCTTTCGGGACACCATTTTAGCCCGCTTCTGTTCTTCTCCTATTGATTTGGAGCATCAGAATAGCAATTTGATTGGGGGCAGTGTGACGGGTGGATCAAACGATTTGCGGCATATGCTGGCGCGTCCGGTGTGGCATCCCGTTCCCTATCGCACACCGCTCAAAGGGGTCTATTTGTGTTCGGCGTCTACGCCGCCCGGTGGGGGCGTGCATGGAATGTGCGGGCACTGGGCAGCCCACGTTGCGATAAAGGATGTGTTTCGCTGAACAGCGAAGGGCCAGCGCTACTGAAGGGCTTCAGCCGGACGATTAAACGACACCGGGGTGAAAAAAGGCTGTGCCACCGGTTCTCCCTGTTCGTTCAGCATGGGATGGAACACCATGTTTTCTATCAAGGCTTTGGCTGCGTCATCAAAGGCAGGCCCCAGACTACGAACCACGGTGATGTTCGTAGGAGTCCCATCAGGCTGTACCACATAGCGCAGCACGACTTGGGCATTGGAGGTCAGGAAAAGCGCTTCCGGAGGAAAGGTCAGCGCGGCTTCAGACACCAAAAGCATGGGGATATCGTGCAGCGAAAAAACAGATGGGGCGACGTCGATTTGAGGCGTGCTGGTATCAGCCGTCATCACTTGGCCCAAGGCGGGGGATGCAAAGGCTATCATTACAACACCCAGCACCAGCGAGGTTTGTGAGCGGGACATGGAAGAGCGGAATAGAGGGAATCGGGGGTTGTTCATCATTGGCTTAACAAAAGCGGTACCATGAATCGAAAACGAGCATTTTGCTACAGTTTTTCTCAAATCATCGTACCATATTGATAATATGAGCTTAGGAGTTGCAGGATTGGTCTCTTTCACGTTGAATCAACGACCCGAGCCTTTGGGCAGAATTTCCTAAGGTTTGCAAGCACAGGAGGGGCGATAGGAGGCAAGCTTCGGATGTAGTGGTACGGAACTCGTTGGATCGCCTAGTTGAAAACGTGTCCTACTTAATCCATTCGTGAAATGCGATGAAAACGGGTCACGGGGAGGTGAAAAACTTCATTCGCAAAGGTACCTGTTCCGTATACTCCGAAGTAACCCCTTTTGAAATGCCACCTTGTCAATCTGAAAGAATGAACCGCCGTTTTTTTCTAAAAGCTGGGCTCGCAAGTTCGGTAGGCCTTACCCTCCCAATGCATAAGACCACCCACGCCGATCCTGTTCAGCCGGCTCACACCTACCAGTTAAACTATGCCCCCCATTTTGGCATGTTTAGGCATCATGCCGGCAACGATCTGGTAGATCAACTGGAATTTGCTGCCGAACAGGGCTTCCGGGCCTGGGAAGACAACGGCATGAAGGGACGTTCGGTACAAGAGCAGGAACGCTTGGCGGCCGCTATGTCAAGGCTGGGCATACAGATGGGGGTTTTTGTGGCCCATACCATCCACTGGAGCGAGCCGAATCTGGCGAGTGGTAATCTGGAAAAGCGGGAAGAATTCCTGAACGAAATCCGGGAGTCGGCAGAAGTGGCGAAGCGGGTGAATGCCACCTGGATGACGGTGGTGCCGGGCCACCTTGATCTGCGCCTTGAAATGGGGTACCAAACTGCCCATGTGGTGGAGTCGTTGCGTCAGGCAGCCGAAATACTGGAGCCCCACGGCCTTGTGATGGTGCTCGAACCGCTGAACCCGTTCCGCGATCATCCAGGGCTCTTCTTGAGCAAGGCACCACAGGCCTACGAAATCTGCCGCGCCGTGGACAGTCCCGCTTGTAAAATCTTATTCGACATTTACCATCAGCAAATCACGGAAGGAAACCTGATCCCGAACATCGACCGGGCATGGGACGAGATCGCGTATTTCCAAATCGGCGACAATCCCGGACGTAACGAGCCTACCTCCGGAGAGATCAATTACCGCAATGTGTTTCGGCACATCCATGAAAAAGGGTTCACGGGTATCCTGGGCATGGAGCACGGCAATTCCCAGTCCGGTGCCGAAGGGGAGCAAGCCGTCATCAATGCGTATCAAACGGTTGATGCCTTCTAAACCCTCCTTCAACTCAGCCAAAACCCGATCACCGGTCCACCAAGCAGGACGACCAACAGCAGCGTCAGTACGCCAACCACGCCACCCGCCCAGGCTAGATCTCGGGTTTCTAATTCCCCGTGTGCGTAGGCAATGGCATTAGGCGGGGTGCTGATGGGAAGGATCATGGCAGCTGAAGCGGCCAGGGCAATGCTTATCGCTAGTTGAAGTACGGTGCCCTCACCTGCATTGAGGGTTAGGGCGAAGGATACCCCAAGTGGAAGGAGAAGGTTGGCCGCAGCGGTATTCGACATAAAGGTGCTGAAAACCATCGTTGCGCCCACCATGGTGATCAGCATGGTGGTGTGGCTGAGCGGAAGCATCTCCACCACAGCGGTGTCCAGCCCGGTTTGTTGCATTCCCATCCCGAGGGCAATGCCCCCAGCAATGAGGATGAGGATATGCCATTCGAGCGAGTTAAAATCTCGACGGCGGATGAGGCCGGTAGCGGTAAACGCAATCGCCGGAAGCAGCGCTACCACCGCCGTCGGCAATCCGTGCCAGGGCTCGGAAAGCCACAAGCCAATGGTAACGAGAAAAACGGCAATGACGAACCATCCTTGCCCCGCAATGGAAGCATGAATCGGTTGCAAGGCGAACGTCTCGTTGCTCGTCCGAAAAAACGCACCCAGCAGCAGCCAGGTAAAAAGCAGCAGGCCAAGCATCAGCGGAACCGCAACTAGCATCCAGGATCCAAAGCTGATGCTGTATCCTGCTTGCTGAAGGAAGGCCACGGCGACAGCGTTGGGAGGCGAAGCGATGGGGGTACCCATCCCGCCAATGTTGGCGGCGAATGGAATGGACAGCAACAGCCCTTTGCGCATACGATCCCCTTTGGGCAGTTGCGAGAGCATCGGAACGACCAAGGTGATCATCATCGCCGTTGTTGCTGTGTTGCTCATCCACATCGAGAAAAGTGCCGTGACCAGCATCAGGCTTTCGCGCATGATTCTTGCGATCCGGTCCTTGTCGGCCTTGATACCCACGACGCAATTGTCGGTGAAGGCGACCGAGGCATCGCCCAGAAGCTGCATGGATTGCAAAACGTTATAGGCCATCATCGGCTTGTAGACGTTCAGTTCGAAATGACCCTGGCTACCGGCGAAACCCACGGCGGCATCATTGCCGAAAACATGGGCGCAAACCTGCGTCATCGCCTCGCACTGGGTCGGGTTGACCTTGCCGGGCATGATCGACGAGCCGGGTTCGTTCTCGGGCAGCATCAACTCGCCCAGCCCGCAGCGGGGACCCG
>JAUIDY010000099.1 GCA_030428385.1 Rhodothermia bacterium | reverse complement strand
ATTCCCGTGGTGCTGCTGACGGCACGCGCACAGGTGGAGCATCGCATCGCGGGGTTCGAGTCGGGGGCAGATGCGTATTTGCCCAAGCCGTTCAACGCGCAGGAGTTGCGGGTGCGGGTGCAGACGCTGATCGCCGAACGGCAACGGCTACGGCGGCGGTTTGCTGGGAGCGTACATGCCGCTCCTGAGCAGGACCCCGCAGCCGAGGAACCGATGGCGCTGCCTCCCCGCGAGGAGGCCTTTTTGGCGAAGGTGGAGGACGTGATCACGGAGCACTTGTCGGACACCCATTTCGGCGTAGAGCGGCTGGCCGAAGAACTGGCGATGAGCCGCCGACAACTGTTTCGCAAGCTGCGTGCCCTTGTGGAGGAGACCCCCGCTTCTCTGATTCGCCGCCGCCGCATGGAGTACGCCGTCAGGTTACTGCACCAAAACGATCTTGCGATCAAAGAGGTGGCCTACGAAGTCGGCTACCAAAGCCCGACCTCGTTCACGAAAGCCTTTCGCGAGGTATACGGCGTACCGCCCTCGGAGTATATCCTACCCGAATAGCACTCCAGGGCGCTCCCCGATGGGGTTGCCTCATTGACTCAATGCCTCCTCGACCAAGAGCCGGTCGGGGAGGCTTTTTTTGTTGTTTTCGCGGTTTTGGCAGGTTTGGAGCGCACGCTGGCACGCTTGGATAGCCTGTGGCACAAACGCCATGCACATCGGCACCCTTGGCTAGCGGGGACGGGGTATCCTGGAAACAGCAAACGACGGGACCTATGACCGGGCCCGCATTCTTCCTTCCTCCATTTGGCAACGCCGTGAGCAAGACCCCACACCCTGCTTCTGAAAAACCAACCGTTGACTCGTCATCTCCTCCAAGAAAAGACGACGCGGCGGATAACACCCTCTCCGACGCGGCCCGTCTGGAGGTGGATGCTTTGTGGTCCATGCTCCGGCGCTCGCCGGATACGTCCGACGCCCAATCCCCGGAGTCGGACGCAGACTAAGTCCCTCGATTTCTCTTCATACCCCCAACGACCAATCCGCTTCTTGTGATGACTTGCTTTTTCCGCTCCTCCATCGTGCGCAAGACCACCTCTTATCTGGCCGCCCTAAATCCAGCGTGGGTCCTGCTCTTTCTCCTGCTTGGCCTTTCTGCTATGCCCGCCACGGCACAGACGACCTTCATCGTCAATGTGACGGGCAACGGCGCTGACACGAATCCCGGCAACGGCGTATGCCGCACAGGAGCGGGAAACTGCTCGCTGCGGGCCGCCATCGAGGAGGCCAATGCCCTTGCCGGGGCCGACTCGATCCATTTCAATATCTCTGGTACTGCACCCCACGTCATCACACCGTCAAGTGCGTTCCCTAATATTACGGAGGCCGTCGTTATCGACGGATCGACGCAGCCGGGGAATGCGGGCGTATGCACGACGACGATCCCCGACCGCCCGGCCTACGGTATCGTCCTCGACGGTACAAACGCGGGGACAGACGTCGACGGTCTCGAAATCGAATCAGGCTCGGATGGCTCGGTCATTCGCGGTCTCAACATCCGTAATTTCGACGGGAACGGTATATACGAGTTCTCCGGCCAGAACAGTTGGGTGCAGTGCTCTAGGATAGTGGGCAATCGGAGACACGGCATCAATATGAGACAAGGATCGAGCGGCACCGTCGTAGGAACGGATGGTGATGGCGTGAACGACGCTTTTGAGGGCAATCTCATCAGCGATAACGGCGGCCCAGGGGTATCACCACGCCGGGAGAACGTGGTGGCAGGTAACTTTATCGGTACGAACTCGAGTGGCACCAGTGCCTGGCCCAATGGAGGCCACGGTATCCTCTTTTCTTCGAGGAATATCCGTGTGGGTACCAATGGTGACGGGGTCAGCGATGCCTTGGAGGGCAACCTCATCAGCGGCAACACGGGGAACGGTGTTCAGATGCATAACGGTGCGATGGGAAATGTGGTGGCAGGCAACCGCATCGGCACCGACATCACCGGTACCCTCCCACTCGGAAACGGCAGCCACGGACTTGCGATAGCCTCAGCGGACGACAACCGCATCGGCACCAACGGCGACGGGGTCAACGACGAAGCCGAATCCAACATCATCGCTTTCAATGCCCAAGATGGGGTCAGCATTGGGAGGAACAATGACGACAACAACGCGGTGCTGGGCAATGCCATCTTCGGAAACGGGGGCCTCGGCATCGACCTGTTCGGAACAACGACGAATGACACAGACGACGATGACGAGACCGCCAACCGCGGGCAGAACTGGCCCGAAATGGCCTCTGCGCACCTCACGAGTAGCGTCCTCACGCTGACGTACCGTGTGGACACCGCTCCCACGAATGCCACCTATCCGCTCCGCGTGGAGGTCTTCCTCGCCGATGCCGACAGCAGCGAAGGCCAGACCTTCCTCGGCGCGCTCGTCTACGACCAAGCTGATGCGCAGCAGCAGGTCATGGCCCCGCTCACGCCTGCCGTGGCGGTGTCTCTTGGCGATGTGCTCGTGACGACGGCCACCGACGCCGATGGCAACACGAGTGAATTCTCTGCCCCCGTGACGGTAGTCCGTCCGAACCTGATTGTGAATGCGACGGGCGACGGAGCAGACACCAGCCCTGGCGATGGCTTCTGTCAGACGGCTTCCGGTGACTGCTCGCTGCGCGCCGCCATCGAAGAAGCCAATGCCCTCGCCGGGGCCGACTCGATCCACTTCAACATTCCCGGGAGCGGGCCCCACGTGATTACGCCTACCAGCGCGCTTCCGCGCATCACCAAGTCCGTCATCCTCGACGGATCGACGCAGCCGGGCAATGAGAGCGTGTGCACGACGGCGATCCCTGACCGTCCGATCTACCAAGTCGTCCTCGACGGCACAGATGCCGGAACAGATGTCGACGGTCTAGGGCTCGATGCAGGCCCTGACAACTCGGTCATTCGCGGTCTCAACATCCGTAATTTCGATAGGAACGGGATCTTCCTGCGCTCCAGCCAAGGGAGTTTGGTGCAGTGTTCGTTCATCGGCACCGACGAGACCGGCATGGCAGCAGCGGGGAATGGTCACTTTGGTGTCGAGTTGAGTAGCGCAACGGAAAATTCCCTTGTAGGAACCGATGGGGATGGTGTAGACGACGCCTTTGAGGGCAACCTCCTTAGTGGAAATAACCAAGGGATAGTGACCTTCGAGCAAACCGTAGTGGCGGGCAACTTCATCGGCACGGACAAGAGTGGCACGGCGGCGCTGCCGAATGCAACCCGTGGTATGCTCATCCAAGACCCAAACGTTCTTGTGGGCACGAACAGCGATGGGGTCAGCGATGCCTTGGAAGGCAACCTCGTCAGCGGCAACACCCAAGACGGTGTTATTATCGGTGGAAGTATCACCGGGATTGTGGTAGCGGGCAACCGTATTGGCACGGACCTCACCGGCACGCTGCCACTCGGCAATGGCAGTCATGGTGTCCGTCTTCAGAATAACCCGCAAGGCAATCGCATCGGCACAGATGGCGACGGGGCCAACGACGCCGCCGAGGCCAACATCATCGCCTTCAACACCCAAGATGGGGTCAGCATTGAAGGGAACAGCGCAGAGGACAACGCGGTGCTGGGCAATGCCATCTTCTCGAACGGCGAGTTCGGTATCGATCTGTTTGGAACAACGGCCAACGATACAGAAGACCCGGACGAGACCGCCAACCGAGGACAGAACTGGCCCGAGATCGCCTCGGTGTTTCCCTCGGGCGGCGACCTCTTGGTGACGTACCTCGTGGACACCGCCCCCACCAACGCGACGTATCCGCTCCGCGTGGAGGTCTTCCTCGCCGATGCCGACAGCACCGAGGGCCAGACCTTCCTCGGTGCTGTCGACTACGCACAGGCCGATGCCCAGCAGCAGGTCACGGCCTCGTTCACGCCTGCCGTGGCGGTGTCTCTAGGCGATGTGCTCGTGGGGACGGCCACCGACGCTGACGGCAACACGAGTGAGTTCTCCGCCCCCGTGACGGTTACGCTCCCGACCTTCACCGTGGACTCGACCGGGGATGAGACAGATGCCAGCCCCGGCGATGGTACGTGCCAAACCGCCAGCGGCGACTGCACGCTCCGGGCGGCCATTGAGGAAGCCAATACCTCCGTGGGGGCCGACTCGATCCGCTTCGACATCGCCGGGAGCGGGCCGCATCTGATCGCGCCTGCGAGTGCGCTTCCTGAGATCACCCGGCCCGTCTTCATCGACGGCTCGACGCAGCCGGGGAATGAGGCCGTCTGCACGACGGCCATCCCTGACCGCCCCACCTATGGCATCGTCCTCGATGGCACGAACGCGGGAATAGACGCCCACGGTCTTCGGCTCAGAGGCGCAAACCGTTCTTTCATCCGTGGCCTCAACATCCGAAATTTCGATGGGAGCGGTATCTATGGGCGGGGCAGCCAAGAAATCTTGGTGCAGTGTTCGTTCATCGGCACCAATGAAACTGGCATGGTGGCAGCGGGCAATGGGGTAAACGGCATCCAGATGAATACCGGTACGGAAAACTCTATTGTGGGCACCGATGGCGATGGCGTGAACGATGCCTTTGAAGGTAACCTCATCAGCGGTAACGACAATCGTGGAGTAACCGTAGATGCAGGTTCCGTGGTGGCGGGCAACTTTATTGGCACCGACAAGAGTGGCACGGGCGCGGTGCCTAACGCCCTCAGTGGCATTGGCATCAGCACAAACATCCTTGTAGGCACGAACGGCGACGGGGTCAGCGATGCCTTGGAGGGCAACCTCATCAGTGGAAACACCCAACACGGTGTTAATTTCGACGGTAGTATCACTGGGGTCGTGGTGGCAGGCAACCGCATCGGCACCGACCTCACCGGCACGCTGCCGCTTGGAAATGGCCGTCACGGTATTCGTTTCAAGCTTGACCCGCAAGGCAACCGCATCGGCACCAATGGCGACGGCGTGAACGACGCCGCCGAGGCAAACATCATCGCCTTCAACACCCAAGATGGAGTCAGCATTGAAAGCAACGAAGCGGACAACAACGCGGTGCTGGGCAACGCCATCTTCTCGAACGGAGATTTAGGCATCGACTTGTTTGGAACAACGACGAACGACACGGACGACGCCGACGAGACCGCCAACCGAGGACAGAACTGGCCCGAACTCGCCGCAGCGTTTCTTCCAGGCGGCAACCTCACCGTGTCGTACCTCGTGGACACGGCCCCCACCAACGCGACCTATCCGCTCCGCGTGGAGGTCTTCTTGGCCGATGCCGACAGCACCGAGGGCCAGACGTTCCTCGGCGCGGTCGTCTACACACAGGCCGATGCGCAGCAGCAGGTCACGGCTTCGTTCACGCCTGCGGTAGCCGTCTCGCTAGGCGATGTGCTTGTCGCCACGGCCACCGACGCCGACGGCAACACGAGTGAGTTCTCCGCTTCCGTGACGGTGACGGCTACACCTCCATTCTTTACCGTGAACGTGACCAGCGACGAGGCAGACACCAATCCCGGTGATGGCTTGTGCCAAACGGCTTC
The DNA here is from genome assembly GCA_030428385.1 of Rhodothermia bacterium. Lineage (GTDB taxonomy): Bacteria > Bacteroidota > Rhodothermia > Rhodothermales > JAAAOL01 > JAUIDY01. The sequence goes on along the minus strand of JAUIDY010000099.1, from coordinate 16,188 downwards.
TGCCACCTGCTCGCTCCGCGCCGCCATTGAGGAAGCCAATGCCACCGCTGCCGACTCAATTCACTTCGACATCGCGGGGAGTGGGCCGCACGTTATCACACCTATAGCTGACTTCCCACCGATCACGTCACCGGTCGTCATTGACGGTTCTACGCAACCGGGCAACGAGGCCGTGTGCACAAGCGCAATCCCCGACCGGCCCGCCTACAGTATCGTGCTTGATGCGGGGAGCTTCGGAGCCATAGCAGATGGTCTTATTCTAGACGTAGGCTCAGACGGCTCCGTGATCCGGGGACTCAACATCCGCCATTTTGGCGAGGCAGCCATCCTCATGCGCGGAAGCGGTAATCTCATCCAGTGCAACAACCTTGGCTTGAATGAGGATGGCACAAGCGCCGCCGCCAATGCAATAGGCGTAGCCCTGCTAGGCGATGCGTCGAACAACGTGGTTGGCACCAACGGCGACGGGATAGACGACGCTTTCGAGGGCAACCTCATTAGCGGCAACTCTAGAGGAGGGGGTATCTCGGGGGGTATAGTGATAGGTGAAGGCCTATTAAAAACAGCGGCAAGCACGGCCGCAGCGGGGAATGTGATAGCGGGCAACTATATCGGCACAGACAAAAGTGGCACCCTTGCCCTCGGCAATGAGGCAGGCGTTTACGTCTTTTTTGGGGCCTCAAACAACCGAATTGGCACCAACGCAGATGGTACGAGCGACACGCTAGAGGGCAACCTCATTAGTGGGAATAGTAGTCAAGGTGTCGGACTTTCGAGCACAACGGGCAACGTAGTGGCGGGAAACTTGATAGGCACTGACGCGACCGGCACGAACGCACTCGGCAATGAGACGGGGGTGTTGCTCTCCCTTGGCGTTGCCAACCGCGTGGGCAGCGATGCTGACGGAAATCTCGATGAGGTGGAACGCAACACCATCGCTTTCAACACCAGCGACGGCGTATTTATGGCAGGTGATGCTAGTAGCCTTGGCAACACGGTGCAAGGCAATCGCTTCTTCGAAAACGGAGGGCTGGGCATTAACCTGAACGGAGGAACCGAAGACGCCAACGGCGCGACAGCCAACGACACCGACGACGCCGACATCGGCCCGAACAACCTGCAAAACACCCCTGTCTTTCTCTCTGCGGAAGCAGGCAACCCTGGCTTGCAGATGTATTTCCTTATCGATTCTGCGACGAACAACGCAGCGTACCCAATCCGGGTGGAGTTTTTCCTGGCCGATGCTGACAGCAGTGAGGGTCAGACCTTCGTCATCTCAACTAGAATCTTTAGTCAAAACGCCCAGCAGGTTTTATTTGTCTTCTACCCTACGCTCAACACCGTAAGCCCCGGTGACGTGCTCGTCGCCACCGCCACCGACGCCAACGGCAATACCAGCGAGTTCTCGGCCCCGATCACCGTTACCGGCTCCGGTCCATCAGTAGACGGTATCGCTGTCAGCCTCTGGCTCGAAGGGCCGTGGAACGGCACGGAAATGGACATCAACCTCTCTGAGGTGCTGCCCGAGACCGATCCCTACTTTGGCACCGAGACCGTCCCTCCCGATTTCTTCACCACCGACGAGTTAGGCCAGGAGGTCGTGGACTGGGTCTGGTTCGAATTGCGCTCCGACGAATCCACCGTGGCTTATCAAGCCCCGGGCTTTCTCATAGGTGAGGGTGTCGCGATCGGCTTATTCGATGACATTGAACCCGGATTCTATTACATCGTCGTCGGTCACCGCAACCACCTGCCCGTCATGAGCGCAAGCCCCGTGGAATGCACGGAAGGCGAATGCTTCTACGACTTCACCACGGGCCAGCCCCAAGCCTACGGCACCAACCCCATGATCGACCTTGCCGGTGATGGAAGCGGTCCCTTCGCCCTCCTCTCCGGCGATGCCGACGCCAACGGACAGGTACAAGCCTCCGACAAAAACGCCTACTTCACCCCTCAGGTCGGACTCAGCGGCTACCACGAAGCCGACTTTGACCTCAACGGCGAAGTGCAAGCCTCCGACAAAAACAGCTACTTCACCAAAAACGTCGGACGCGGTACCCAAGTGCCCGCCGCAAGCCCCCCCACGCCAGCGGCCAAAACTACCACCTCGTCAGCGCCGCCGCTCCCAGCTACACACCGCTTGCTCGACAAATCAGAGTAATCCCCTGGCTGCCTTTCCCGCCCGGCGGTTGCGGCTGGGCGGGAGCTTCAACACCGCTCCCTCCTTCTCTCATCTTTTGACGATCTCTCCGTCAACTTGACCCCGGATACCATGATTTCCTCCCCTTTTCGCTCCCTCGCTTTTATGACTACCCTCTTTTTTTTCGGTACTGTCTTCTGCTCGAAGGTAGCCTTGGCGCAAGACCCCCAACTCACCGTCAACTTCGCCAACCAACTCCTCACCAGCGATGCCGACCAGGCCGACTGCCTCACCGGTCAACCCGCCGGTACCCTCGCCTTCACCTTTTCCCTCACCGTCCTCGCCGACCAACCCAACACCCGCATCGGCGACACCCAAGTCTACTTCGACTATAATGTCCTCGGTTTCGGCACCTCCATCGTCGCCGGGAGTGCCATCTCCGTCCAGAAAGGAGCCCTCCTCTCCGACGCCGCCGTCGATGCCTTCTTCGGAGAACCCGTGCTCAACGACAACACCAACGCCCGCGTCTCCATCTTCACCGAGTACTTCCTCCCCACTGTACCCACCTTCGCACCCGAGGTCTCAAGCTCCACCCCCGACGAACTGCTCATCGTTTGTATCGTCATCGCCGACCAGACCCAGACGTCGAACCTTGTCTTCAACGACCTGACGCGGGACCAGATGTACCTGAGCACAAATGCCAGCAACTACGACGTGGTGCTGGGCAGCGGGCTCGACCAACTCCTGCCCGTGGAACTGGTCTCATTCGAGGCGCTGGCTGATGGACATGCGGTGGTGCTCAACTGGCACACGGCTGCCGAGACGAACAACGCAGGCTTCGAGGTGCAGGTGTGGGAAGCGGGAAGCGGTTGGGGGGATGAGGGAAGTGAATCTGCGTGGTCGGTGCTAGGCTTTGTGGAAGGTAAAGGGACGACAACCGCACCGCAGGCTTACAGTCACTGGGTGCATGAGTTGGAAGCGGGGCGTCATGTGTTCAGGCTGAAGCAGGTGGACTACGACGGGACGTTCGCGTACAGCCCGGAGGTCGAGGTGACGATTGAGATGGCGGAGTCATACGCGCTGTCGGCGGCGTATCCGAACCCGTTCAACCCGGAGACGTCGTTCACGTTGGCGGTGGGGCAGCAGCAGGAGGTGACGATTGAGGTGTTTGATGTGCTGGGTCGGAAGGTGGCGGTGTTGTACCGGGGCGGGATGCAGGCGAATGCGAGCCGCGTGTTTGCGTGGGAGGCAGGTGATCACCCATCGGGGTTGTACTTCATCCGGGTGGTGGGTGAGCAGTTCGTCCAGACGCGGCAGGTCACGCTCCTTAAATGATTACCCAACCTCTCGGCATCACCTACCCATGCCACCAATCTCGATCAAGCGAGCGGTACTGGATCGCTTCTGCAAGATGCTCTGAACCTATCGATGCACTTCCACCCAAATCTGCAATCGTGCGACTCACTTTGAGGATGCGGTCATAGGCACGGGCACTCAGCCCCAAGCGCTGAATGGCCATGTTCAGGAGCTTTTTGCCATCTTCATGGAGCCCACAGTGCGTTCTCACCAACCGCGATCCCATTTGGGCATTACAATACACACCTGAAGTCTGTGCAAATCGATGTGCCTGCACTTGCCGCGCCTTAACCACACGCGCGCGAACGGAACGGGACGACTCCCCTTCCTGCTTGCTGTCCAATTCGCTAAATGAGACCGGCGTGACTTCGATATGGAGGTCAATGCGGTCGAGCAACGGACCACTAACCCGAGACAGATAACGCTGCACCTGAGGGGGTGCACAGACACATTCCCGCATCGGATCGGTGAGATGCCCGCACGGACACGGATTCATGCTCGCGACCAACATAAACCGTGTGGGGTAGTCTACGCTAAAGCGGGCACGGCTGATGGTGATGTGCCCCTCTTCCAACGGCTGACGCAGCACTTCGAGCACCTGCCGCTTGAATTCGGGGAGTTCGTCGAGAAACAAAACCCCATTATGTGCAAGGGATATTTCACCTGGCATAGGATGAACACCCCCACCACACAATCCCGCATCACTGATCGTGTGATGTGGTGCCCGAAACGGACGCGTGGCAATTAATCCTTGTCCCTTGAGCTTCCCATCAATCGAGTGAATTTTTGTGGTTTCGAGTGCTTCGTCGGGTGTGAGGGAGGGTAAGATGGTCGGCATCCGGCGTGCCAGCATGGTTTTCCCGGCTCCGGGTGGACCCACCAACAACACATTGTGTCCTCCCGCTGCTGCCACCTCAAGCGCCCGCTTCACGTTCTCTTGCCCCCGCACGTCCGCAAAGTCGATTGCATACTGAAGCGCCTGCTCAAACTGCTTTTCCAGATCTATTTGGTACGGCACTGGTGCTTTTTCGTCTTGCAGCAACACCTGAAACGCCTCCTCCAACGTCCTAACGGGGATGACTTCGACCCCTTCTACCACCGCGGCCTCGGCGGCATTGGCTGCGGGAACCACGACCTTTCGTTTTCCCTCTTTTCGTGCCCCGATCGTCATGGGGAGCACCCCGCGTACCGGGCGCACATGCCCATCCAGGGCCAGTTCACCAGTGATGAATAGCTCTTGGGCCCGTTTACATAAGGCCCCATCTCCACTGGCTGCCAGCAACCCCAACGCAATGGGCAAATCGAATGCGGCCCCTTCTTTGCGAACATCTGCAGGGGCCAGGTTTACAGTGATTTTTCCCCGAGGCACCGGGAGAGCCAGGTTTTTTAAGGCCGACCAGATGCGGTCTCGGCTTTCCCGAACCGCACCATCGGGCAAACCCACCACGGTATATTTCGGCAACCCTCCTTCAATATGCGTCTCAATTTCTATGGGGAGGGCATCTACCCCCACGGTCGTACTGCTCCACACTTTGGATAACATATTTCTCACATCGATTTTGTTCGTCACGGTGGTATAGACACTTGACCTCTTAATTCATAACCTTAGCCAGCCCTCCGGTCTGGAGAACTGGCTTCCAACCCATCAACCAAAACCTTCGCCATTGATGTCCAACCCAATCGGTGTAGCGCTCGTGGGCTGTGGAAATATTGCCACCGCTTATGTTGAACAGATGAAAAGCTACCCAGAAGTCGTAATACGGGGGTTTTTTGACCTCGACGCCACGCGTTCCCAGGCGTTTGCGGCGGAACATGGGGCGACCGCGTATTCCTCCCTGGACGTCCTTTTGGCTGATGCATCGGTGGAGGTCGTGGTTAACCTATCCATCCATCATGCCCATTTTGAGGTTAATGCAGCGGCCCTACAAGCAGGGAAACACGTGTACACGGAAAAACCCCTGGCCCTGACGTATGCAGAAGCCCAAGCCTTGGTCAAACTCGCTGACACGCAGGGCTTAAGACTGGGCAGTGCACCGATCACCTACCTGGGCGAGGCACAACAAACGGTCAGCCAACACCTTGCGAACGAACGCCTCGGGCCCTTGCGGCTTGTGTATGCCGAACTAAACCACGGGCGTATCGAGACCTGGCATCCTAACCCGCCTCCCTTTTATGACGTAGGTGTCGTTTGGGACGTAGGCATTTACCCGCTCACCATCATCACCGCTTTTTTAGGACCTGCCGTTGAAGTGCGCGCCTTTGGTAACGTCATGATGCCAAACCGCACCACCCTTGAGGGAGAACCGTTCACAATCACTACACCTGACGTCGTGACTGCGCTCATCACCTTGAAAAAGGAAACACTCGTTCGGCTTTCGTGCAATTTCTACACCACCTCGTCGAAGCAAGGAGCGTCGATGGAATTCCACGGGGACGACGGGTCGCTGTATCTTGGGAATTGTTTTCACTTTGATGCAGACGTAGCCCACGCCGAGTCTGAATCGGACTTCACGTCCCTTCCCCTGCTGCGCGAGCCATTCGAGGGCGTTGAGTTTGGCCGTGGCCTCCAAGATTTTGCGCAGGCCATCCTGGAAAACCGCCCCCACCGGGCAGCAGCAGCCCACGCGGCCCATGTCATCGAGATTATGGAAGCAATCGATACGTCCATCGCCTCGGGGAATCCCATCAAGATAGGGTCTACCTTCCCTACCCCGACTCCAATGCCCTGGACGAAGTAATAATCCTGACCAGACTGTTCAAGAATTGTCTGTCAGAATGGGAATGTCTTCAAGAACCGATGGCGCAGTCCCACGACCCATTTGCCACGATGCATCGGTTTGTACGGACACGCGGTCTTCATGGATTAAGACGGGCCCATTATAGCGTGCGGTGCGGCTGCCATTTTCGAGCTTGAGCACGCCACGCGGGCAGACGGCGGAGCAGACACCACATCCGACACATGAAGCGCGAACGATATTTTGCCCGCGCTGGGCATACCACCGCACATCAATGCCCATCTCGCAATAGGTGGAGCAGTTGCCGCAAGAGATACACTGTCCGCCATTCGTCGTGATGCGAAACCGAGAGAAAAACTTCTGTTGGATTCCAAGGATGGCGGCCATCGGGCACCCAAACCGGCACCATACCCGCGAGCCCATGATCGGATAAAAGCCAACGCCAACGACCCCGGCAAAGACCAGCCCAATGCCGAACCCGTACCACTGGGCAAACTTCTGCGATAGCCCTCCCAGCACCGCCCCCTGGGTGGCCGAATTAACCCAGAGCATCCCTGTTGTCACCACGACAAACACCAGCACCGAATAAATCATCCACCGTTCGATTTTCCAGGCGTTGAGGCTTTTGTCGGAGAGATGACGGAACGGGTCCCCTGCCGTCTCGGCAAGGCCGCCGCAGCCACACACCCAGGAGCAATACCACCGTTTGCCGTAGAAATACGTGAGAATGGGTGTCGCGATCACCGTCATCACGCCGCCCCAGAATACCATAAACACCCCAATGGCGGCAGAATTCGACAGCCAGTTCACCCCGCTCGGCCACAGATAATCGTATTTGAGCGGCCAGAAGTAGTGAAAGTAAAACTCGGGCTTATTAAACATCACCAGCAGATACGGCAGGATAAACCCAAAGCCCAACTGGAAAAAAACGACGGAGATGGTGCGCAGAATCTGGTAGCGGTTGTGGCGGTATTTATACAGCATTCGTATACCCATCACCACAACGGCAAAGGTGTAGACCATCCCGTAAAACACCCACCGCTTGCTGTACACATCTTCGCCATAGCCAATCCACGCCACGATGGGGTTGGCAAGTTGGATCAATCCTGCGATCGTTTCCGGCCACCAATACAGCAGGATATAGCCGCCCGTGAGCACAACCCCCAAAACCCACCCCAGCGCTCCACGCGCGGTGCTACTCGAAAAGACCAGCCCGTCGTTGTCGATCCCAGCAGGGCGCTCCCGGTATCGCTGAAAGTAGACCCAAGCACCGACCCCGAGCAAGCCGAAGCTCACGAGGGAAAACGCCAAGGGATTAACCGAGGCGGCTCCGAAAAAAGCGGCGACCAAAGACAACACCCCGAGCCCTACAAGCCCAAGCCCGACTCGTTCCTTGCCCGTAAACCCATGCGTTGGGCTTGTTAGTTGAAGACTTACATCATATCCAGACATGTGGCACCGAAGAGTAGGGTCAGGAAAAAAGTCGTTGGAGAAGCGAGGGGCGCGGCTTCAGTTGAACAGGGCGCTCGGGGTTTTGCTGGTTAAACTGGTAAAGCAGTGCTTCCTCGTACGACCGGAAAAACTCGGGGTCAAAATTCGCGGCGCGCAGGTGTTTCAGCACATAATCCAGGGGGCGCTCTTCCAGCAGCCACTGCTCGCAGACATCATGACGCAAACGAATGTTGAGCGTATTAAATCCAAGCACGATGTGATCAGCTTTGTTGTAATTCATTCGGATCAACCGAGGCACTGTTTTGTCCTGCCACACCAACGTGGCAACCCCATCCGGTAGTTTCGCGGGGACCTGTCCGTAGGTCTGCCATTCCACATTAAAGAACTTGGCCGAATTGAAGAAAACCCCGCGGTCGTATCGGGTAGGATGACCACAGATTGTTTTGGCGACGGCTTTCCCATGCTCCCGGGCCGTATACCAGAGTAAATCAACACGTCGGTGCCCGATGCCATCCTCCCTGAATTCGTTGCAATCCCCAATCGCATAGACGTCTGGGACGTTTGTCTGCAACAAGGCATCCACAAGGACGCCGCGATTGGTCTCAATTGGGCTGTCTTTCACAAGGTTAATGTTGGGCGTGACCCCAATCGTGATGCCCACAAAATCGCACGGAATTTCTTCGCCAGTGTTGGTGCGCACGCCCTCAACCGTGTCGCTGCCTAGGATAACATCGGTTTCAGTCTGAAGCCGCAGGTCAATGTGATGTGCCCGTATGGCATCATTCACGATTTCCGATTCTTCAGGGGGCAAGACGATATCAAAAAAGCTCGCCTCCCGCACGAGGAATGTCACCGGAATCTGGCGGGTGTGTAACATCTCGGCGAGTTCGATCCCGATGAGCCCTCCCCCAATTACCACCGCGCGTTTGATATGCGCCGCCTGCTGTTCCAACTGATTCAGGTCTTCCAACGAAACCATGCCTTGGACACCCTCGAGTTGCTCCCCTTCCCACCCGATAAACCGCGATTGCGCGCCCGTAGCCAGGATCAGCACATCATAGGAGAGCGGCTGTTGTTGACGGAAATGCAGCTTCTTCGCCTGTGTATCGATCTTCTCCACCCGGTCGTGAACAAGATCAATCCGGTTCTTTTCCCAGAAACCATCCTCATAGGGTTTCACATCCTTCCACGTCATGTGGCCCATAAACAGGTACATCAGGGCAGGTCGCGAAAAGAAATGCGCCGATTCCTCCGAAATAATGGTGATACGGAAGTCACTTAGCTTTCGGATGAAACGCGCAGCTGTAACACCAGCGACTCCGTTACCGATGATGACAACATGCTTCGACATAGAAGTTTCCGCTCGGATCGGATGGCAAGGATTTGGTTGGAAGAACTGAAAAGGGGGTACCGCCTCTTGCAAATTACAATATGACGTATTCGCCTATCCCCATCAAGTATCACGCGTAGTTTCCCTTTCTTGCTTTTTGCGCCCCCCCCCTCTAGCTTGCTCTTGCTCGATGTCCTGGTTCTCGATTCAACCCTATACACGTTATGCGATTCGGCATTGCGGGTAACACAAGCAAGCCGCTCCTGTGGGAACCGGTGGCCACCTTGCTTCACTGGATGCACCACCAGCGGATTGACTACTGTCTCCACCCTACCATTGCTGAGGGACTCGAAAAACGTCAACTCATCGATCTTTCGATGATTGAGCTACCGTCTGCGGAAAACCTGGGAGAAGAAGCAGATATTATCCTCTCCTTTGGTGGAGATGGGACGTTGTTAAATACGGCCCACGAGATTGGCACTCACCAGACTCCCCTGCTCGGGGTAAACATTGGGCGACTGGGATTTCTTGCGGATGTGGAAGTGGGGCAGGTGCAAGCCGCAGTTGAACATATCCTTGCCGATCACTTCAGGATAGAGCCTCGGTTGGTATTGGCCGCCGAGTTTATCCAAAACGGCCAACCTCATCAGTACTGGGCCCTTAACGAATTTGTCCTTGCCCGTGGTAGCCCCCTGGCAATGATCTCGCTGGATGTGAAGGTAGATGGCATCCCCTTAAACACTTACTGGGCAGACGGTCTTATCTTCGCCACCCCAACAGGCTCAACCGCTTATTCGCTTTCGGTGGGTGGCCCTATCGTGCTACCGGGGGCAGAGGTGATCATTTTAAGCCCATTGTCGCCCCACACCCTCACCGTTCGTCCCATCGTCCTCCCCGCCCAAAGCCACATTGAGGTACAGGTGGATGCAGGCGACCAGGAATACCTCCTGGCTGCCGATGGCCGAAGCAAGATGCTGGATGAACAGCGCCTGCCGATTACGGTAAGGCAGGCGCAACACCGCATTCACCTCGTCAAGCTGTTAGACCAGCACTATTTTCAAACCCTGCGCAACAAACTCGCGTGGGGCGTGCGGCAACACAAGGGACCCCAGCCCTAGTTCTGCGAAGTTTCAATCGACACCGCCCCGGCCAGATCTAGGACAAACGCATAATCGAAAGCTATTTCTTTGATGCGTTCGAACCGCCCGGAGGCCCCGCCGTGACCCGCTGACATGTTGGTTTTGAGCAAGAGCCGGTTGTTGTCGGTTTTCATCTTGCGCATCTTGGCGACCCATTTGGCAGGCTCCCAGTATTGCACCTGGGAGTCATGCAGCCCGGTGGTGACCAGCAGGTTGGGATAGTCCTTCGCTTCTACGTTGTCATACGGAGAATACGAGAGCATGTACTCGTAGGCCTCCTGCTCATTCGGGTTGCCCCACTCGTCGTATTCAAAGGTGGTAAGCGGAATGGTGTCATCGAGCATGGTCGTGACGATGTCTACAAACGGCACGGCAGCCACTACTCCTTTCCATAAATCGGGGCGTAAATTGATGACAGCACCCATGAGCAAGCCGCCCGCACTTCCTCCTCGTGCAAAGAGGCGTTCCGGATCCACATAATCGGCCTCCACCAGGTACTCCGCACAGTCGATGAAGTCGGTGAAGGTGTTTATCTTGTTCATGAGCTTGCCATCCTCGTACCACTGCCGACCCATCTCTTGGCCACCACGGATGTGGGCGATGGCATACACAAACCCTCGGTTTACCAGGCTCAGGCTGGTGCTGCTGAACGTAGCGTCGATGCTGTTACCATAGGAGCCATACCCGTACAGGAGCAACGGAGCCGTCCCATCGATCGGGGTATCTTTGTGGTACACCATAGAGATAGGCACGGCCGTGCCATCACGCGCTTCGGCCCATACCCGTTCGGTGATATAGTCGTTTGAATCAAAGCCGCCAAGCACCTCTGTGCGCTTCAGCAGGGTTTTCTCTTTGGTCCCCAGGTGGTAATCATAGGTGGTGGTTGGGGTGGTCATCGACGTGTAGCCAAACCGGAGCAGCGGCGTATCAAATTCGACATTGGTGCTCAGGTAGGCTAGGTAAGCCGGCTCCCCAAAATCGAGGTAATGCTCTTCCGAGCCATCCCACGGTCGCACGCGCATGTGGGTCAGGGCCTGGCTGCGTTCTACCAGCACGAGGTAGTCCTGGAATATCTCGTAGCTGGAGAGCAACACCTCTTCGCGGTGCGGAATCACTTCTTCCCAATTCTCCATGCTTGGCCCAGCCACGGGCGTCTTCATCAGCTTGAAGTTGGTGGCGCCATCCGCATTGGTCCGGATGTAGAACGCATCCCCGTAGTGGTCCACGCTGTATTCCAGCCCTCGCGCACGCGGCAGCACAACCTGAAAATTGCCCGTCGGGTCATCGGCGTTTAAAAACCGATACTCATCCGATACGGTCTGCGAAGAGCCAATCAGCAAAAACTGATTCGACTTGGTGCGAAAAACAAACGACAAAAACTCATCATCCGCTTCCTCGAACACCAGCACATCCTCAGACGGATCGGTGCCCACCGTGTGGCGGTAGATTTGGTACCAGCGCAGGGTTTCCGGGTCCTGCTTGGTGTAAAACACCGTCTGGTTATCGTTCGCCCACGCCAGATTTGCCGTGACATGCTCGATGGTCTCTGGGAAATATTCGCCCGTGGTCAGGTTCTTAAATCGGATGTTGTAAATCCGTCGCCCCACGGTGTCCGCAGCAAAAGCGAGGTGTTCAGCGTTGGGGCTCACTTGGACCCCCGATACCTGCATAAACGCCGACCCCATTTCTTCTGCCAGCGTATTTACGTCTAGCATGTCCTCCTCGTCAGCCTCCATCGTGCCTTTGCGACGGGAATAAATCGGGTATTCCTGACCCGTCTCAAAGCGGGTGTAGTACCAGTAGTCTCCCCGCCGATACGGCACCGAACTGTCATCCTCTTTGATGCGCCCTTTCATTTCCTCGAAGAGGGCGTCCGACAGATCGCTGATATGAGCCGTCATCCCTTTGGTATAGGCATTTTCTGCCTCCAAATACGCAATCACTTCTGGATCTTCGCGCTCGCGGAGCCAGAAATAATCATCGACGCGCACATGGCCATGCGACTCCAATTCTACAGGCTTAACCGCTGCTTCGGGAGGCGTCATGCCCGTTTGTGCGGCTGCAGGATTTAAGGTGTGCATGCCAAGAAAGAGGACGGCAAGAAGAGAAAAATATCGCATGAGCTTAGGCCAGTCGGGCCGTTGGTGCAAGTAAAATTATAGTTCCTAGAGCGCAAAGGCATATTCCTCTGCGCCAGCGGTGAAATACAACGTTTGTCTTTGTTCACTCGGAAAGTGCTGAACCCGGACGATGTTTTTTTGATCTTCGAAGGCCTCGAATAACATGGTGTTTCGCAGCTTCACCTCTGCAATGTCTGCCGAAGCCTCATATTGAAGGACGTACCACCACATCAACTCACTCCCTTGAGATTCTTCACCGCTTTGCAGGATAGAAGCGGTCAGGCGATTCGCATCCGCCTCCAGTTGAAAACGGTCGCCTAGGTAGCGCAAAAAGAGTGCTTCGGTCTCTTTGGTTGCTTCCAAGGAAAACCCGTTATCATGCCCATACTGTTTAAGGGCTTCTTCAAGGTCGTCCGCGAAAAACCGAACGCGGCATAACACCTGGTTTCCCTCAACGGCCATGTTGGCATACCCCACATGAAACCGGTGGGCCAACGCCCCGGGTGCATTTGCACTCGGGGCGGGGCTACCTACAGTCAAAAGGGCTATCAGCAAGGCGACCATCGTTCTTTTCTCGGTTAATCGCTTCCGCCCGATTCCGTCCCCGACACCTCAGGCGCTTCCCAAACATTGTCTGAACGATCAACATCGGCGAGCACTTCATCGGGGTCCAGCACAACTTTGGTGACCGATTTATCCGAGAAGAAGCCTTTTTCGAACGAAAGCTCGTTGTTTCTCCAGATGTCAGCAGGCATCACCATACGTTCCGTTGTTCCATCGTCGTAAGTGACATCAAGTTGAACGGGCAACAAGAGCCCCCCTTCATTCTCGATGGTGATGCGGTAGTAGTGCGCCCCATATTCCGTCGATCCGATGAGGGAGTCGGCGGCTTGGGCAGAGACACTCGCCAGCGCCTGGTCATTAAAATGGGTGGTATAAAACCATCCGCGCCAGAAGAACGGCAGGTATTCCCCGGATCCTTCTTCGATGGAACGGAAGAAGTCCGCCGGTTGAGGATGTTTAAACATCCATTTCTGGCTGTATTCTCGGAAAGCTTCATCAAACGCTTCGGGTCCCACAATCTGTTCGCGCAACATCACCAACCCAGCCGCTGGTTTTGAATACCCATTGTTGCCAAATTGGGTTTGAATCAGGTCGCTGTGCGTCATGATGGGTACCTGATTCGGATGGCTCATATAGCCCACGATATTCCGTGCAGGTCCCCGATTGCTGGGATAGGTACAGGTTTCGTTTTGCGTCCAATATCCGCCGCAATACGTCTCGGCATAGTCTTGCTCGGTGTAATATTGCAGGTAGGAGTTGAGCCCTTCATCCATCCAGGTCCATTTCCGCTCGTCCGCCGCCACAATCATCGGAAACCAGTTGTGTCCGACTTCATGGATGGTCACACTGATAAGCGCCCGCTCCAGCCCGTCGCTGTAGGTGCCACCGGGGGCGGGACGCGCTCCACAAAAAGCAAGCATCGGGTATTCCATGCCAAACACAGGTCCATGAACATTGGCCGCTTTGGGGTAAGGGTATTCAAACGCCATGCGCCCGTACGTCTTCATGGTTTGAATCGACGACCGCGTGGATACCTTGTCCCAGAGCGGCATGGCATCCCGAGGATAGAGCGAATGGATCTTGACCAGGTCGCCCGACGAAGGATTGCGGTACCCGGCGGCATCCCACACATACGTTTTAGACGACACCCACGCAAAGTCGCGTACGTTTTCAGCCTTGAAGTGCCACGTCAGCGTGCCGCTGTTCGCCGGGCGGCTTTCAGGCGTCAGCACCTCATCAGCTTCGATGATAAAGACGGGCTCTTCACTCTGGTACGCTCGCTCAAGGCGTTGGCGTTGTTCGCGTGTCAGCACCTCATCGGCGTTTTGCAGTTCGCCCGTCGCCTCGACGATGTGATTCCACGGCACGGTGATCTTGACATCGTAGTTGCCGAAGTTGAGATAAAACTCGCCGCGCCCCAAGAACTGATCCGTTTGCCATCCATTCACATCGTCGTACACCGACATGCGCGGAAACCACTGCGCCATTTCATAGAGCCAGCCATCGGTAACGAGTTCACGTGCGCCTCGTGCCTGCAACGGCACGGGGAAGCTCCAGTCAATTTCGAACGCCATCTGTGCACCCGGAGCCAGCGGCTCGGGGAGGTTCACTTTCATCAAGGTGTTATTGATGCGGTAGTGGGCATCTTCGAGGCCACCGTTTGCATCAACCAGTTGCACCCGAGAGATGGTGTACCCGCCATCAAAAGGATTGACACGCATCTCCACAAAACGACGTGCCTGGGGGCTGATGGAAGTAGGCAAAGCCCCCTGCGTTTGGTAGGTGCGGCTATGCTCTCTCGACCGCACATTTTGATCAAGTTGAACCCACAGGTAGCGGAGTTCGTCGGGCGAATTATTGTGGTAGGTTATCCGTTCACTCCCCGTCACCACATGATTTGTTGTATCCAGGGCCGTCTCGATTTCATAATCCACCTGTTGCTGCCAATACCGAGGACCGGGGCTTCCAGCGGCATTGCGGTAATCATTCGGATCAGGCCACGTTTCGATGGGGCGAAATGTCGACCGGTTGGTCTTCGTGTCATCGTCCGTGTTGATCCAGTTTTGGGCCGTGGCAGCCGTTGTGAGGCTGGTGCACACAACAAGCAGCAACAAGGACTGCAGCGCGCGATAGATCATGGGTTTCAGTTGTTGGTCGTGGGGATACAGAAACGATATTTAAAAGGGCAAACGTTCGAGGGCCATAACAAGGGATATACCAGCGGTTGCACCTGAAAGAATCAAATTCCAGTCACGATGAGGTTGTTTTAAAACGGTGGTTATTAAAAAGGTAACCCCCAATACAAGGGCAAGGATGACCAGTTGGCCGACTTCCAGGCCGATGTTGAAGGCAAACAGGGGAAACGTTATGCCCTCTTCCGCTCCAAGCAGCGCCCGGAGGTAATTCGAGAATCCAAGTCCATGAATCAATCCAAACCCCAAGGCAAGGCCATATTTCAGCCGATACAGCAAGCGCTTCTCACTGGAAGGCTTTTCCCAAATATTGAATAGGCTGGTTAGAAATATGGTGACGGGAATCAGGAATTCCACCCAGGTATCGTTGACCTGAAGCACATTGAGCGTTGCCAGTGCAAGCGTGATGGAATGCCCAATGGTGAAGGCCGTGATCAGCACCACGAGGTGTTTCCATTGATTGATCCGATAAACCGCACACAGCGCGATAATGAACAGAATGTGATCATAACCTGCGATATCCGCGATATGCTCAAACCCGAGCCGAAGAAAAACCTGAAATTCAGACCCCATATAACAGTTAGTTACTCCTATTGCCTTACCGGATCTCAACGCGCAGCGTTACATTCGATTCCGGCTAATGTTTTAGGCTGGCTTTCATGTGTTGCAAAGTGCTTGGTGGGTGATCCTTGCCATTCTGGGCTATGCTTCACCGCTCTTCACTCTGATTCTCGTTTTCCTTCAGAAGCCAAGTTCGCTTTGAAGAAGTGTAGAAGTAGGTTGACTGAAGCAGAGGAACACCGTACCTTCGTGTCCCCTGTTGGTCGGGTAGCTCAGTTGGTAGAGCAACGGACTGAAAATCCGTGCTCTCGTTCAATTTCGACCCAGACAATGTTGACGAACCTCGAAATCTACACGGTTTCGGGGTTTTTGTTTTTTAGGGCTCACCGGCACCTCCCATTCTTGAGCCCAATTTGTATGGTATTTGTATGGTGACAGAGTACCTACACCTGACCCATTCATGCTATACTTCACGTCCATCCACGGTGCATTCAAGCCTCGTGCAAATGTTTAGCTCGTCGGCCTTCTGCTTTACGGCGTTTTTGATACGTCTCAAGTGCTGCTTGTAGACAGTCCTCCTGAATTTGATAGAGAACCCG
>JAUIDY010000231.1 GCA_030428385.1 Rhodothermia bacterium | reverse complement strand
TCTTCCTCCAGCCGAGTACGAGAAGGCGTTCTACAGCCGCAGAGAGGCACAAGTCCTCGATGTGGTACTCAACTAAACCAGTCTCCGAAAAACCCGGGGCGGTTCAGTGGAGACATACGCCCCCAGCGCCCATGGGCGCTGGGGCGAAGCTGACTCAGCCGCTGCCGCAGTTGCTCGTGATCCGACGGCTTAAAGAGTGATCGCATAGGGCCTTTGATATTGGTGACAAGCGTCTACGTTTACGTAGCCTACCCCAACGCGCCATCGAGACGGTTGGCCTAAGTCGCCAAAAGCACGCTTCTTAAGGTATCACCGAGACGCTTTCGCTGCAAGCTACCGCGTTGCTCGTCCAAGCGTTGGTTAGGTACAGCCCACCTTGCTCCCACACAGCGGACATTGTGCTCGCTTGACGTGTGATACAACCTCGACTTCGCACGCTGCACAGAAGCCTGCTTGCAAGAATGGCTCGCCAGACTCTCGGCCTTCGTAGGCCCCCGGATATTGATCTGCCACGGGCTCAAACATCCACCCGTCGTCATAGGGAGAGGATCGATCTTCTAGCCGATAAGCATTACAAAGCACCAAAAGGTCTTGGATGCCATTTCCACTACGGGCTTCAGGTCGGATGGGCAAGACGGCACCCAAGATTTCTATGAGTTCGGCCCCCGAACAGCGGCGGAGATACGTGACAATATTTGCTTTTGTCATAGCTCACGTGGTCGTGGCTTAGAAGGGTTTATGTTTTGCAGCCAGGCTCGTTCTCAAATGCTTCAACTGCCATTTTTGTACTCTACCGCCGTCTCGGGTGGAGCTTCCTCCGCTTCACAGAAGCCGTCCTTTGTTCTGGCAAATGCCTTGCGCTAGTAGAGGTATTCTATCGCAAGATCCGAGCATGCGGTAACGGTGGAACGAGACAGCTCGTGAGGAAGCGGGTGCTATTGCTCGCGGAGGAGCTGGACAATACGGGTGTAGGTGATATGCGCGATCATTCCCGAGTTTCCGCCGGTGGTGCTTACCAACTGGATCACGACGGCGTCGATGTCCTCGTGATAGCGGGCGATGCTCTGGTAGCCCGGTACCCAGCCGGTGTGTTCGTATTCGTAAATCGAGGAATAAATCGCCTGCTCCTCCTCCGTAAACAACGCGCCATCGTGCAAGGCCCGCAAGAAGATGCCCACATCCTGTGCTGTTGCCACCATCGACCCACCGGGCGTCATATAATCCATCGCTCGGTGGTCGGTGTCGAGTTCATGGTGATACCCGCTGACTACGTCTTCTAGATCCACCTGGCTGATCAACCCGAACGTCTGGGTCAACCCAAGCGGGGCCAAGATATCGGTTTGGATGTATCGATGGTGGCTGTACCCCAGGACCTTGTCCAGGATGTCGCCAAGCAGCAGGTAGTTGGTATTGGAATACGCATAGCGCGTGTCCGGCGCAAAATCGGCGGGTTTATCCAGGGCCAGCGTTAGGTTGTCGCGGGTGTCGGCCTGGCGCTTGGACCAGTCGAACCCCTCCAGGTTGGTGAAGTTGGGGATGCCACTGCGGTGTTGCACCAACATCCGCACGGTAATCTGGTTGGCGTTTTCGATGCGCCCAACGAGGGAGGGCAAGTGGTCGGCGAGGGTGTCGTCCAACGAGAGATGCGCGGCCTGCACCAGTTTGGCCGTCGCCGCCGCGATATATAACTTGCTGATACTGGCAATCTTGAACAAGGCGTGCGGATCGGCGGGGACCTGCGTGGCTCTGTTTTTCCATCCCGCCGCGTAATGTGCCGGGGCCTTTCCCTGTTGGTCAACATACACGATGATCCCATCCAGCCCTTGATCAATGGCCGCCTCGATCTGTTCCTGCACGGTTTCTGGTGAGGGCGCGACCCATGCCGCTACGCCATCCCACGGCACAAATGCCACGGTACCGCCTATCGCCACGACAGGCAGGATGAGTCTAAGGAGCCGAACAGTAAGATTCATTTTTCGAAGGTACGTTGTCTTCTGCAAGCCGCCGAACAACTGCGCTAAGCCGCACTAGGCTGACAGTAGCCTGGTGTTTTTAAGCACATACCGTTTAAACCGACAAGACCGGTGCGCCCGTAGTTGGCTTGTGTGGTTGGATATACCTCCTACCCCATCTTCATAGGTTTGGCTCCAAATAAGCACATGTTCATTCTCCCGTCCGCTTATAGGTGACCAATGTGGATCTGTCACTATTGAACAAGGAAGATATTTCCTCCTGCGTTAACGCCCTGTTGTAGAACGCGAGGTCGTCAATCGCTCCTTCAAAATAAATAGGATCCGTAGTCACGCCGCGTCCTCTCCGGCCAAAATTCCCGCTCCCTTCACTATACATCAATGCTGTGGCACTCCCCGTGAACGTACCGCCATTGTTTGCACCGTCCACATAAACACTCATCTCATTCTCACTATGGATAACTCCTACCACATGGTACCAGACGCCAGGTTCTAGAGGTGTCGATCCGATTTTTGTTCTTCTGCTGCTACTTCCGATGGGGCCTCCTCCACCAAAGTTGATGGCGAATCTTCGGGTCGAGGAAATCGCCAACCAGACGCCATTATTTACGTGTTCATCAAAGTTATTGGTAAATATGCCATAGCCGATAAAGTCCGGATCAAACTCCAGACGAACCCAGCAAGAAATCGTAACGGGAAAGGAGGGTTTAAGGGTGGCGTCATTGCCAATATCAATGTGGTCGTCAATCCCATCAAAAAGATAGGCGCTATTTTCAATGCCGAACCGGTCTGCTGTTGGTGTTGCTCCTGCTACAGCGCCATTGTGCCCATTATTGGATGCGTCATTCCCGTTTCCATTAAATGGGTAATAGGCCAGGAGTCCATCAAGAGGCAGGACGGGTACAAAGACGGCGGTAACATTGGTGTTGCTGAGCACTGTAACAATAGCGGGATTATCACTCCCCGTCAGATCCCCTTCCCATCGCTCAAATTTCCAGAGGTTGGCAGGTCTGGCGGTGAGTTCTACCATGGTTTCATAGGGATAGTCGCCGTCAGATAAGACCCCCATAACAGCCTCATCCACAACTCCCTCACCTTCAACGGTTACATCAAGCGAGAATTGCTGCCGCTCGAAGACGGCAGTAACCGTAACGTTCGATGTGATTTCGACCTGAACGGGGTTTTCGGTGCTGGTGAGGTCGCCTTCCCATCCGACAAACATCCATCCGGTGTTGGGGGTAGCGGTAAGCTGCACAGTAGCGCCGTAAGGGTAGTCGCCTTTGGTCGAGAGCAGCACTTCGTCGACGGCACCGTCGCCTTCGATGAGCACGTTCAAGGAAAACTGTTGCTGCTCGAAAACAGCCGTGACGGCAAGGTCGGAGGTGACTTCGACCTGGATGGGGTTTTCGGCGCCGGTCAGGTCGCCTTCCCATCCGACAAACATCCATCCGGTGTTGGGGGTAGCGGTAAGCTG
>JAUIDY010000098.1 GCA_030428385.1 Rhodothermia bacterium | reverse complement strand
CAGGATCGGTGGTTTGCATCGCTCCCATCAGCAGGCTATCGGTAAGGACCGGACCCTGGAATCCGAGGTCGTTCCGCAGTAGATCCTGCAAAATGGGGCGCGATTGGGTGGCGGGTTTTCCCGTGGCATCTAGGGCAGGGTACGCCACATGGGCCGTCATGATGGCATCAACCCCGGCATCGATGGCGGCGCGGAACGGGGCCAGGTCATTTGATTCAAGGACGCTTCGTGAATCAACAACAACCGGTAATTCCGAATGCGAATCCTGGGTGGTAGCGCCATGCCCAGGGAAGTGTTTGGCCGTGGTCAGCAACCCTTCATTGTGGCAACCCCGCACGTATGCACGAACGAGACGGCAGACCGTATCGGGGTCGGTTCCAAAGGCACGGGTGGCGATGATGGGGTTGGTGCGGATGCGGTTAACATCGGCGACGGGAGCAAAAGCAAGGTGGATGCCACAGGCCAGCGCTTCGCGGGCCGCCATGCGGGCATACTGCTCGGTCATGGCTTCGGCGTCATCGCCGAGGGCAGAAAACGCCAGGGCATGAGGAAAAACGGTGGCTCCGTGCACCTGCTGCCCTACGCCACGCTCCATGTCGGTACCCACCAGTAGGGGCACCATACTTTGGGCCTGGAGGCGTGCAAGGGTGTGTTGCACGGATGGCCACGTGGCATTAAAAAGCACCAGACCCCCCAGGGCTTCTTGCTCCAGCAAGGCGGCAACGCGGGCTTCGTCTTCATCGATAGTGACAGGGGGCGGCATGTTCGAGCCAAGGCGCACAAATACCAATTGGGCCGCTTGCTCGCGCACCGTGAGCGCGTTCAGATCGTTCCGCCATAGGGCCGAAGCGTCAGCCATGAGGTGCTTCTCGATATAAGTGGTGGGTCTCGATGTAAGTGCGCACCGCATCTCGTACACGATACCGAATGGAATGCCCTTCGCGGCACCGTTGGCGGATGTCTGTGCTACTCAGGCCAATGAGCGGAGCGTCCACGACGTGCACCCGCTTCGCGAGCCAGTCAGGAAGATCAGGCAGGTTGATTCCTGGTCGTTGATAAACCAACAACGGCACCCGCTGCACGATTTCTTCCGGGCGATACCAACGTGGAAAGTCGGCCAGGCTGTCTCCACCAAGAAGGAGTGCAAAGCGGGTGCCGGGGTATGCTTTCTGGAGGGCGTGTACAGTATCGATTGTGTAGGAAGGACCGGTGCGGTTGAGTTCCAGATCATTCACCACAAATGCCGGATGGTCGGCGATGGCAAGTTCCACCATTGCCAAACGGTGCGCCGATGTGGCCAGCGATCGGTCGGTTTTATGAGGCGGGCGGGCGGCAGGGATCCACCATACCTTCTCGAGGCCAACGTGCTCGCGTATCGTTTCGGCAATGAGCAAATGGCCGAGGTGAGGCGGATCGAATGAACCTCCAAAGAGGCCGATATCAAAGTGAGCGGCGGACAAGGAACGATGACAGACTGGCGAAACAAACGCCGCAAGCTACGAGGTCGACACCAGAAGTGCGAGCCTCCATTCGGGGCTAGCCCTGAGCTTCGGCCTGGGCCGCCAGCGTGGCCTGCACGGCTTCGAGTTGCCCACGGGCTTGTTCGTACACGTCCTCAGCTTCCTTAAGCAACGGGCTATCAGGGAAGATCTGAATTAGCCGTTCATAGTTGTCAATCACCCGCTCGAAGCGCTCGGGCTGTCGTTCGGGAATGCTCTGCGCGGCGAATGCGGAAAATGAGCGCATGATGCCCACTAAGGCATCATCGGCGTAGCCGGTGTCTGGGAATTTGTCGAACGTGCGCTGGTATTCAAGCCCCGCTGCTTCATACAATTCCCGGCGTTCATATAACTGGGCCGTGTGGAACTGCTTCCGGGCCATTTTGTCACGCAGCTCGTTGATGCGCGTCACGGCATCAGCACTCTGCTCACTGTTTGGATGGCGATTCATAAAGAGTTGGAAATACTGAATCGCTTGCTCCGTAGGCGTCTGGTCCAATTCGAAACGCGGAGACCGTTCGTAGTAGGTCAACGCGCGTTCATATTCCGCTTCGGGCACTCGCTCATCGGTGCGGTAGATTTCGATGAAGCGGGTGTATTCGTTAGCCGCAAGGATGTACTCCGCGTTTTGCCGGTACGCACGGGCCAGGTACAACTGCGCGTCGGCGGCCCACTGATGCGTGCGACCAAAGTCGAACGTTCCTTGCAGGTATTCGGTGGCCCGGTCGTATTTCCCCTGATCGAAGAGTGCCTTGCCCCGCTCATAGGCTTCCTGTGGCGTGTCGTAGCGCGCCCGACCTGAGCCTGCACAACCCGCCAGCACGATGCTGAAAACGATGACTCCTAAAGAAAAAATCCGTGGTATGCTCATGAATATGCTATTTGGAAACCGGCAAGGGCCTTATTAACGCTCACAAAGGCGAATTCGTACGTCGCGACGTCAAAACAAACGCCGGTGCCTTGCGGCGACCGGCGCGGGTTGGTTCCAACGAGGCTGTCATCGGGCAGTTCCAGAAAGTAAATGATGACCTAAACGTATAAATGCAGAGGGGAGCGTGCTGTCCAATTGTTAATTTTTTAGCATTAGCGTAACCTTCAGGAAGCCACATCGGTATGAGTCCACATCTGCGAATTCACTTGCTGCTGTGCCCGTGGAATCCTCACCATCGCCACACCCTCAACCTCAAGGTCGCCTTCGCCGCATTGTTTCTGGATTCTGGCGACGCCTTACGGATAAATCCCGCTCTCGCAAACGCCGGTTGCTAACACTGTTCGGCGGTGTTTCTTTCCTCGGGGTGGGAAGTGTTTTAGTCCTCTTGGTTTATGCGTTGTTGCTTTTCCCATTCACGCCGGGTTCGGGTGATTTGCGCAAGAAGAAAGTGCAGCGCCCATCGGTAGTGGTGGATGCGCGGGGACACGAACTGGTTCGTTTTCAGCGCCAAACCCGCGAGTGGGTGCCGTTGAATGATATCTCGCCGCATGTGGTGAATGCGCTGGTTGCCACCGAAGATGTGCGCTTTTATTCACACCACGGCGTCGATCTCCGAAGGGTGGTTACAGCCGCCGGATGGACGGTGCTGGGCAAACCGCAGGGGGCATCTACGCTCAACATGCAACTCGCCCGCAACCTGTATCCCGATAAAATCGGCGGGGCGTGGCTGCCAAACCGCAAGTTAAAAGAGATCATCACGGCGTACAAAATTGAGGCGGCGTACGAGAAAGACGAAATCCTCGAAGCCTATCTGAACTCCGTGCCGTTTCTGTATAATGTGCATGGCATCGAAATGGCCGCGCGAACGTATTTCGACAAGCCAGCGAACGACCTGAATACGTTGGAAGCAGCGACGCTGGTCGGGATGTTGAAGGCGACGACGTACTACAACCCTCGTATCAACCCGGAGCGAGCGAAATGGCGGCGCAATGTGGTGTTGGAGCAGATGGTTAAACACGGATCGCTGGAGGCAAGCGAGGCCGAGCGCCTCAAAGATAAACCCATTCGCCTGCGCTTCTCGCGCCAGACGCGGTCTCAAAGTATTGTGCCCCATTACACCGAGCACGTACGCCGCACACTGGAGCCATGGCTGAAGCGAAACGGGTACGATTTATATACCGACGGCCTGACGATCCATACGCCGTTGGATCTGCGGATGCAGCGGATGGCCGAGCAAGCGGTACGGCGGCAGATGAACACGCTTCAAGCGGTTGCTGACGTAGAATGGAGCCAGCGCGAGAACCCTTTGCGTGGTCATCATCCCGGCGCGTATGTGGCCCACCAGCGCAACGTGACGCCGTTCGCATATTTCTGGTCGTCCCAAACCAACACCGTCAACGCCTTTATTCGCGAGACCGAGCAGTACCGTAAGCTGGTGGCCACGGGCGTAACATCCGAAGATGCCGTGCAGCAGTTGCGCAGCGACCAGGGGTTTATGGACGCGCTGCGGGTCGCCAAGACGCGCCTCGAAACCGGCTTCGTCGCACTCGACCCGTCGAACGGACACGTGCGGGCATGGGTAGGCAGTCGTGATTATTTTCGGGGGCCGTTCGACCATGTCGCCAAGTCGCGGCGGCAGCCGGGGTCCACATTTAAGCCGTTTGTGTATGCAGCCGCGCTGGAGCAGGGGATGACGCCCGACGATGCATTTATGGACGCCCCCGTTGCCATCCGTGTAAACCGCGAAGAGGTGTGGCGGCCCGTCAACGCAGGTAGCTATTCTGAAGAGCCGATGACGCTGCGCGAAGGGCTGGCCCGCTCGAAAAACAGCGTGGCCGCGCAGGTGATGGAAGAGGTCGGCCCGCGCTATGCGTCGAGGACGGCGCAGGACATGGGCGTGCGTTACAGCAAGCTCGACCGGGTGCCGTCGTTGGTGCTGGGCACGAGTCCGGTGACACTGCTGGAGATGGCAGCGGCGTATGGCACCATCGCTGGGCAGGGCGACTACCACGAGCCCGTGGTGGTGACGGCCATTGAGGCGCACGATGGCACTGTGATCGAGAAATTCAGCAGCGAGCCAGAGAATGCCATCAGCGAGGAGACGGCGTTGCAGGTGTACGATATGCTGCGCGACGGCGTGGAGTATGGGACCAGCCAGCGCATCCGCACCGTGTTTGGTATCAACGCGGATGTGGCGGGAAAGACCGGCACGACGCAGGGCAACATGGATGGCTGGTACCTGCTCATGCATCCGCAACTCGTTGCCGGGGCCTGGGTCGGCTTCGACGATCCGCGCGTCACGTTCCGCAGTGATTATTGGGGGCAAGGTGCCCATAATGCGCTGTACGTCGTCGGCGACTTTTACCGCACCGCGTTACGGCAGGGACAACTCAACCCGAACAACCGCATTCCCGACCCTACACCGCCTGTGCCTGCATGGCAGTTTACCGACTTTGCAGAAAACAGCGGAAGCTGGGCGCAAGACCTGCTCAACCGTGCTACCGAACGTGTGGGGATGTGGTGGGCCAGCCTGCAACAGAAAGAAGCGGCAGAGGAAGATGTCCCCGCTGCCCTTCCCGCTCCGCGTGTGGCTGAACGCCGGCCGGAGCGTTCACGCAACCGGGTGGTCGTCGACGATCAGTCGCAACAGCGTCCTGCCCGGCGAGGATGGCGTGAGACCGACGACGAACGCCGAGACCGTATCGAACGCGCCGTGCGTGAGGTGATCGAAGAGCGCGACTGGCGTGCCGAAGTGGAGCGTAAGGTACAGCAATATATCGACGAGTACGACGGCGACGTAGCCGCCATGCTCCGCGACGCCGAGCGCATCCGCCGCGATCTACAGCAGGAATGGCAAGTGCTTGAACAGGAGTTCGCTGATGCGGAGCGTGAGATGCGGGGGTGGTAAGGGTTGGCTGTGCGTAATGTGCACCATACGGGTGCATCACTACCAGGCTACACCTGCGTCCTTTGTAGTCATTTTTGCGGATTCCCTCCACGTTCTTGGCTTGCATCAAGCGCAGGTCGTGGGATAGATGCTGGGTTACTGGCTATGGAGATCTAGGGGGAACCGCCATAGTTGCTTTTTCTGAGAAAGTCCTTGGCGTCTCTATGCCGGAGGATTTCTCTTAGCGCGGCAGTCTTATCTGCTGATTGCTCATAGAACGCTTGGACGATCTTGTATCCCATCCAGTACCCAAGGTCAGCGGGCCTGTCCTCGGCAGCATTGCCATCGTAGAGCCACCCGGTGTAATCATCCTCGTGCATGCGGGCCCGAAACGCTTCCCAAAGGGTGTCTTCGCGTGGGTCGGCCCATGCGTGCACATGTTCGTTGATATGCTGCCCCGAGATGAGTTCGGCAACGAAGTCTGCCGCGCCCTCTCGTATGGAAGCTTCGAGCAAAGAAGAGCGGCCAACGGTAAACGGCTGCTGGTAGTGAATCAGTTCATGGGCAACAATGGCCGGGATATGTTCCGGTGGAGCTAGCACGGCACGATGCCAGGCGCTCAGGGAATCTTTTGGGAAGCTCTCCGTCATTCCGTACATCTCGGCACCGATGATGAGGGCATTGCGGCCTGTTGTGCCGCCGGAATTCATTCTCCCCATCACAAAGTACACATCGGGGAAAACGGCGTCGGGATAGCGCGCTTTGAGTTGGTGAAAGGCGGACCGGATGGCTGGCTCTAACGCGGCGATTTGAAGTGTGCTCTCGCGGGTGGAGAGATAGTACAACGCGTTCTGGTCGATGGTCTGCGCAAGTGCTTCCGCGCTTATAATCCGTTGTGGAAGAAACCCCTCAAGCCCCGGCGTGCCCTGGTCGATATAGTGCATTTGGAGGGCTGCAACACGTGTTTCTGGAGTGGAAGCATCATAGGCTTCCCAGAACCGGGTCACGTCGTCGGTGACGATACGTGCTGCATCAGGGTCATCAGAGGGTCCGGTGCGTTGAAACCAAACGAAGATTCCTGCTGCTCCGACCAAGAATAGAACAAGGGCTGTGCGTAATACGAAGCGCCACATAGGCAGGGGGCGGAGGTGGGGAGAGTCAATCATACCACGCAGCAGGTCCGCTGTATGTTACAGTCCAAATAATCAGGGTGCAAAGGAAAGGGAACTGTTATCCCTCACCTTCGCTCGGGATGACGGGGTCGATGTACTTCTCTTTCTCGGAAACGGTATTACATTCTGAATAATTGGCAAGGGGTGTAGCGTTTTCAGGAGGTGCTTAAATGTTTACCAACTGATTCAGCCCCGCACTTTGAATTTCCGCCACCCCTGCGATGCGATACAGGGTTTGAGGCAGAGGGTGATTCTGGTTATAGAGGCAGACGGAAAAGAGTTGATACGTGTTGGTCAACAAGCCATAGATGAAGGTGTAGGCATCCGTCTGCTCCATATCCGGAAAGCCGTGGTTCAGCCAGTAGTGGTTCGGCCGGAAACCGGCGATGACGTCAACATTGTTTTGTTGGGCAAAGGCATTCCACTCCTCTTTGACCCGCTGATTGTGTTCAGGAGGGGCATTTCCATTTGTGCCGACATGGCCCACATAATCCTGTCCGTCGATGCGATAGATCATCAACCAGCATCCACTCATAGGGCCAGTTAAAACGTCGAGCCCGTAGAGCGGGACCTGGCTGATGGCAAGCGGATACCAATCCAGCAACTGAAAATTGCGGTGAGCCTTATTCCCCATGCCGCCGACCATGTTGCTTTTTTTGGTGTTCGCAAAGGAGGTTGATTCCTGAAGTGTCATTTGCTTAACCGGCTGATTGATGAAGGCACCAGGTAGATATTGTACCGGGACAAGCACAGACGTGGGCAGATGGATGTATCGACCCTCAATCAGTTTCTGTTCAAGCATGGGGGAAGGCCAAAGAGGTGACTAGAGGAGCACACAAAGACCAAACGGTTGTTTGTTCCGCAAGCTAGGCAATGGAATTATTCAATGCAAAGCGCCGTCGCCAAAAACGTACATCTGCCAGCAAACGGGGGCAAATCCTACTTGTTAGCCCGGAGCGCCTTGCGTCAGCAGTTCATGCGCTTCATGCACATCAGCGTCAATCGATTTCGGAGCGACCGCAGGATGCGTAGCCCGAACACGATGTCATCTCGACGACTGAAAAGGAGGAGAGATCTCCCACGTACGCAACAACGCCAACATGGAAGATCTCTTCCTTCGTTCGAGATGACAAAAGTAGACGTTTGGTCCTGTCCAGGTGCATTTGCAAGTGTGCAGCGACCTGCCTATTCCGGAAACAAAGAGGCGTCCAAGCCCGGAATGAGGGCGAGGGCGTTGCGGTAGTAGATGTGGCGCAGCACGTCGTCGGGCAGGTCAAGGCCATAGAGCTTCCAGAACGCGTGGCGCTTACGATAGTAGCTGAAATACTCGTCGGCGGTCTCGAAGACGCGGAAGTAGGTGTGGTATTCAGAAGGCGTCCACGCGTCTTTGCCCATCAACACGCGGTCTTTGTATTTGATCAGGAACGCCCGTGCCGTGCGGGGTTGGCGACCCAACTCGGCGACCACGGCGCCCAACTCGGTGTACATGTTGGGCATCTCGTCCATTAGTTCGCCGAGCTTGCCTAGGTTGTTGCCGTACCACCCCAGGTGGGCGTTGATGAAGTTGGTCTCGGGATGCTTGCGGAAGACATTGTGCTGGGCCTCAATCAATTGCTCCCACGTCGGTTCGCCTGTGCGCTTGCGGCCGGGGCGCTCCTTAAGTTCGAACCACCGTTCGTTGTAGCGGTCCTGCGGCTCCCAGAACGGCTTCGGGTCGGCGGTGTGGATGAGGACGGGAATGCCCAGTTCGCCACACTTGGCCCAGACGGCATCCAGGCGTGGGTCATCTACGGCGATGAGGGCACCATCCTGGTCGGTGGCACCCATACCGAGGCGCTTAAAAATTTTGAGGCCCTGCGCCCCATTTGCCACGTCTTGCTCCAACTGAGCCGCTGCTTGTTCCGACCACCCCGGCGTCCCGAAACCTTCATAGTCGAGGTTGGCAAAAACGACGAAGCGATTGGGGTGGTTTTGTTTCAGGTTGGAGACGGAGGCCGCCAGCCGTCCGCCCTGTCCGCCACTCAGGTTCACCATCACTGCCATGTTCATCGCATCCATATCGGCGATGAGTTCATCCACCTGCGCCTGCGACATCGTGGGTGCCCTCCACTGATGGCTGTGCACATCCACGAACGGATATTTGGCCTGGGAGATCGGGTTTTCTTCCACCACGAGCGTCGAGCGCGGCTCATAATCTTCCCACTGCATCTCCTGGGCTTGGGCAGGGGCAGCGATCAAGGCTAAAAGCAGCAGGCTCCAACCATAGAACAGAAGGGTGGTAAAAAAACGGCGAGACGTCATCGTACGTACCGGCTTGGGGAAACAAGGGGCGAATAACGTGGCGGTGGCTTCCAAACCGCACGCAAAGGCAAGGGTTTCTCCGCTTGTTGTGAATGGTAGCGAAGCAGGTCGCGATTACCGCTTAAACATGGTGTGGAGGATAAACCACACGTTTTCCTTGCGTTCGCGGAGGCGACGGGTGAAATAGGGCAGCCACTGCGTGCCATACGGCACATACACGCGCATATTGTATCCCTCGTGGGCGATGGCTTCCTGCGTCTCGGGACGGAGGCCAAACAGCATCTGGAACTCGAAGCGGTCGGTCGCGATGTCGTTGTCGGTGACGAACTGCTTGGTGGCGTTGATCAGGTTGTCGTCGTGGGTGGCGATTCCGGGATAGCGGGCGTCGCGGATGAGCATTTCCATGTATTCGAGGTAGCGCTCGCGGATTTCGCCCATGTCCTGATACGCTAATTCTGACGGTTCTTTGTACGCGCCTTTGCAGATGCGCACGCGGGCGTTGAGTTCGCACATCCGTTCCACGTCTGCCTTGGTGCGGTGCAGGTACGCTTGGAGCACCACCCCCACATGGTCGGGGAAGTCGGGATAGACCTGTTCGAACATCGACAGCGTGGACGCGGTGATGTCGGTGCCCTCCATGTCGAGCCGGACGAAGATGTCGTTCTCCTGCGCGGCTTCGAGCAACTGCCGCAGGTTGGCCAAACAAAACGCCTCATCGATTTTCTGTCCCATCATGGACAGCTTGATGGAGATGGTGGAGCGCAGCCCGCTTACTTCGCGTTCGGCAGCGATGGTACGGACGAGGTCAAGGTAGGCTTCGCGGCTGGCCTCGGCGACGCTGCGGTCGCTGACGTACTCGCCAAGGAGGTCGAGCGTGACGAGGAGGCCCTTGGCATTTAAATCCTTCACCACGGGCAACGCCCCGGCGAGGTCTTCGGACGCCACAAAACGCTGGGCGACGATAAAGGGTAACTTCATATGTTTGATCGGTCTAGAAGCATAAGGAGACCGAAGATAGGAGTCTGTGGCATGAAACGTAAAACGTGAATTTATTTCTCTCCAAGGTAACCTGATTCAGCGAATGCAGTGCGTTACGATCATGCAGCAAAAGCGATGTGATACGTGTTGCAACCTGAAGGTGACCTTCCTCATCTGATACGTCTTTACGTTTCATTTCCTCAGCGCTTGCTCTAGGTCAGCGACCAAATCCTTTGGGTGTTCGAGGCCGACGGAGACGCGCAGCAAGGTGCGGGGTGTCAGCGAGTCGGGAGGTTCGATGGAGGCACGGTGTTCGATGAGGCTTTCGGTGCCACCCAGGCTGGTGGCGCGCCGGAACACCTGTACGCGGGCGGCCACGGCCATCGCTTCGGCCTCGGTCCCGTTGACTTCAAACGACAACATGCCGCCGAAGTCACGCATCTGCCGCGCGGCGATTTCATGACCGGCATGGCTAGCTAATCCCGGATAGTGCACCCGCGCCACATGGGGGTGTCCCGCTAAAAACGTGGCAAGCAGGCGTGCGTTTTCGCATTGGATACGCAGCCGTGCTGCCAGCGTCCGCATCCCACGCATGGTGAGCCACGCCCCAAACGGATCAAGCACGGCGCCTGCTTGGGCCTGCAATGCCCGGATGGATGCAAAAAAGGCGTCATCAGCTCGGGCAACCAGTGCACCGCCCAACACATCGCTGTGTCCGGCGAGGTACTTCGTTAGCGAGTGCAGCACCAGGTCGGCTCCGAGATCAAGAGGGCGTTGCAGCAGGGGGGGGGCCCAGGTGCTGTCTACTAAAAGTCGTGCCCCAGTCTCTTGGACAACCTCGGCCGCGGCTTGCAGGTCGGTGATCTTGAGCAGCGGATTCGACGGCGTTTCGGCCCAAACGAGGCGTGTTTTGGGGCGAAGTGCGGATTTCAGAGCCTCAAGGTTGGTTAAGTCCACAATGGATGCTTCTAGTCCCCAGCGGGCAAATTGCTCTGTCACAAGCACCCGCACGCCGTAGTACACATCATCAGCAAGGATGACATGATCACCCGCTTGCAAGGACTGCAGCACTGCGACCGAGGCCGCGAGTCCTGAGGAAAAGGTGGCACATGCTGTCCCACCCTCTGCCGCTGCCAAAGTCGTCTCTAATTGATGGCGGGTAGGGTTTCCGTGGCGAGAATAAAGGTAGCCGTGAGGATAGCTGCCATCAGGGGCGCGTTCAAAGGTGGTCGCCAGATGTAGGGGACTAACTACGGCACCCGTAGCCGGGTCTGGGACGCAGCCCGCATGGGCCAGTATGGTTTCAAGATGAGGCATAAGGGAAAAGCGTCTTCACTGAAATAGACGGGTGTTCTTATAAAATGGGTACAAAAATGGGAATGTGCAGCCTCGAATAACGTCTGAGAGCTAAAGGCTGTATCAAGCTTACGAAAACGGGGTGCAAGACGATAATTGTGTTTGTTAGATTTATTCCTATTTTGTGTGAGCAAGCTCCCGAAATGACCTTCTCGCTACTGCGACCTGCTAGCATCTTAAGGCCATATCCTGCTGGGCTTATCTGCTGACGAATGGTTGAAGCCTGTCACGTCATATCGATTGGTTTCATGGCTATGCAGAATGTATGTCTTCTGCTTGCCGTAAGTGTGCCGCAATTGCTTTTAGGCGGCGTGGTAGGATTGGTGCTGGGCATGTTGCTTGTTGTGTGGTGGTATCGCCGGAATCAGGAGGAAGAGACAGAACGCACCCAGCCCTCCAACACGGCGCTGGGAATGCGCGCTGTATTTGAAGCAACCTACGAGTTTGTGATGTTGCTTGATGCTTCGGGCACCTTGCTCAATGTGAATCAAACCACCCTCACCTTTTGCGATGTGGAGCGCGAGGTGGTGGTGGATCACCCCTTCTGGGCGTCACCCCTTTGGCATGATTCAGCCAAGAACAAGCGCCGTTTGAAAGAGGCGGTGCACCAGGCCATCCTGGGGCAATCCGTAAAGCTGGAAGCCAAAGCGCGCGGCAAAGATCAGCAACTGGCAGTCATAGACCTGTCCATGCGTCCAGTGACCAATGCCGAAGGGGAAATCGTCAAGATCATTGTCGAAGGACGGGATGTGACGGCGCAGCAACAGACCATGATGGCGCTGGTGGCAACCGAGGCACGGTATCGGACGCTGGTCGAAGTCTCGCCTTTTGCGGTTGCAGTGCACCAAAAAGGCAAGCTGATCTATGTGAATCCAGCGGGCCTGCGCATGATTGGGGCCACCACCCTGGAAGAAGTAAAAGACCGTACCGTCATCGATTTTGTGCATCCTGATCACCGCGTCAACGTGAGGGAACGGATCGAGCAGATGCAGGAAACGGGAGAACCAGCACCGCTGGTGGAAGAGCAGTTGATTCGCTTGGATGGGAGCGTATTTGATGTTGACATTGCCGGAATGCCGGTGATGTTTGATGGGATCCCCTGTATTCAGGTGGTGTTTGCCGACATCAGCGAACGCAAGCAGGCCGAAGCGCAACAAGAACGCCTGAAGGTTTTTTATGAAAGTGCGCTCAATGAGCTTCCAATTGAGGTGGCGGTATATGATGCCGAGGCCCGCTTCCGGTTTTTAAACCCAGCGACGGTGCGCGATGCGTCCGTTCGTGCTCAACTGGTTGGGAAAACCGTGCGGGAGATGGGCATATTGCTTGAACAAGACGAAGCCCTGGTACAGGCGCGGCACGAGTGGCTCTGCCGGGTGGTGCAGAAAAAAGAAATGGGACGGCATGAAGAAGTTATCCCGACCCCGAGGGGGGATACAAGGCATGTGCTCCGGGTGGCCTCACCGGTACTCGACAAAAACGGGCATGTGTTGTATGTGGTTGGATACGGGGTCGATATCACAGATCATAAGCGGTTGGAACAACACCTGCTTGATGCGAAGGAAGAGGCAGAAACGTTGGCACGGATGAAGTCGGCTTTTCTCACCAACATGAGCCATGAGATCCGCACGCCCCTGACAGGAATTATCGGCTTTGCGAGTGTGCTGAACGAAGAAGTGGGGAATGAACATCAGGAAGTGGTGGATCTCATCCGGCAGAGTGGCCAACGGCTGATGGAAACCCTGAACTCGATCCTTGACCTCGCTCGCCTCGAAGCCGACGCCGTCTCGCTGAAGCCCGTCCCGCTGGATATTGGGTTTGAAATCAGGCAGACCACCCGGCTGTACCAATCGTTGGCTGATGAAAAGGGGCTCACCCTGATGTCTAAAGCACAGCCCGAAGCCATTGTGGCCCTGCTTGACCGGCCTGCCTTTCATCGGGTTCTTAGCAACCTGATCAGCAACGCCATTAAGTTTACGGATGAAGGGACGGTGTGTACCTCGGTGTGCATTGCAGGTGAAACCATTCAGGTTATTATTGAAGATACTGGGGTTGGAATCAGCGAGGCTTTTTTGCCTCACCTGTTCGATGAGTTTAAACAGGAAAGCACGGGCTTGTCGCGCTCCCACGTAGGGAGTGGGCTCGGGCTCGCCATCACGCGGCGGCTGGTGGAACGCATGGGAGGAAGCATTGACGTAAAAACGGACCTGGGCAAAGGATCACAATTTGTCGTGTCGCTGCCGTATGTCAAGGTGGCTTATTCTGATTCCGCCAGCGTGTCTTCTTCGACATCACTTTCACCCTAGGGTTGTGTGGGCAAAGACGTGTGGCTCGGAGTAGGGGGCATTTCATGCGAATTCCCCGGAACGTGCCGGATGGCTTGGCGTGCTTCTCTCATGTTCACTTCCCCAACAGAACATGAATCGCCATGACGACCTCCACAGCCGACCTTCGCCGCGAATACAACCGCGAGGGGCTTCAAGAACATGCGGTATCCACGGACCCCATTGCCCAGTTTGCCACGTGGTTTCAGGAGGCACTGGATACGGAAGGGGCGGACGCAAACGCCATGACCTTGGCAACCGTGAGCCATGATGGGTGTCCAGCGGCCCGCATCGTGTTGCTGAAAGGGTATGACGACGCGGGCTTTGTTTTCTACACCAACTACCAAAGCCGGAAAGGAGAAGAACTGGCAGATCAGCCCCTCGCCGCGCTCGTTTTCTGGTGGCCTACCTTAGAACGTCAGGTACGCATCGAAGGAACGGTGGAACGAGTGACCGCAGGGGAATCCGAAGCCTATTTCCAGAGCCGCCCCCGGGGAAGCCGGTTGGGAGCGTGGGCCTCACCGCAAAGTCAGCCCGTTGCCGGGCGCGAGATTTTGGAGGAGGCGCTACGTGCCGCCACGGCGCGTTTCGAAGGAGAAGAAATTGCGTGCCCGCCGCACTGGGGGGGCTATCGGGTGCAGCCGCGCTATATCGAGTTTTGGCAAGGCCGCCGTAATCGCCTGCACGACCGGCTGGTGTATCGTCTCACCGAGTCGGGGTGGAAGCTCGAACGCCTCGCTCCGTAACCTTTTGGACAACCCTTCGTAAGGATACCTGTCTTCTGACAAGCGAGCTATAAGGGCGTCGCGGTGGCTGCAGCACCGCGACGCCTTTTTTTGTTCAGGAAGGGGCGCGGCCCGTGGCCGCATCCGCATAGCCGGTTAATTCAACATAGCCGCTTCCTTCTACCGGTTGCCCGTTGGTCGTGCCCTCGATGAAGACGGCACCTTCCCAGTATCGCACGGAGACGTCGAGTTCTTGGGCCTTAAAAGAGGGCGTCACCGTGAGGTCAAGTGCCTGCGAAGGGATCACGAGTCGCCAGCCGCTGGGGTAGGTACCCCCAAGCGGGCTTGTCCAACTGTCCAGCACCTCAAGCTGCACGTCGTCGCGGCGCAGCGTCGTTTTTGAGCCATCGGCCGCCACCAGCACCCCGTCGCTTTCGGCATCGGCGGTGCCATCTTGGTTGCGCAGCTGGTAGTACATCAGGTCGCGCCCATCGCTGAGTTGGAGGGCAAACCAGTCCCAGCCCACCTGGTCATCGCCGAGGGCGCTGGTGCTCCACTCGCGGTCCATCCATGCAAGGCCGGCCACCGCTTGGGGGTCGTCGTTAATGGTGACGGTTCCCTGTGCCGAAAGTCGGGTTGCGGAATAATAATACGACGCATTGCCGGATTCAGCGCCTTTGGGGTCGAGCCCGTTGTCACCTTGCAGGACCATCGGCTTCGCGGGCGTAAGCAGCAGATCAATGCCCACGCCGTCTTGCTGGGCGCGGACGCGCATCGGGAATCCGCTCGAATCAATGCTGGTCGCTTCCCACCCTTCGAGCCACACCCGAAACGGGTCGTTTTGTGCTCCCGCCAGGGCGGCGGCTTCACGGCTGAACCGTTCGAAGGCGTAGAATTGCTCATTCTGTATGTCGCTGAGGGCAAAGTGGCCCATGTATAGATGCTCCGTGGCCCAGGCCGAGGTGCGCACCAACGAGCGGGTGTCTGGAGGAATGAGGGCGATGCGAAAAAGCGTAAACTGAAAGCCGTAGTGCTGCCCATCTGTGGCATTGAGGTTGCCGGTGTAATACCACCACTCTGTTTTGAAGCCCGAATGCGGGCCATGATCTTCAGGGAAAACAAACGTCCGAGGGGCATCCGCTTTAAGATAACCCGTGGTATCGCCTCCCATCGCTTCGGCGAGGGAGAGGTTGCTGCCCACCTGCGCTGTTGTAGGCGCGCGTTGCCACCAATAAACCCCGCCTGCGACCAAGGCCCCAAGTAGTAATCCGAGAAATAGGGTGGTTCGGTTCATCCGTATGCTCATTCCTCGCGTAAGGCCAATGCCGGATTCGCTTTTGCCATTTTATACGACGGATACAGTCCCGCCAGTAGAGCCGCCACCAAAGCGAGCACCATGGCCTGGATCAGCACCTCCGGCGCGATTTCGAACTGCAGCGTCCAACCAAAGGAGCGCTTGTTGATGACGTAGATCAGCACCGAGGCTAGCGCCAATCCCAGAGGCACCGACAAGAGCCCGGCAATGAACCCCATCGTACCGGTTTGCAGCGTCACGTACCGCCATACCTGCCGGGGGGTGAGCCCGTTGGCCCGCAACACGGCAAGTTCGCGGGCGCGCTCCAGTTGTAGCGCCATCAGCGCACTGACAACACCCACAAATGCCACCAGCACCGCCAGCAAACGCAGCACGATGGTGACCGTAAATGTGCGGTCGAACACCTCCAGCGAGGCTTCGCGTAACGCCCGGTTCGAACGGATGATCAGTTCCTGCTCGGTACCCGCCTGGTTTCGGAGGCGGTCGACGAGGGCTTCCACGTCTTGCCCCTCCGCAGCATACAACGCGAGGCCGCTGAGGCTGCGGTCGGTGAAATATTGCTCGTAAATGGGGCGACTGATTAGCACGACGCCTTGGTCTGACGCATAGTCGTAAAACACCCCGCCGATGCGAAAGGCGTGCGGTCCTTCGTCCGTGGGGATTTCCACCGTGTCGCCATAGTCCAGGCCCGTGCGATAGCTGTACGGCTCGGAGATCAGCACCACGTCATCGGTGCGGAAGTCGCGCCACAGCGCGTCGGCGTCCCCTGCTTTGAAACGAAACGCCCGTCGGGCATTTGGTCCCTGGTCAATCACACCTAGGTTGGTGCGTCCATCGGGCGTTGACAGCGAGACCGAGCGCACGCTGTAGGCCCCGGCGATGCCTTCGGTGTTGATGAGGCGTTCGACGACAGCGGGATCAAGCGTTGTATCCACACGGCGAAAGACAAGGCTGGGTGCCTGCACGTACACATCCGCCCGGAGCGTATAGCCGAGCCACACCGCCACGGTCTCGCGGAAGCTATCGACCATCACGCCAACGCCCACGGTGGCCGCAATCGCAATCATGAGTGCGGCCACGGCAACGGCGGTGCGGCTGAGCGTCGTCACGACCCCCCGCGCCGCCATGCGCCCGAGTACGCCGAACGTCTTGCCCAGCAGCGGGCGTAGCAGTTTCGCCAATCCCCACACCGCAGCCGGGGTCAGCAAGGCGGCTGCGATTATGATGCATAACAAGGCGGCATAACTCAAGACAATGCTACGGCTGGGCACCAGTAGCAAAATGCCGCCGAAAAGTGCCAACCCCAGTCCACCGATCACAAGCCGCGGAAGTAGCTCTCGCAGGTTCGACTCTTGCTGCGACCGTTGCAATACGGTGGAGGCCGGGGCCCGCGTTGCTTCGCGAGCAGGGGGGATGGTCGCCAGTAGGGTTGCGCCGAGACCCAGCGCGATACCTTTGAGCAGGGTAAATGCTGAAATACTGAGTTCGCGCACAGTCAACACGTAGTACAGATCATTGATGGTCTGTGTGACCAACCGCACAAGCACATTGCCCAGCACGATGCCCATCGCCAGCCCTAGTACGGTACCGATGAGGGCCACCACCACGGCCTCGCCAAGGATTTGCCGAAAGATCTCGCGCCGCGTCACGCCTAGCGCCCGTAGCCGTCCCAAGAGTGGACGCCGCTGGACGACCGAGAATGTCATCGTGTTGTATATCAAGAACATACCCACAACGAGCGCCAGCAGGCTTAGCGCACTCAAATTCAGGTTGAACGCACGGGTCATCTGCTCCACCGTACGGGTGCGGGCCGTGGAACGCGTCACTTCGGCTCCGTCGGGGAGGGCGGCTTCGATGCGTTGGAGTTGCAGCTCGCCGTCGTTGCTATCCGGGATGATCAGGTCGATGCGACTGAGGTGCCCGGTTATGCCGAAGAGTTCTTGTGCGGTGGCGATATCGACGATTAACAGGTTGTCGATAACCTGTGCGCTGCGATCGTCGTCGGGCACCAGTTCGCCCACGATGCGCAGCACGGTGTTTTTGCCACCGATGCGCAAGGTCAGCGTGTCGCCGAGGGCCTTGTTCAAGGCTTGCACGGTGGGTTGGGCAACGACGCCCGTATTGGGCGTCGCCATAAAGGCCGAAAGCTCCACGTTGGATCCTGGCCCTCCGACGTACGAACGGAACGGGGCTTCCGCAAAGGCATCCACACCGAGGACATGCAACGTGCGTCCGGCACCGGGTACCGAGGCGTACCCCTCCACGACCGGCGCGATGTCGCGCACGCCTTCCTGCACGCGCAGCATCGTATACACCGCCTCGTCCAGTTCCTCCGAAGCACCGACGACTTGATGCGTGGCCTTGCCCGTGACCCGGGCCGCCGACTGTTCAAACGCCTTCTCGGCGCTGGTGTTGGCGAGGTCGATGGAGACCACCATCGCCACGCCGAGCGCCACGCCTAGCACCGACAGCCCCATTAGCCAAGGGTGCTGCCATGCATAACGCCAACTGGAACGGCGGAGCAAGTTGGACATGGTGAGTCAGGATTCATCGATGGCGAGGGCGCGTTCATCGTGCAGGACGCCGTTTTGCAACACCAACACGCGGTCAGCTACGCGGCGCAGTTCGCGGTCGTGGGTGGCAACGAGCATCGTGCGCCCGGTTTGCCGGACCAGCTTGTCAAGCACGTCCAGTACTTGCCGCCCGGTTTCATAATCAAGGTTGCCGGTGGGTTCGTCGGCGAGGACGAGGTCGGGGCGATGCGCCAGGGCACGGGCGATGGCGATGCGCTGTTGTTCACCGCCAGAGAGGCGGTCGGGGAAGCTGTCGGCGCGGTCGCGCAGCCCCACGTCGTCGAGGAAGGCGAGGGCCTGTTCGCGCTCGCCGTCGTTGAGGCGGCCTGCCAGTTCGAGGGGCAGCAGGATGTTTTCCTCGACGGTGAGCGTAGGGATCAGGTTAAACGCCTGAAAGACAAAACCGATGTGCTGGCGGCGAAACAGGGTGCGTTCTTGTTCGGAAAGCGCCGTCAGGTTGGTGTTGCCGTAGCGGATGGTGCCGCCGGTGGGAAGGTCGATGCCGCTGATGAGGTTGAGCAGCGTGCTTTTGCCGGAGCCGCTGCGCCCGAGGAGCACCACAAACGCGCCCGGTTCCAGCGTCAGGTCCAGCCCCCGCAGCACGGCGCGTTCCTGGTCGCCTTCGCGGTAGGTCTTGGTGATGCCTTGCAGGGTGATTTCAGCGGACGGGGTGGTGGGTGCCATGCAGAAGCCAGACGGTTTATAGTCGACCGTGGGACGCCCGCTAAAACCCGAAGTTCAGCGCCCAGCCCGGCTTCATGAAGGTTGCACAGGATGGTTACGGGTTGGTCACAGGTTATTTGCAGTTGGAGAAATATGAAACCCAACTATTGCAGATTTTCAATTTTTTAGAGAATCGAGCGACAATTTATAATAGGATTCCGTGTGCAACTCAGCTATAAAAAGATCTTCGATGCGTGGATCACTCAGGTAATGTCTGATCCCATGCTTCCAGCTATTCCACACATCAGGATGAATATATCCTATTGAGTAATAAAGGTATTCTTCAGCACAGAGATTGAAATAATCGTATAGGACTTGTTTGTGTGCATC
Source organism: Rhodothermia bacterium (assembly GCA_030428385.1). Classification (GTDB taxonomy): domain Bacteria; phylum Bacteroidota; class Rhodothermia; order Rhodothermales; family JAAAOL01; genus JAUIDY01. The sequence continues at coordinate 2,760 of JAUIDY010000098.1, read as the reverse complement.
CGATAATTTTTCCTTTGGAGCAAGATTATAGATTTTGTTTAATTCCTCATTCATATGATCATATCTAGTATTGAAATTCTGGAACAATTCCTTGAAAAGGGCTGTCTCCTCAAGTTTCTGTTTTTGAACAAAATAGACGAAAGAAAAAGCACTTCCGAGAACGGTAAAGATGAATTGCGGATCAGCTTGGTTTATTCGAAATAGAAAAAAAATAATGCCAATAGCACCTAGGAATGCTATCCAGCCATAGAATCTGAAGATGAAATTTTTCATTGGCCTAAATTGACGTAGGAATTTTTTCATGGCCGAATATATGTTCCTGATGAAGTGAGATTAAGAACCATGAAAATCTCCCACTCGCCCTTTTCCCCTTTCCCAACCGCTCATTCTCCAAACGCCTCCGGATACAAAATCACCTGCACATATTGATCGTCGCGCAGATACTCCTGCACGGCGGCTTGCAGGTCGGCGGCGGTGAGGGCGGCGACGCGGTCGTTGAAGGTGAGCAGTTCCTGCGGCTCGGCGTAGGGCGCGGTGAGGTAGTAGTCGAGCGCGCCCACCCAGAAGTTATTCTGCTCCAGCGACTCCTCGCGGCTGCGGCGGAGTTGCTCCTGCGCTTTCGCCACGGTGTCGTCGCTCGGGCCGTCGGCTTTTAACTTGTCGACTTCCCCGAACACCGCGCCCGCGAGTTCTTCAGCACGGGCCGGATCACATCCGAAGCCAATGGTGACGCTGTAGGCCGAGTCGGGCACGACGGAGAACGAGGTGTTGACGAACGGCGAATAGATGCCGCTGCGTTCCTCGCGCAGTTCCTCGCGCATGACAATGTCGAGCACATTTTGCAGCGCGTTCATCGTCATTCGGTTTTTGAGCGACGGATCGCCTTTGCCGCTGAAGTGCAGGTACACGATGCTCTGATCTTCCTGACCCTTGCGGGCGATTTTTTCGATGACGCCTGCGGGCGGATCGGGCGAGACATCGCGCCATGTCTCCACGCGCCCGGTGCTGGGCAAGGTGCCGAGGTAGGTCTGGGCCAACTGGGTCAGGTACGCGGGGTCAAAGTTGCCCACGAATGTAAACGTAAAGTCGCTGGCATCGGCGAAGCGGTCCTGGTAAACCGCCATCGCTGTTTCAAGGCTGAGCGCGTCGATGTCGGCCATCGTGGGCACACCACGCCGCGGATGGTCGCCGTAGAGCGCGGCGATCAGCGTGTCTTGCAATGCGGCAGTCGGGGTGTTGCTGCGGTTGAGCAGGAAGGAGCGCTGGTTGTTTTGTTGCACCGCCAGCGCTTCTGGATCAGCACGCGGGGCGGTGAAGTGCAGGTAGATCAACTGGAAGAGCGTCTCCAGATCCTCCGGCGACGCCACGCCCTGCAAGCCTTCTTCTAATTCGCTGATGTACGGAGCCACGCCCACCACTTTTCCGGCAAGGTGTTTTTCCAGCCCGGTGCGATCAAACGCTCCGATGCCACCGAGCGACACCAGCGATGCCGCCTGCGATGCCGAGAAATAATCCTCATCTGGCACCAGCGACGTGCCACCGGGGCTCGACGCGACAAACCGCACCTCGTCGGCTTTGAAGTCGGTCGGCTTCATCGCCACAAGCACGCCGTTTGCCAGCGTCAGGATCTCAACATCGATTTCAGGGATGCTTTCGGTACTGGTAACCTCGACGGGAGCCGGGATGTCGGCGAGTAGCTCCTCTTCCTGCACGGCATCTTCGTAGGGCGTCAGGGTTTTGTCTTGCACGGCGTCGAGGACGGCGGAGAGTTGGGCTTCGGTGGGCGGTGTCAGGCCGTCTTTTTCAGGCATCGTGACGATGACGATACGCCCATCAGGTTGCAGGAGCGCCGCCGCCCGCGTGTTTATTTCCTCCAGGGTGATGTCGGCCAGCAGCTGCTGCACCAGTTCGTATTCGTAGGCGATGCCGGGGGTGGCAGTCTGTTCGAGGAAGAAATCGACGTACTCGCTGGCGAAAGCGCTGGATTGCCTGTTTTCGCGCTCGTCGTAGGCGCGGCGGTAGCTGCGGAGTGTCTCGCGTTGCTCGCGCTCCCACTCTGTAGCCGTGAAGCCAAACTGTCGCACGCGCTCCACCTCATCCAGCAAGGATTCGAGGCCGGTCAGGACTTTGTCTTCCTCCACACGGGCGGTGAGGCTGTACATCGCCATCGGGCGCACGAAGCCGCCATCACTGACGCCGCCGCTGAGGAACGGCGCATCGGCGCGGCGTTCGATTTCGTTGAGGCGGGCGTTGAGCATGCTGTTGAACGAACCGTTGACGATCAGCCGCCGGTAGTCGTCCTCTGTGAGCAGCGGGTGTGCTTGTCGCTTGAAACCCACCTGTACGCTGGCAATCGGGTATTCCGGGTCGGTGGCGACCTTAATGCGGGTGTCGCGCTGGACGGGCACATCAAACGTTGGGCGCGGCGTGGCATCGGCGGGGTTGGTGAGGTTGCTGAAATGCTCACGGATAAGCGCCTCGTACTGGTCTATGTCGAAGTCGCCCACGGCAACCACTGCCATCAGGTCGGGGCGGTACCAGGTGTTGTAGTAGCGGCGGACGGTTTCGGGCGGGGCGTTTTTGATGATCGTCGTATCGCCGATGGGGAGGCGGTGCTCATAGCGTGAGTCAGCGAGCAGGATGGGCAGGATCTGGTCGCGGATGCGCCCGCTGGCGTTCTGGTCGCTGAGCCGCCATTCTTCCACCACCACGCCCCGTTCCTTGTCGATTTCCTCGTCTGACAGCGTGGCCGCCGAGGCC
>JAUIDY010000002.1 GCA_030428385.1 Rhodothermia bacterium | reverse complement strand
ACCAATCAGGAGATAACTTGCTGATTTTGGGCGAGCCCGGTTCTGGCAAAACAACCATGCTGCTAGATCTGGCCGACGCCTTGCTGAAAAGGGCAGAGGGGAATCCCGCTAAGCCCGTAGCTGTGGTGCTGAACCTAGCTTCCTGGGCCGGGGAGCAAAAAGAACTGACCGCGTGGGTGGTGGATGAATTGCAGAAGCGGTATACCGTTTCGCGCCAAATGGGGCAGGCTTTACTGGAGCAAGGACGGCTTACGCTGTTGCTGGACGGGCTCGATGAGGTGGAAGAAAAAAGCCGGGAGGCGTGTGTTACCCACATCAATGATTTCTGCACGGCGCATGCCGACCAGCTAGGCGTGGTCGTTTGTTGCCGGAGTGCAGAATACGAGCGCCTGTCGAATCTGGTATTTAGTCAGGCCGTTCGGATTCGTCCGTTGAGCGAGTCGCAGATTAGCACATACCTGACAACACTGGGGCCAGCGTATCAAGAGGTTGGAGATAGAATAGCGGATGATCCAGACTTAATGGAACTGGCCCAGTATCCGCTCTTGCTTAATCTGATGGCTTGGGTGTATGGAGATCAGGGACAATCGGAGGTAGCAAAAAGCAGGCGCGGGCTGTTTACAGCGTTTGTAAAAAAAGCGCTTGATCGACGAGGAAAGCGGAAGCAGAAAGATAAGGGAGAGATGAGTGCTGATGCTGCTTTTATAAACAAGAGAAAATATGAGAGGAATAAGACGGTTCATTGGCTCAGGCAGCTAGCTACCCAAATGAATCACCATGACATGACAGAGTTCTGGCTTGAAAATCTGCAACCTTCATGGTCAGGGACATCAAGCATATTATTCAGGCTGATCTTCGGGCTGATCTTCGGGCTGATCGGTGGGCTGATCTTCGGGCTGAGCCTCGGGCTGATCGAAGGACTGACCCTCGGGCTGGGCGAAGGACTGTCCGGCGGACTGCGTGAAGGGTTGATCGGCGGGCTGATCAGAGGACTGATCGAAGGGCTGCCTGGCGGGCTGGGCGAAAAGTTGACGACCAAAGAACTGAGCGTCGGGCTGATCGAAGGGCTGATCGGTGGGCTGATCTTCGGGCTGATCAGCGGGCTAATCGGCGGGCTGAGCCTCGGAAAAAAGCCAGCAACTATTGTAATGTCAGAAAATATCAAGTTAGTGTTTCGCTGGGAAACGTTGATGTATCGTTTGAACTTCGGGTTGATCAGCGGGCTGATGGTCGGACTGATTGTTGGGCTGAGCCTCGGGCTGATGTTCGGGCTGATCAGCGGGCTGAGCCTTGGGCTGATCGGTGGGCTGCTCTTCGGGTTGATCTTCGGGTTGATCTTCGGGTTGATCGGCGGGCTGCTCCACGGACTGATCGAAGGGCTGATCTTCGGGCTGATGTTCGGGCTGCTCGGCGGGCTGATCGGCGGGCTGCGCGAAGGGCTGAGCCTCGGGCTGCGCGAAGGGCTGAGCCTCGGGCTGCTCCATGAACTGATCGGCGGATTGCTCATCGGGTTGACCTTCGGGTTGCTCCTCGGGCTGCTCAGCGGGCTGCTCCTCGGGCTGCTCATCGGGCTAAGCGAAATGATCCATGCCAATGACATTGGCAATAAGTCAAAGCCTAATCAAGGCACCTACGCCACGCTCAAAAACATCTTTTATTTGCTCATAGGAAGTATCCTGCTCCTCGGGCTGATGTTCGGGCTGATGTTCGGGCTGATCTTCGGGCTGCTCGGCGGGCTGACCCTCGGGCTGCTCAGCGGGCTGATGTGGGACTTGGCCGACGCCCCCCCCCCCCTTAAAAGTGTTATCCAGCACTATACCCTACGTCTCCTTCTTTTCAAGGAAGGCATCATTCCGCTCAAATATGTTCGATTTCTGAATTATGCATGTCACATAATGATCTTGCAACGTATCGGCGGTGGCTATCGGTTCATGCACCGGTCCTTACAGGAATATTTCGCCACCATGACCGAGGAAGAAGCACAGGCCATTTTGCAAGGCACCGCGTAATTTCTCCCCCTCACCCTTTCTCCCATTCTCGCTTTCAAAAAAACCCTCTCCCCCTGTCCTCATCCCTCTTCCCTCAAGTACGCCAGATTTTCCGGTGTAAACGCTTTAAACGTCACGCCAAAATCGCGGTAGAAGGCGGTTTCGTCGCAGGTGTTGCCTTCGATGAGCATCTCGAACTGGTCGGGCGAAATGGGCAGCAGGCCCCACTTGCCGAGCGTATGCACCGCCGGGCGGACGAGCCAGATGGGCTGCGGCAGCTTGGGTTTGGGTTTCAGGCCCATGCCTTCGGTGATGCGGTCGAGGATGCTGAGATACGCCACCTTTTCTTTTCCCGCGACGCCGTAGCTCTGCCCGTTCGCTTTCTCCAGCGTCAGCGCCTGCACGAAGGCAGCGGCCACTTCTTCGACGGAGATGGGCTGCATCGCGTATGTGCCGTCGCCGAAGACGGGCAGGATGGGAAACGGCTTGATCAACGTCGTCGCCAACCGCGAAGCAAATTCTTCGTCATTCGGGCCCGGCTTGCCAAAAACGAGCGAAGGCCGCAAGATACACCAGTGGTCGAACCCGGCGCGCTCTACGTACTGCTCAGCCTTCCACTTCGTCACCTGGTAGGCCGATACGCCATCGGCCCGCGCCCCGTTGGCGCTCATCTGCACGTACCGACCGATGCCGCTGTCCACCGCCTCGTTGACGATGTTCTTGGTGCCCTCATAATGAATGGCCTCGAACGTGATGCCTTTCGACGGCTTCTCGTCGATGATGCCGACAAGATGAATCACGGCGTCGCAGCCGCGCAGCAGGCCCGTGAGCGACTTGGGGTTGGTCACATCCCCTTTTACTTTCTCGACGCCGTCGGTCGCGGCGAGTTCGACGCTGGGGTCGCGGAGCAGGCAACGAGCGGTGTGCCCCTGCTTGAGCAGTTCGCGCAAGATGTACGCGCCCACAAAACCCGACGCGCCGGTAAGAAAGACGTGCATAAACGTGGAGTTTTAGGCTAGGAAATGAAACAAGCTAACGGCTATTTCCGCAAGGTGTCGTAACGTTGCTGTAAGGCTGTGGCTCGCAAAACCGTCATTTGACGATTTTCTCATGGAAACGCTTACATTTTCGGTTTGATTGAGTCGCGCCTGAACCCGATAATAAAAAAGTGTTCTTTGTGTGGCCGTTTACGGTTTGGGGTGCGGCAACATACCGTTCGTACCGCCCCCTTGAGGGGGCTGTCGCGAAGCGACAGGGAATGTGTAACCCCGCCTTTTTACACCCTCCGGCCCTGCGGGCCACCTCCCTCAAGGGAGGCGTTTCCCTCGTGCTGGAAGAATCGCCCCGAATCATCAACCGCCTCCCCACTTTTAGCCTCCCCACTGCATTATGTCTCCCAAAAAACTAGCCATCCTTGCGAGCGGCGGGCCTGCGCCCGGTATTAATGGCGTCATCGGTGCCGCGACAATTCGCGCGGTCCATGAAGGCGTCGAAGTCGTGGGCATCCGCGACGGGTTTAAATGGATCATGCGGGGCGACATCCGCCACGTGGAGCCGCTCACCATCGAGAAGGTGAGCCGCATCCACTTCCGGGGCGGCTCGTACATCGGCATCGCCCGCGACAACCCGACGAAGCAAAAGCAACACCTCGAAAACACGGTCACCTCGCTGCTGCGCCTGAACGTGGACAAGCTCATCACCATCGGCGGCGACGACACGGCGTACTCGGCGATGAAGGTGGAAGAGATGGCGGCGGGCCGCATCCGGGTCGTCCATGTCCCCAAAACCATCGACAACGACCTCGACCTGCCGCTCGGCGTGCCCACGTTTGGGTACAACACGGCGCGGCATGTGGGCGTGCGGCTCATCGAAAACCTGATGGTGGACGCCGAAACCACCTCGCGCTGGTACTATGTGGTGTCGATGGGGCGTAAAGCCGGGCACCTCGCCGTCGGCATCGGCAAGGCAGCAGGCTCCACGCTGACGCTCATCCCCGAAGAATTCCCCGACCCGATCATCAAGCTGTCGCATATCGTCGATATCCTCGTCGGCGCGATCCTCAAGCGCATCAGCTACGGGCAGCAAGACGGCGTGGCCATCCTGGCCGAAGGGCTGCTGGAGCACCTCGACCCGAAGGACCTGGAAATCCTCGAGAGTGTGGAGCGCGACGCCCACGGCAACATCCGGCTGGCGGAAGTCAGCTTCGGCGAGATTGTAAAATACCACGTCCAGGAGCGGCTGAAAGAGTACGGCATCAAAACAACCATCATCCCCAAGAATATTGGCTACGAACTGCGCTGCGCCGACCCCATTCCGTACGACATGGAATACACGCGCGACCTCGGCCACTGCGCCGCGCAGCACATCATGAGCGGCGGCAACGCAGCGATGGTGTCGATGCAAAACGGACACTTCGTCCCGCTCCACTTCAGCGAAATCTTCGACCCCAAGACCAAGCGAACGAAGGTGCGCATGGTGGATATCTCCAGCGAATACTACCACATCGCCCGTCAGTATATGCTGCGGCTAACGAAGGAAGACTTCGACGATCCGCATGAAATCGCCAAGTTTGCGGCCACGGCGGGCGTCTCGTCGGAGAAGTTTCGGGAGGATTTCTACTACCTCGTGGAGCAAGACATGCTCTATCGCTCCGCTGCGCAAAAAGACTCCACGCCTGCTGCGCCCCCCTCGAACGGCACCCACGCCAAGCCCAAAGCAACGAAGCGCACCAAAAGCACCAAGGCCAAGACAGAGGAAAAGGAAGCCAACAGCTAGAAAGCTGTTTGGGTTTTCAGCTTGAAGCGAGCAAGATGACATGGTGGATGAATTGGCTCACGCCTTTGGCGGCTCGTAGTCGCGCTACGGACTGACAAAGCGGGTGCAAAGACACCGCAAGGGCGCTTGCGCAGCCCAAGATCACATCCAGAACAGCTTCTAAGTCCCGCCGATGCATGCGCACGACGCATACAAACCGCTCCCGATGCTGCGCAACCATATCGAACGGATCTGGGTGCGCCAGCCGTCAGGGCGACTCGACCATGCGCGTCCCTTCCGCATCCTGCCCGATGGCAGTGCCCACCTCATCTTTTGCGTCTATGGCGACACCGGGGCCGTGCTGCACACTCCCTATGGTGCCCCCGACTGCTCGCTGCGCTTCGTAGGGGCACGCTCGCGGTACAAGGACACAAACCTGCGCCGCCGGGCACGGACGTTAATCGTGGGCTTTCGGCCCGGCGGGGCGGCCCCTTTCTTCGCGTGTCCGGCCTCGGCATATACCGACTACGGCATCCCGCTGGACGAGCTATGGGGCCAAGAAGGACGGGATCTGCTCGATGCACTCGTTGCAGCCCATGACGTAACTGCTCAGGTGGAGGTGCTGATGGCTACGTTTGCTCGTAAGCTGACACACGCCGCCCCGGTAGATCCAGCGGTGGCACACATTGTCCGGCAGTTGGAAGCCACCCACGGCCAAACGCCGATTGCAGCCCTCACCCAACCCATCGGCTACAGCGAACGTCACCTGCGCACCCGGTTTCAGCAAACGGTGGGCCTGAGCCCCAAACGCCTCGCCCGCATCTTGCGCGTGAAGCGCACCCTGCGCCTCGCCGAACAAGACGACACGCCCCACTGGTCGGCCCTGGCCCTGGCGAATGGCTTCCACGACCAGGCCCACCTGATCCGTGACTTCCACGCCCTCCTCGGTGCGAGTCCCACAACGTATTTGGCCCAGCATTAATGACGGCGCACGTTGCTATCCCATTCCACTCCGAAGGACGCACCGCCTGCGTGGCTTTTCCTTCTGTCTCCCCTTAGGTGTAAGGGGAGACGGAGCCTGCGGAACAGATGGGAACAGGGTTATAACCAAAAATAGCAGGTCAGGGTTAGGAAATACGCCCAACCCCTCCACTTAGGGAGTTGGCCTCGCAACGCGAGGTCGGAGGGTGTAAACCTTCCGCCGAGATACACCCCCATTCGCTTCGCGACAGCCCCCTCAAGGGGGCAGTTTCTCAGAAACTAAATCAGCGTGGTAGCCCATCCGGCCTTAGCAAAATCGGCGTCTCGGACGTGGAGCGAAGGGAGCGACAAGCGCAACTTCTTGTTTGAGCGTAGCGAGTTTGAAGTTGTGCCGCTCCCGTAGCGCAGCGTCAGCCGATTTTGGTGCAGCCTTGATCTTTTCGTTCTTTTGGTTCTTTTGGATCAAGCCAAAAGAACACAACAGCCCGCACACCCACTTCCGTTTTATACAAGACAACACCTCCGTTCCCCCGTATTTTGAGCCGACGTATCCCGCACCATCCATCGTTCCACGCCATGTCCGCCATACGCTCCGTTTTGCTACTTGCCCTTGTTCTAACTCCTCTGAACACCGCCTGTGGACAAGCACCCGCCGCGGACCCCGATCCCGTCGTCGCCACCACCAACGCCTTTACGTTCCGCAGCAACTTCTGGGTGAACCTGCATGACTACCTGTACGGACGCGCCCAGAACGAAACCCTCGCCGCCGAAACAACGGACTGCCTGGCCACCCTCTCCGAAGAAGACCGCACCGCCTGGGAAACCGCCGATGCCTTCTACCGAGACCACATGGGAGACCGCCACCACCGCACCGACGACCTGATGAAGTCCCTGCGGTATGACCTGGCGCAATTGGCGAAGGTAGAAGCCACCGCTGAACACGCCGAGGTGATGCCGGTGCTGCGCCGCGCAGCACCGGCCTACCGCGCCTGCTGGTGGACAGCGCACGATACCCGCAACCGCGCCTGGATCGCCACGCTCATCGGCTACCTTGAAACGTACGAGGCCGCCATGACCGAGCAGTTGTCGGCTTACCACCAGCGCCCGTGGCCCGAGAACATGCCAGTGGATGTAGTAACGTATGCGAGTTGGGCAGGCGCGAATACCATCGTCGAGCCCAACCACCTCATGATGTCGAGTGTGGATGCGGGCTACAAGGAAGCGAGTGCGTTCGAGATGGTGTTCCACGAAGCCTCGCACACGCTGCTCGGCTATCGCACGGGCAAAACGGCGGAGCTGCTGCACGAAGCCAGCGCCACCTACAACGAGGATCCGCCGTCGAATCTGTGGCACGTCATCTTGTTCTACACGTCGGGGCGCCTCGCCCAGCAACTCCTCGCCGACGACGGCGTCGACTACACGCCGTACATGTACCAGAACGGCGTCTTCAGGGACGGGCATCCGCTGATGGAAGCGCACTGGCAGCCGTACCTCGATGGCGAGGTTGACCTCGAAACAGCCGTGCAACACCTCATGGAGGCGATTTATGGCGGGTGAGCCCCGCCTTTTGCCCCGTGTTTTCCTGAACTTTTAAACACGGCTGCGGTATGGCAGGGCGTATTTTGACGGGGTGTGTATCTTCACGCCCCACCCCACGCGTTCATCAGCCCCGCCCAGCCTCATGGCGTACCGAGACTACGAAGCCGTCATTGGCCTCGAAGTACACTGCCAACTCCTCACCGAAGCCAAAGCCTTCAGCCCCGACTCGGCAGCGTTTGGCGCGGCCCCCAACCACCACATCGACCCCATCAGCCTGGGCCATCCGGGCACGCTGCCGGTGCTCAACGAACAGGTGGTGGAGTACACGATCCGCATCGGGCTGGCGACGCATTGTGACATCGCGGCGCGGTCGGACCTGGCACGCAAGCATTATTTCTACCCCGACCTGCCCAAAGGCTACCAGATCTCGCAGTACGAAACGCCGATCTGCGCGGACGGCTACGTCGAGATTGTGATGGACGACGCCTCCGGCGACGGGGCTCCCACCATCAAGCGCATCGGCCTCACGCGCATCCACATCGAGGAAGACGCAGGCAAAAGCGTGCACGACCAGGACCCCACGGCGACGCTGCTCGACTTCAACCGCTGCGGCGTGCCGCTCATCGAGATCGTCTCGGAGCCGGATCTGCGATCGGCGCGGGAGGCGTATCTGTACATGCAGAAGATCCGCCAGATTGTGCGCTGGCTGGGCATCTGCGACGGCAACATGGAGCAGGGCTCGCTGCGCTGCGACGCCAACGTGTCGGTCCGCAAGCGCGGACAAACCGCACTGGGCACGAAGGCCGAAGTCAAAAACATGAACTCGTTCCGCAACGTGGAGCGGGCCGTGCAATACGAAATCGACCGGCAGATCGCGCTGGTGGAACGTGGCGAAGACGTGGTGCAAGAGACGCGGCTGTGGGACGCCGACCAGGGCGAGACACGCCCGATGCGCTCGAAGGAGGAAGCCCACGACTACCGCTATTTCCCCGACCCCGACCTCGTCCCCATCGTTGTCACCGACGAAACACGGGAAGCCATCCGTGCCACCTTGCCCGAACTGCCCGAAGCGCGGCAGGAACGTTTTGTGGACGCGTTGGGCCTGCCGCCCTACGACGCAGGCGTGCTCACCGAGGAACGCGGCATCGCCGACTACTTCGAACACAGCCTCAACGCCCTGCACGCCAAACAACCCAGCGGCGACCTCCAGACGCACGCGAAAGCTGTCAGCAACTTCGTCATGGGCGACGTGCGGCGGGTGCTTAACGAGCAGGCGCTCGCCATCGAAACGTTCCCCATCGACCCCGAACGCCTCGCCGGATTGATCCAGCTTCGCCTCGAAGACCAGATCAACTCCAGCGCCGCGCAGCAGATCTTCGACGCCATGCTCACTGACGAGCGTGCCCCCAACGCCATCGCCGAGGCCGAAAACCTGTTGCAGGTCTCCGATACCGGGGCGCTGCTGCCTGTGGTGGCGCAGGTCCTTGCCGACAGCGAAAAGCAGGTACAGATGTACCTCAGCGGCAAGGAAAGCATCGTCGGCTATTTCATCGGCCAGGTGATGCGCCGCTTCGACGGCTCGCCCGACCCGAAGCTGGTGCGGCAGTTGTTGCAGGAGGAACTGGAAAAGCTGCGGGCGTGAGGGCTAGAAACGAAAAACCGACGAGAGGATGTGTAGAAGCATGACCTGCATACTAGATTCTTCCCCTCCTGGGAGGCAGGAGGGGACCGAGGGGAGGTCGATTCCGACTCTCGTCTCTAGCATTTTCTTAAGCCATTGGATCCTCCCCCCAACCCCCTCCTTACTTCGCAAGGAGGGGGAGAGAACGTCTTGAACCAACGGATCTTCTTCAAAAACATCCTCGCCTCTTCGACCCTTCGTTCCTCAGCTAAAACCCATGACCCACCGCCTCCTTTTTGTCCTCACGTTCAGCCTGCTCCTTGCGGCCTGTGGCGGCAGCGACAGCACCGATACGCCTGCCGAACCCACCGTCAGCAGCTACCTCGAAGGCAACCTCACCATCAACCCGGCGGTGGACGCTGTGGCCGACTATCGCGGCTTTGAGTTGCTGGTGCTGTACCGCGAAGGCGAGGCCGACGCCGACACACTGGGCATGGCCCAGACGGACAGCACCGGTGCGTTTGCCATGACGATTACGGCCCCCGACCGGGGCGTGTATCCACTCATCATCAGCCGACGCGGGCAGGTGCTGCGGCGCGACGAACTGGTGGTGGCCGACGGCGACTCGGGGCGTGTGAACGCGGTTTTCCCGCTGGGCAACCGGCTGCTCCGCATCCGCTCGCAGGAAAACGCGGCGTGGATGGCGTATCGCAATGCTCGCATCCACTACAACGGCGAGGTTTCGCGGTTGGTGCAGACCGAAGACTATTCCGTGCAGCGCATGGAGAACGTCATCTTGCAAACCACCGCCCTGCTGTGGAGCCTGCGCGAGACGTTTCCCAACACCGTCGGCAGCACGGTCGCCGAGAGCGAGGCGGTGGCGTTGCTCAATGGCTGGGACGACTCGCTGGCGGTGGCGTGGGCGCAGCAAATCGACCCAAGCAGCCCCAGCTACATCGAAGTCGCCCGCGTGGCCCGGCAGGCCACGGCGCGGCGCAGCGGACAGGCTGCCGCCCTGGATCTCTTGCGCGACTTCCAGGCCCGCGCCCTCACCGATGACGACAAAGCCGGTATCCAGACCGAGGTTGTCATCGCTCACCTCGACAGCCTGAACCAGGCCGACGCCATTGCCGCCGCCCGAACCCTTTCTACCGACTATCCCGAAACCCAGTGGGCCGCCTGGGCCGAGCGGGCCACCTATGAACTCGAAAAGCTACAGCCCGGCCTCGAAGCCCCGGTCTTTACGGCACTAACCACGGACGACACGCCGTTCTCGCTGAACGAACTGCGCGGGCACATCACCCTGCTGGAGTTTTATACCCCTGGCACGCAGGCATACCAGCGCGACATCGAGGCGCGCCATGCGCTGATGGCCGAAGCAGGCGATGCGCTGCGGGTGGTCTCGTACTCCCTCGCCGCCGACTCGCTGATTAACGAGGCGTTTCTGGACGGGCAGGCGCTGCAAGGAATCCATATCTTTGCCCCCGCCGCCGACGGCTACGAATCCGAAATCCCCCGGCTTTACAACGTCAACACCTTACCCACGCGGTACCTCATCGACCAGAATGGCAACATCGCCGGGAAGTACATCGGCGCGGGTGCCATGGGCGCGCTGCGCGGCGACGTGCTCGCACTGATACAGACGCCGTAATGGGGTGTGGGAGTATGAGGGTGTGTGGGTATGGGGGAGCCTGTGTGGTTTTCGCCCATACCCACTTCCCCCCAAACACCCACACGCTATCACACCCATACCGCACCACCCGCCTTCGCTGAAACACCCAACCTACGCAACACCCTTTTCACCCCATCACGCTTTACCCTTTAAAAAATATGCTGATTGCTGGAAACTGGAAAATGAACACCACGCTGGACACGGCGCGGACCCTCGCCAACGAAGTCGTCGCTGCGGTGGGCGATCCGGGCGCGGTGCAGGTGGCGATGTGTCCGCCATTTGTGAGCCTCGATGCCGTGTTTAACACCCTGCGTGGCTCATCCGTCAAACTCGGGGCGCAGAACATGCACGACGTAGACGGCGGGGCCTACACGGGCGAGATCGCGGCGTCGATGCTGCGGTCGGTGGGCTGTGACTACGTGATCCTTGGGCACTCGGAGCGGCGGCAGTATTTCGGCGAGACCGACGCGGGCGTCAACCGCAAGGTGCAGCAAGCCCTCAAGCATGGGCTTATCCCCATCGTGTGCGTCGGCGAGGTGCTGGACGAGCGCCGGGCAGGCAAAGAACAGGCCGTCGTAAAAACGCAGGTGGAAAAAGCATTGCAAGACGTGACGCTGGCTAACGCCGCGCAACTCGTCATCGCCTACGAGCCCGTATGGGCCATTGGCACGGGTGAAACCGCCACGCCCGAACAAGCGCAGGAAATGCACGCCTTCATCCGTTCGTTGCTGACGGCGCAGTACGGCGCGATGGCTGCCGACATCCACATCCTCTACGGGGGCAGCATGAAGCCCGGCAACGCTGCCGACTTGCTTTCCCAAACCGACGTAGACGGCGGCCTGATTGGTGGTGCCAGCCTCAAAGCACCCGACTTCGCCGCCATCGTTACCGCAGGCCAAAACGCCGTCGCCGGGGCATAATTCGCACGCCAGGGATCGTTGGGATGCGGACGGCGGTAGGAAGCACGTCCGTCTTTTTTTCCACCTTCCCACCCGGAAGACGATGCCACTGGGTAAGGTTTTGCTGGGAATCGCCCTGCTGGGTGGCCTCTTTGGCGCGTGCTCGGGAACGGGACAGTTGGACTCACCCAATGCCGGACGGACGCTGGCTTACCAACCCGGCCTGCCCGACTTCGACATGGAGGTCATCGGCACAGTGCACGATGGCATTCCCGGCATTGACCTCTACCTCAGCCTTCCCCATATCTCGCTCATCTTTACCGAGCGCGATGCCCGCTTCATGGCCCGGTTCGAGACGCTCGTGCGGCTGATGGACCGCCGCGGCAGAGACGTGATCCGCGAATTCGCCACCCTCGACACCATGTGGGTGGACACCTACGACGATACGCAAACCTACACCCCCCACATCAACAGTCAGCGCGTGCCCATCGACCCTGGCGATTACATCGTCGAAGTCATCGTAACCGACGCTTCCAGCAACCAGGAAGCGACGCGGCGGCAGGCCGTGCAGGTGGTCTCTCCGGCCACGCTACACCCCGTGATGACCCGGATTCGTATGGAAGGCCGCCGGGAAGGCCAACCCTTTGAACCCGTCGTCTCGCTCCACCTGCCCCTCGGCCTCGATTCGGTGCGCAGCGTGGTGGAACTCTTTAACGCCGAGCGCCTCGACAACCTGAATGTCGAGATGCGGCTTGTGCGGTTTCCCAGCGACACCAGCGTGGCCGCCCCGCCGCACTGGATCCAGCCCCTGCAAGGCAACCTCGCACGACGCGGGGTGTGGTACAGCCGCCCAGACACCATCCAGACCACCCGGCGCCGCCTGCGCAACGTGGGCAACGAAGTGATCATGGAGTTCGCCATGCCACCCGTCGAGGTTGGCGGCGTCTACCGCATTGAGGTACTGGCCTACGACGCCACCCGTCCCGATATATCCGGCGGTGAGATTTTGTGGCGCGTGCGCGACTTCACCGTCCGTGACCCCGATTTCCCGCAGGTCCGAGACATCAAACACGTCGTCGATGCCCTCGTCTACATCACGCGGCGGCACGAGTTTGAGGAGATGCGAACGGCAGAAAACCCGGCGGAGATGAAACGCCGGTTCGATGCGTTCTGGGGTAGCCTGATTCCCAACAAGCAGGTGGCAGCCAACCTGCTCAAGCTCTATTACGAGCGAGTGGAAGAGGCGAACCTGTACTTCAGCAACTACAAGGAAGGCTGGAAGACTGACCGGGGCATGCTCTACATCGTCCTCGGGCCACCGCTCTACATCGACAGCCGCCTCGACTCCGAGATCTGGGTGTACAGCACCCAGCAGCGCCCAGGTGTCACCAATGCCTACTACTTCGAGCGCCTCCCCATCCCCGGCTCCGAGGGCACCTTCTTTAATTACCGGCTCCAGCGCGGCGTGCCCAATGACTACACCTGGTCGCGTGCCCTCGACCGCTGGCGGCGCGGCGATGTGTTGTAACCACGCATGAACCAGAGGTATCAGCCCTCTGCACGCCCATTGTCTTGTGCCTGAAACCACGAAATCACCTGCGCGGCGTTTTCTCCCGGTGGAAACACCGGATAAAAGACATACTTCACCATGCCGTCTTGCACCACCAGCGTCACCCGTTGGGCAAAGCGTTGCCCGGCCACTTCAATCTCCGGCAAGCCCAGACCGTGGATGAACGCAAACGCCTCATCGCTCAACAACGCAAACGGCAAGTGGAGCCGTTCCACCGCCTCCTGCTGATATGCGGTGGATTGCACACTCAGCCCGAAGACCTCAACCCCGAGGGCACGCAGGTCGGCATGGTAGTCCCGAAAGGCGCACGACTGCGGTGTACATCCGCGGGCACCCGGTGTGGCGTTCCATCCCGGCAGCGGGTCCCGGTCGGGGCGTCCGGTTCGGGGGAAGATATAGACTACGGTGCGCCCCGGTAGCGCGGCTAGATCTACCTTTCGCCCGTCGGTAGCAGGCAGCACCAGCGACGGTACCCGGAAGCCGGGCAGGTGATCACAAGCCCCATCATCAACAGGAACCGGGACGCCGGGAGGCAGGGAATACAAATCATCGCTGCGGAGCATGAAGCAGAAAGATTATATCGATGGAGGGGGAGCCTTAAAAACTAAGCGGACGCAAAGCCCCTCACCGAAAAACGGCGAGAGGCAAGGGTGCACCCATCAAAAACCGAGTTATGGCGTTACAAAATGCGCCTCCCAGGGCCCGATGCCGGTGATTTGGAGAATGGCGTTTTCACCACCCCAAACCGTATGGACAGCGTCGCGGGCGTTCACGTAATAGTCGCCGGGGCCAAACTGCGCTGCGTCTGCGCGGGTGGCATCGGCTCCGAAGGCCACCGCCACGTCTCCCGACAGCACCGTCACGCGCTCGTCTTTGGGATGCGTATGCGGCGGCATGACAAAGGCTTCGCTGACCCGGAAACGTACGGTAAACAGGTCGGTGCCCAAGGGGTTGCCTTCCAGCACCGCCATTTCACAACCCGATGGCAACGTGGGCGGACACGGCCGCCAGGGCACGTCCTCGGCAAGGACTACATGCTGGACCGTTCCTTCCGGAAAATCCATGATTCCGATCTCTGTCGTGGCACAACCCACTAGAGGCAACAGCAAGAGCAGAGACAGGAGCGTTGGTAAAACCACGGGCGGGCGATGTAGGGCGATGGATGTCATGGTGGCCTCCAAAGGAGCGGGTGATGCAGTGGGTAAGTTGAAGATAGGCAGAAGCCTAGGGGTTTACGAATTCCCCCTTTTGCTTCAGCACGGTGATTTGGCCGTTGCGGCTTTGGTTGACGACGTCTTCGAACACCTGGTTAACCTCGGGCCGGTCGAAGTACCGCGCGGCGGCCTCGGCGTCGGCGAACTCAAACTCGATGAAGCGATGCGGCGAAGCCCCGAAGTAGTTCTCATAGGAAACGATGCGCTTGATCTCCGGCGGGGTGTGCAAGATCTCTGCGACCGTGGCCACCCACTCGAAGTAGGCGTCCTTTTGCCCGAGCGGGAAGTTCAAGCTGTAGACGTATTTGACCTGTGCAACTGCGGGCAGGACGGCAAGAGCCACGATGACCCACACCAATAATCCAATAAATACGTTGGCTTTTATTTTCGATGAGATTGACATGGCAATACGGTTTTCTTGGATGAAGGAGATGGGCGCTCGCAGGCGGTACCCGGAGCGCCCGGGTTAATGATTCGATCAGGCGAGGTGGCTTTTGCCGTTGGCTTCGCGACTAGGCAGGCACAACATCAAGCTGCTGCATCAGCGCCAGCTTGTCGTGTTCGCCCCAGCCTTCGGCATAGCGACCGTCTGCATCGAACCGCGCGATGATCATGGCGCCCAAGGTCACCTCGTTGTGGGTGGGTGCGAGCTGCATAAGCGGACCCGTGTGGGTGCCGTGGAACGTGATGCGGATCGCCACCTTTTCGCCTTCGGCAATCATATCGTCGATTTGCATGTGCAGGTCGGGGAAGGCCGTCCGATACCCGGTGATGTACATACGAAAACCTTCCGGGCCACCGGGGACGCCAGGCGGCAAAAAGTGACCGACAAAGTCAGGCGACAAGATCTCATTGACGACGTCCAGATTTCCCAGATTCCAGGCTTCTTCGAACAGGCGACGCAGGGCTGTTTTGTTGTGTACCGACATGGTTAATCCTCCCAAGGGGACTGGTTCGTTGTGATGACTGAACCCAGAATACCGCAGCGGGGCAGGGCGTGTCACCACCCGAAAGGGTGGAAACGGGGGTGGAAACGGGGGTGGAAAAAAGGGTGGAATCTGATAACTTGACTACCCGTCATCACCTTGTTATCCGAGCGCGAACGAGCCATCCTCCGCCTGATTGCCGACGGATGGGCCAACCGGCAGATTGCCGAGCACCTGTTCCTGTCGCTCGACACCATCAAGTGGTACAACAAGCGCATCTACACCACGCTGGAGGTTAGGAACCGTACAGAGGCGGTAAAAAAGGCACGCGAGCAGGGCTTGCTGGAAACGACAGCATCGGAGCCAGCGCCTTCGCCCGAACCCACGCCGTCCCACCCCCTGCCCGTTTCAACAACCCCTTTTGTGGGTCGCCAAAACGAACGGGGCGAACTGGCCAACCTGCTGGCCGATGCAGACACACGGCTCATCACCATCCTGGCACCCGGCGGGATGGGCAAGACGCGGCTGGCCCTGGAGGTGGCGCACACCCAAATGGCGTCTTTTGCCGAAGGCGTTTTTTTTGTGTCCCTGACGGCCGTGCATACCGCCGATGACTTCCTTCCGTCCCTTGCGACCTCATTAAACATTCCGTTGGGTGCGTCCAGCGATCCCGCCCAGCAGGTACACACGTTCCTGCGTCACAAAACGGCGCTGTTGGTGCTTGATAATTTTGAGCACCTCGTGGATGGTGCCAACCACGTCGCCACGCTGCTACAGGCTTCTCGGCACCTTAAGGTCATAACCACATCGCGGGAGCGGTTGAATCTCAGGGGAGAAATTGTGTACGCATTGGGCGGCATGGCGCTGCCCACCGGGCATTCGCTGGCCGAGACACGTACCTGTAGTGCCGTGCAGCTTTTTATGCAAGGTGCCCAACGGGTGCAGCCCAACCTCACCTTTGCCGACAAGGACTGGCGCTTCGTCCGGGATATTTGCCTGCGCGTCGGCGGGATGCCGCTGGGCATTCAACTCGCCGCCAGCCTCATGGAGGTGCTGTCCCCGCACGACATCGCCCACGAGATCGAACGCAGCCTCGACATCCTCGCCACCGACATGCGCGATGTGCCCCTGCGTTTGCGTAGCATCCGGGCCGTGTTTGAGTCTTCGTGGTCGCGGCTATCACAGGCAGAACAGGAGGTTTATATGCGGCTGTCGGTTTTTCGGGCCGGTTTTACCCGCGAGGCCGCCCAGACAATGGCCGGAGCTCATGTGCTGTTGCTTAAGGCCCTGGTCAACAAGTCGCTGGTGCAGTGGGACCCCGACACCCCGCGGTATACGCTGCACGAACTCCTGCGCCAGTATGCGGAAGAGCAACTGCATACCTCCGGGCTGGCCGACAGCGCCTACGAGGCCCATGGCGCTTTTTACCTCGACCTGCTGACGCAGTGCGGACGTGGCATCAAGGGACACCAGCAACTGGAAGCGCTGAACCGAATTGAGGCGGACTTCGACAACATCCGGGCGGCGTGGAGTCAGGCTATTGCGCAAAACAACCGGGAGGCGATTAATCACGCCCTGGAGCCACTCTACTGGTATTGCCGAATGCGGGCGCGGGTACCCGTTGGGGAAACCCTGTTGCAACAGGCCCGAAATCAATGGGGCACCTCCTTCAGCACCGACGCGCACCCCATCCAGCGTCGGCTGCTGCTTCAGTTCGAAAAAGCTGGAGAGACGTACCACGCCACGCTCGAACATATGGTGGCGGTGGTACGAACGCTGGACGCCTCCGAAGAACTCGCCTTTTTTCTGTGGCTCCTTGGCATGAACCGGTATTTGTCGAGCGACTTCGAACGAGCGGTGGTTGTTCTCGAAGAAGCGGTGGCGCGGTTTCAGGCCCTCAATGATGACTTTTACCGGGCCGAGGGGATGCATTGGCTCAGCTTCCTGGGGCAGGTGGAGGAGGTACGGGTGCTGTCTCGCGATGTGCGCGCGCTCTGCCGAAGCACCGGCAACCAGTTTGCGTTGGCCCGCGTCCTCGGGAGGCAGGGTATTTATGCTGTGCTAGAAGATGATCCCGAACAAGCCCGAAGCGACCTGCACGAAGCCATTGCGCTTCGGAAGGCATTAGGCGACCGGGCAGGCATGGCGGTGTCGGTGGCGGGCCTTGGCCTCGATGCGTTCTTTGAGGGCAACTTCTCCGAGGCGCGCGTCCGGGCGGAGGAAAGCCACGCGCTGGCCGAAGAACACAACAGCCTGTACCCCCGTGCCATTGCGCGCAGCATTGTCGGGTGGCTGGCCGCCGTGGAAGAAGACTATCAGCAGGCGTGGGACTTGTGCCAAGAAAGCCTGACGACGTTTTCTGACCCCAATGTAGATTTCCTGGCCCAGTTCGGACTGGCGATGGCGGCGTGTGGCTTAGAGAACTATGCCGTGGCACAGGAGAAGGTACATGTCTTTTTTTCCTCCAGCAGTCCGCTGCACACCCCCAAGGGTTATTTGTCCTACTTGCCCGTGCTGGCAATGGTTTATGCCAGCCAGCATCAACACCAACGGGCCACGGAAGTCCTTGCCCTGGCCTTTACGCACCCACAAAGCCCGACCGGGTGGATGGCGCAATGGAAGCTGCTGGACCGATGGCGCGAAACGCTAAACGCCACGCTTGGCAACGAGCCGTACGAATTCGCGTGGAAACGAGGAACCACGTTGGATCTGGAGCACCTTGTTGCAGCGGTGCGTGACATTCATCAACCTTAATGGAGGCATCGGCGCGCAGTGCATGGTCTAGGCTGAAGGCCCGGGCAGGGTGATACTGAACACGGCCCCCTTCTCGTCGTCGTTTTTCACGGTCAGCGTACCGCCGTGTCCCTGCGTAATAATGTCATAGCTCAGACTCAGGCCCAATCCCGTCCCACTGCCCGTTGGCTTCGTCGTGAAAAACGGCTCGAACACCTTCGCTTTCACCTCATCGCTCATCCCTGGCCCGTTGTCTTCCACCCGGATCTCAACCTGATCGCTGATCCGCCGCGTTGAGACGGTCACTGTCGGCGCGTACGGCCCATTCTCCCGCGCTGCCCGCTCCATCACCGCATCGAAGGCATTGCTCACCAGGTTCAGGATCACGCGACCCATGTCCTGCTGCATCACGTCCACCTTGCCCACCGCCTCGTCGTAGGCGCGCACGATCTCGACGTTGAAGTCCGGCACCTGTGCTCGTTTGCCGTGGTAGGCCAGTTCCACATGCTCATCGATCAATCCGTTCAGGTTCACCGCCTCCCGTTCGCCCTTGCCTTCGCGGGCGTGGGCCATCATGGATTTGACGATGCCGTCGGCACGTTTGCCGTGCTGCGCAATCACGGCGGCGTTTTGCTTGAGATCGGCAAGGAGGTCGTCAACGGTTTCGCCGTTGGTAAGGGCTTCCTGCAATTCGTCGGCGAGTTCTTCGTTGACCTCGGCGAAGTTGTTGATGAAGTTGAGCGGGTTTTTAATCTCGTGTGCAATGCCGGCGGTAAGGGCACCCAGACTTGCCATCTTTTCTTGATGCACGAGTTGCGCCTGGGTGGTTTTGAGATGCTGATGGGATTGCTGCAAGGCGGTATGGGCTTTCTCTAGCGCACGTGCCTGTTCAAGTTCGCGCGCCTGTGCCTTTTCCCGCTCTTTCTGCACGATGCGGCGGCGCTGATACCGATCCACCGCGTATATGCCCATAAGCAAGAGTATTCCGTAGAACGTGTACGCCCACCCGGTGCGCCACCACGGCGGGAGGATGCGAACATGTATCGCCGCTTCGTCTTCACTCCACACGCCATCGCTGTTGGCGGCTTTGGCGCGGAAGACATACCTACCGGGGGGCACCTTCACGTATTCTGCCCGCCGATCCTCTCCCGCCTCTCGCCAGTTCGCGTCGTAGCCTTCCAAGAGGTACTGATGCCGGTTGCTTGCAGGGTTTTGGAAGTGCAGGCCCGCAAAGGTGATCGCGAAGGTGTTTTCCGAATGAGCAAGCGTCACCGTTTCGGCTTCCCAGATTGGTTGCTGGATCGGCGCATCGGCACCCGGAACGATGGACGCTAACCCGACTTCAAGCTCCGTCAGCGCCACCTGTGGCGGCGGCGAGGGCGTCAGGGCGCGTAGTTGTTGGGGGTTGAATGAATAAATGCCCCCCACCGCCCCAAAAAACATCGTGCCCGCCGCATCTTTGTACGCCCCCATGCTAAATCCACCTACATCCCAATCATGCAGGACAGGATGCTCGGCGTATGAGATAAAGGTTTCACCCGCCATATCATACATGAGCAATCCGGCGTCTGACGCCATCCAGAGGTTGCCCTCTTCATCCTCCAGAAAGCTATACACCGTGGAGGCCGGGGAAGGGATATGCTCAAAACGGGCCGTGCTGGGGTCTAGGCGATTCAGACCCGGTTGCCCATGAGGCGAGCCATACCAGAGCCGTCCATAGCGATCTTCGATAAAGGCATGCACGTCTGGTGACGTAACGGTACTCATGCTGTCTGCAGCGGGAAAAAATGACGTAAAGGTGTCGGATTCCCGGTTATAGCGACTCACCCCATTTAATAAGCCAATCCAGGGCGTACCATCGCGCCCTTTTATGAGATACTGAGCCCAGTTACTTCCGATGCTCGTCGCGTCGTTGCGTGCGTGGGTATACGAGGCGTAGGTACCAGAGGAGGGGTCTACTTTAAAGGCACCTCCTACCCCCACCGTCCAAATATCGCCTGCTTCATCCTCGATGCCGTTAAAACTAGCGAACACCTCCAGCACGCGGGTGACTTCCTTCGTTCTGTGATCGAGGCGATGAAACGTCGAGGCGGTGTTAATCCACAGGTCGCCTGTACGGTCCTCAAAAATCCCCAGAACGGTGTCATCAGCAAGGCTTGATGGATTTTCCGGATCATGGCGATACCAGTTAGAGGCTCCAGATGTAGGGTCGTAGTGCGCAAGGCCGGCCTCTGTACCAATCCAGAAAAGACCCTCTCGGTCCTTGGTCAGCGAAAGGATGACCGGACGCTGAACGGTCGGAGCCATGATGGGCTGATACGTGATCGGCTGTGGGGTCGGATCGACGCGAAATAACCCGGCATTGGTACCGAACCAGCGTATTCCATCTCTGGACGTATACATGGAGTGGGTACCCTGCAGAAAAAGGAATCCAGCATCCTGCTCCGCCGTCAGGATTTCGTTTTCAAACCGAAATCGCCGTGCACCAGCAACCCCGGCGGTGATCCAGAGCATCCCTTCTGCATCTTCCTCGATCGTCGTAATCATCCCGAAGAAGCCTCCCGGTTCGTGAAAGCGGGTAAACCGCCCCCCGACCCGGTCCATATGATGCAAGATGGTTCCACTGGTACCCACCCAAAAGTTGCCCCGTGAATCCTCATAGAGGACGCCCACATTGTCGTTTCCGAGGGTGGTCGGGTCGGCGGGGTCATGCTGGTAGCGGATGAAGCCCGGCGGGCCTGCTTCGTTGCTTGGCGCAGCATGCAGACGATGGAGCCCACCCCGCGTGCCCACCCAGAGGATGCCGTCCCGATCCTCATACAACGCGGTCACATAATCATGGGCCAGGCTGTTGGGGTCATCTGGGTGGTGGCGATAGTGCACAAAGGTACCCGTAGCGCGGTCCATCCTGTTCAAACCCGCATTCGTACCCACCCAGAGCTGCCCGTGCCGATCTTCGAGCACCTCGGTTACCCGCGCACCACTCAGGCTGGTTGTGTCCTCGGGGTCGTGGCGAAAGTGCACGAACGTATCGGTAGTACGGTCGAGTTTGTCTAAGCCATCGAACGTACCCACCCACAGCATACCGGCCCGGTCGGTATACACCGTCGTTAGCGAATCATGCGCGATAGACGTGGAATCTTCGGCATCATGGGTATAATTGATGAAGCGATACCCATCATATCGTACCAAGCCCGACTGCCTGGTTGCTGCCCACAGAAAGCCCTGTTTATCCTGCGTGAGCCCATGAAATTCGTTTTCCGGGAGGCCATCGTTTGTGGTGAGCCGCTCGATGGCCCACTGCTGCGGCTGGGCCATGACCCGAGCGGCGAGGCTACCTACAAGCAAGAGGAAGAGAAAACATGTGCCTAGGCGACGCATGGGGCCTGTTGGCAATGATTAAAAGGACTCGCTTTCCTACACGACACCATCCGCAGAATCGGCTCATGGCGGATGAAAAGCAACTTGCCGTATGCTTCCGACGAGCAGTCCGTAGAATATCAGGCCCCCTTGCCAACAAGAACCGATACGGCCTTGCAAACAGGATAAAGACGTGCTGTGAAGATCAGCCTACAGCGCCCGCGCCATATACACCACCTCGCGGGCGACGGCGTCATGCGAGGGTGTTTCTTCGAAGCCCAGGGTGCGGTAGAGGGCCTGGGCGTGTTCCATCACGGGAAGCGTGTCGAGCACCATGCGGGTGTAGCCCATTGCTTTCGCTTCGTCGATGATGCGGGTGGCGAGCGTACGCCCGAGGCCGCTGCCGCGTGTGGAGGGACGCACATAGAGCCGCTTCATCTCGCATGCGGTGGCATCGCTGGCAAACGGGCGTAGTGCCACGCAGCCGACGGCGTCCTCCCCCGAATACGCGAGGAGCAGGGTGCCTTTCGGGGAGCCGTACATGGTGGCGAGTTGTCCCAACTCTTTCGAGAAGCCGTCGAAGCAGATGGCAAACTCCGGGATGCGGCCGTATTCCTCGAACAAGACGCGGGCATCGGCGAAGTGCGCGTCGGTGGTGGCTGTGCAGAGCGTGAGGGTGGTTTCCATGTCAGCGTGCCGTCAAGGGTTGTTCGGGGTCCTGAATCGACTCGTAGGCGATGTCGGCGAGGGCCGGGCGAATCGGCGTGAGCTTGCGGTTGTTGCGGGTGGGGTACACGCGGTTCGTCAGCAAGATCACAAAGAGCTTCTGGTCGGGGTCAATCCACAACGAGGTGCCGGTGAAACCGGTATGCCCGAAGCTACGCATCCCGAAATACTGCCCCGCCGAGGAATAGCCCTCAGGGTTTTTGGTGTCCCAACCCAGCGCCCGTGTGTGGTGGTCAGCATCAACGGCGGTGGTAAACAGACGGATCGTCTCGGGTTTGAGGAACGTGGCGCCGTAGATGGAGCCGTCGTTGGTAAGCATGTAGGCAAACGTGGCGAGGTCTTCGGCGGTGGTGAAGAGGCCCGCGTGCCCGGCCACCCCGCCCAACAACCACGCCGTTTCATCGTGTACCTCGCCCTGAATCAGACGGTTGCGAAAATAGGTGTCGTTTTCCGTCGGGACCACGGTGGAGTCGGGTGCGCCGACAGCGAGGAAACCGGTGTTGCGCATGCCCAGCGGCTCGAAAATGCGTGTGGTGACGTAGGTGGCGAAGTCCTGCCCGCTGATCTGTTCAACAAGCAGCGCCAGCGTAATCATGTTGAAGTCGCTGTACTGCGCCCTGCTGCCTACAGCAAACTGCGGGCGAACACTCATGATTGAGTCGATGACGGCTTCTCGCGTCAGGATGCCTTCCTGATAAAACGGACGCCACGCGGGAAGCCCGCTGGTATGCGTCAGCAGATCGCGCACCGTCAGTTTCTCCTTGCCATGCGGGGCAAACGCAGGCAGGTACCGCGCCACCTCGGCGTCGAGGTTCAGGTGACCGCCTTCGTAGAGTTGCATCAGGGCGGTAGTGGTAGCAACAACCTTGGTCAGCGAAGCCACATCAAAGCGCGAGCGGGGCGAGACCAGGCGGGCGGAGTCGTAGGTGTAATGCCCGTAGCCTTCAAGCAGCGCCAGCACGTCGCCGCGCCCGATGGCAACGGCGGCACCGGGGAAGGCATGGTCATCCATCGCCGCCTCCATCAATGAGTCGATGCGCTGCACCATCACCGGGTTCAGGCCCGCCTCGCTGGGGTAGCCGTAGCGCAGCCGCGACTGGGCCAGCGTCAGCCCTTCTCCTGCGGCATACACGTTGGGAATGGAAACCGGCAGCGTGCTCTGAAAACGCCCCGCCCCAAACAGCGCCTGCGCGGCGGCCTCTTGCAAGGCGTTGTCGCTTCCGTAGGCGGCCACATACGCGCTCGGCTGCTCCGAGAGGTCGAGCACGAGGTAGGGGTTGCCAAACGACACCACCACCACGGGTTTGCCGGTGGCGATGAGATCTTCTACAAACTTTTTCTGGCGATCCGGCAAGCCGATGGAAGAACTCCCGGAACGCACCCGCAAGAAGATAGGCACCACAATCACTTCGGCGCGGGAGGCTTCGGCGTAGGCCTCGGCATAATCGGCAGTGCGGGCGCGACGGCCGAGAACAACCGTGGTATCGGCTTCCACGAAGCGTGTTAGCATCTCCGTAAACGGTCGCCCCGTGCGGGCGCTGTTGTTGTCGCTTAGCACGGTTGTTAAGATGCGGCCCGGCTGGGCGAGCGGAAGCACCAGTGCTTCGTTGCGCAGCAGCGTCAGCGCGTCGCGGGCAATGGTGGTGCTGAGCGCCCGGTGCTCTGCCGATGCCACCACCTGTTGTGTCGTGAAGGGTGCCACCTGCCGCTCCTCATGAAGCCCCGCCCAATCTTTGGCTTTCAGAATCTTCAACACCGACGCATCGATGCGTTCCTCGGTGAGTTCGCCCTGCTCAATGGCCGCCAGAATGGCGTCGCGGGCGGCGTAGGGATCTTCAGACAGCAGCAGCATGTCGGCTCCCGCTTTCAAGGCGCGCACCGCCAGTTCGCCGGGTTCAAAGTGCGCCGTCACGGCCTGCATGTCGAGCGCATCCGTAACGATCAGCCCCTCAAAACCGAGGTCGTCGCGTAACATCTCCTGCGTCACCTTGGCCGACAGCGACGCCGGAATCGACAGGTCGGGTTCCACGAGCGGGAAGGCGAGGTGCGCGGTCATCACGCTCATCACCCCCGCGTCGATGGCACGACGAAACGGGATCAGTTCAAGCGAATCGAGGCGGGCGCGGGAGTGCTGGAGCACGGGCAAGTCGGCGTGCGAGTCCGTGGCGGTGTCGCCGTGGCCGGGAAAATGCTTGGCCGTCGCGAGCACGCCACCATCTTGCGCCCCTCGGATAAACGACGTCACCATCGACGCCACGAGGTCGGGCTCTTCACCGAACGAGCGTACGTTGATGATGGGATTAAACGGGTTGTTGTTGACGTCAGCAACCGGCGCAAAGATGTGATGCACACCCACCGCCCGTGCTTCTTGCGCTGTTGCATGACCGATGGCATAGGCATACGCCGTGTCGCGAGTTGCGCCCACTGCCATGGCACGTGGGAACGAGGTCGCATCGTTCAGCCGCATTCCTGCGCCCCACTCCATGTCCTGTGCCACCAGCAGCGGCACCGCTGCCTGGGCTTGCAAGTCGTTGAGCAGCCGTGCCTGGCTGTACGAGTCACCCTGAAAAAACGTCAGCCCGCCGATGCCAAAGTTGGTCACCAGATCCTGCAGGTCCTCATAGCTGGGCACATCGGCGTTGTTGCGGAAGGTACTATAGGCCCGCGCCGAGAAGAGCTGCGCCACCTTTTGCTCCAGCGTCAGTGAGTCGAGCGTGGCCTGTGCCCATGTGCCCGTGCCGGGGAAAACGTCGTGCTTGGTGGGCGGCTTCAGGTGCCAAACGCTAAACGTCGTCCACCCTACCATCGAAAGCATCAACAAGACGGCAAGCAGGCTAGCAAGGCGTTTCATCAGGACAAGAAAGGCGATCGAAGGGAGCGTCCGGGCCTACGTGTCGCGGCCCACCACCTCTTTCACCGACGAGTAGCCATCTTGCTCCAATAATTTTACCAATCCTTCCTTGATGCGCTTGATGAGGCTGGGGCCTTCGTAAACGAGGGCGGTATAGATCTGCACGAGCGAGGCCCCCGCCCGCAACTTGGCATAGGCCGTTTCTGCTGAATGCACTCCCCCAACGCCAATAATCGGCTTTTGGCCCTTGGTGCGCTGGTAGATATAGCGTACCAGGTGCGTCGAACGCTCGAACAGCGGAGCCCCGCTCAAGCCGCCATTGCCGATGCGTTGAAGCTCCGCTTCTGAGGTAGATAGAATGTCTCGGTCGGCGGAGGTGTTCGTGGCGATAAAGCCGTGTACCCCGTGGCTTAGCGAGACCGACACCACTTCCTCCACGCTGCTGTCATACACCACCCGCGTGGAGGTAGGCGGGGCGAGTTTGACGAGCACCGGAACGGTGGGATGAACCTGTTTGCGTTCGGCAAAGATGACACGAAGCAGTCGGTCTAGGCTTTCGGCTTCTTCAAATGTTTTGCCATCCTCGGTATTGGGGCACGAGATGTTGAGGGTGATGTAATCGGCGTAAGGCGCGAGTTTTTGGAAGCTGAGCCGGAAGTCCTCAATGGCCGCTTCGCCCAGAATCGCGTCGGAGGGCGTCTTCGCGATGTTGATGCCGAGCGGCATCGTGCGGATACCGTTGCGTCGTTTGAGCCGCCGCGCCACCTTTTCGGCCCCCTGGTTATTGAGCCCCATGCGGTTGATGAGCGCCTGATCCTCGGGCAGCCGGAAGGCACGCGGACGGGCGTTGCCTTTGGAGGGTTTCGCCGTCACCGACCCCACCTCAATGAAACCAAAGCCCACCTTTTCCCAAAAGCGCACCAGCTTGGCGTTTTTGTCGAAGCCTGCCGCCAGCCCGATAGGATTAGGAAAGGAACGCCCCCACAGCGTCTGGCTCAGCGCTGCGTTTCCATATTCAAACCACGGCTCCACCAGCCCCGGATTTACGGCCTGAACCAGACGGGCAGCGCCCGCACCTACATTATGAGCCCGTTCGGCATCGAGGCGGAAAAGCAGGGAACGAAAGAAGGGATACATTCGTGCAGGGGGCGATGGGTGTGGTTGCACGTTAATAACCGGGTTAATTTAGCAGTTTAGCTTCTCGAACTCCACTTTTCTCTATGCAGATATTGTACCAAGTTGATGCGTTCACAAACACCCTTTTTTCAGGCAATCCGGCGGCGGTTTGCGTGCTAGACGCGCCCGCGGACGAGGCATGGATGCAAAACCTGGCTCGTGAAATGAACCTCTCGGAGACCGCCTTTCTGGTGCCGCGTACCGATGAAGGCCATTTCGACCTCCGCTGGTTTACGCCCGCCGTGGAGGTAGATCTGTGTGGTCATGCTACGTTGGCAAGTGCCCACGTCTTGTGGGAAACCGGGTATGTGTTGGCTTCAACACCCTTAACCTTTCATACGCGTAGTGGGCCGTTGTACACACGGCGACACCACAAACGCATTGCCATGGACTTCCCGGCGAAACCACCTGTACCAGCCGAAGCGCCGGCTGGGTTGGTTGAAGCCCTGGGCGAACAACCGGTGTATGTGGGCAGCAACAAGATGGATTACCTCGTCCAGCTTGCCTCTGCTGATGCTGTCCGCACACTTACGCCGGACCTCAGCCTGCTGGCACGGGTCGAGGCACGGGGGGTGATGGTAACGGCGGTATCGGACGTTCCGGGCTACGACTTTATTTCGCGTTTCTTTGCCCCACGTGCCGGGGTGCCCGAAGACCCCGTTACGGGCTCGGCGCACTGCGCCTTGGGACCCTTCTGGAAAGAACAACTGGGCAAGGATGATCTCGTGGGCTATCAGGCTTCGGCGCGTGGCGGCATGGTGGGCGTGCAGGTTAATGGCGACCGGGTGACACTGTTCGGCGAAGCGGTGACGGTGTTAAAAGCGGAATTGCAGTGACGAGCGGAGGGGCATAAGCGGTGAAGAGCAAAAAACAAAAGGCGTGGGCGATAAAAATCCGCCCACGCCTTTGTCTTGTTATGCCAAACGTTGGTTTACCAGCCCGGCGAGAGTTGCACGCCGAAGTGCCCACCCTTTTCGGGGCGCTGGAACGGGTAGGCGTAGAACACTTCGAGGATAATATAGCCGAGGATGTTCATGCGAGCGGAGGCACCGGCACTGACCACGGGCACCCGGTTGGCGAGGTTGTCGGCAAACTCCAACAGCTTAAACGGATTGTCGCCTTCGTTCCACGCCAGCCCCGCATCACTGAACAGGGTAAGCTCCGTCGGCAAGTACGGGAAGTTGAGCAAGCCCAGCGACTCGGTGCCGAGGAACGGCAGGCGCACTTCGGCGCTCACCAACGCCGAGCGGGTACCGCGTAGCGCCGTCGTGATGGAGCAACTCAATCCGCCCGTCTCGTTGGGTTGCAGCAATTCCTCGGTGCATTCCTCAGCCGTATCGATGGAGTTGAAGCTGTAGCCGCGCACAAAACCCGGATAGTAGGAGTACCCCAGGTATTCCTCAGCGAAGATATCGTCTTGGTCAGCTCCATAGTTGCCAATATGTAGCCCGCGCACCGCAAAGGTGAACGGCTTGGCAAAGAAATAACGCCGGTAGTCTGCCAGGGCCGTCACATAGGTAGCCGTACCCACCTGCGGCGCCACCTGGAACCGATAGCGTCCGCCTTGCAGCGGCGAGGTAAACCCGAAGTTCGAGAAGTCGCCCACGTAGGCGGCCGCCGTCTGGAAGAAATATTCGTCGTCCGGCTCGAACTCATTGAGGTTGTTGCGCTGCCGCGACGCCGCCCCCGTCAGGTTGTCGAAGGTGAAGACGATTTCTTCGTAGTCGAAGCCGTAGCGTACAAACCCGGCATTAACCTCGAAGCGGCGCGTGGATGTCAGCGGATACGAACCGATGCCCACCAGGCGGTCGATGAAGATGCGCTGGCGCAGCTCAACGAGTTCGGTGGTGCCCGGAATGGGACCCGCTCGGAATCCAGAACTACCAAACAGGATCGGAATGTGACCCACGGCTCCGCCCCAGTTGAAGCGTTTGCCCTGGTTCATGTACACGGCCTGCCCGCCAATGTCCTTAAAGGTCCCGTTGGCCTGGGCTACCACGGTCAGGTTCTGGTTGCCCAACATATCGCTAAAGAAGAAACCGACGCCGCCTGCAATCCCGGATCCATACAAACCGCCTGCCGCCACACCCACCGTCGGCGGGGCCACATAGTCGAGCCGCAGCCGGGAGCTGTAGTTTTTGACTTCATAGTCGGTGTTTTCGGGCAGCCCGGTTAGCGGATCTTCGAGATAGTTGCTCACGAGGCCTTCGCCATATGCGCCCACGGGCGGCAGCAGTCCCGCAATCGAGGGGCCGGTCAGCGGCGTGTCGGCGGTTTCACCGGGAATTGGATTGCCGTCGCTGTTGAGGGCGAGGTCGGTGGGAGCCGTCTGGATATCAGCCAGGGTCAAGGAGCGGCCTTCCAGGTCTTCGGGCTCCATCGCGAAGACCGAATAGGTGTTATTCGAGAACACTGAAAACAGCATCCGCCCGCTCTGCATCGCCACCGACATCGCAGGCGACATGCCCGTGATGCCGCTCACACCGGTTTGCAGGCGGGTGATGCGCAGGGTCTCTTTCGTCTCCAGCATGTAGCGGTAGATGTCGGAGAACCCATCCTGGTCCGACACGAAGTAAACACTCCGGCCGTCCGGCGCAAACTGGGGATTGATCTGCTTGCCTTGCGTAAACGGACGAATCACTTCGATTTCGCCAGTCTCCACGTTGATGAGCGACAGGCGCGGCTCGCCGAACTTGAGCGTGGCGAAGTTGGTGCCTTCGGGCCCGCGGTCCGTCACCACCGCGAGGGTTTGCCCATCGGGCGACCACGCGGGTTGGAGGTCGGCGTAGCGGTCGTTGGTGACTTGCCGCACGGCGTTGGTTTCCACATCGAGCAGGTAAATGTCGCTGATGCCGCCGTCAATGCCCGAGAACGCGATCTGTTTGCCGTCGGGCGACCACGCCGGGTTGCTCAGCGCCGAGACGCCTTCCACCTTCACGCGCCGCTCGATGTTGCCAGAGTCGAGATTCCAGATCGTGACCTCGTTGTCGCCCTGGGCAAACGTGACAAAAGCAAACTCTTCACCATCAGGCGACCACGTGCCTGCCGAGTTGATAAACTGAATGGCGTCAAATTCGGGGTTGCGGCTCATCGACCGCAGCTTCTTCACCACCTGCCCCGTTTCGGCATCGGCCACAAACAGGTTGATGTTGAAAATGTCGCGTTCGGAGAGGTAGGCCACGTATTTGCCGTCGGGGCTGAGGACCGGCGCAATGTTCATGCGTCCGCCGTTGATGTCCTCGTTTAGCACCGGACGCCCCGCGTCGATAAACGGCGTCCGCCCCTCAACGAGCGGCAGGTAGGTGTCTTTGACGGCCTGAATCCACTCTTTTGAGAGCGAGTCCGCCTTGATGCCGAGGGTATAGACGAACGCCGAGTCGAGCCCGGTGCGACCGGCCAGCTTGTAGAGGTTCGTGACGGCGGCGTCGCCATATTTACCGCCGATGTAGGCCATATACGCCTGCCCGTAACGGTACGGGAAATATTTGTTGCTGCGCGTTAGGTCGTCGATGGTGGGCAGGTCGTCGCGGATGGCGGCGTCGCGCAGCCACATCGCCGTGTGCGGGTCGCGGCGGCCCACGGAAAGGTATTCGGCGGTGCCTTCGATGAGCCAGAGCGGAATCAGGCCGAGGGAGAACCGGATGCTGTCGCTGTCGGCCAGCCCAATGTCGTACTGAAAGGAGTGCACCAGTTCGTGGCCCAGCACATGGTCCGTCTCGCTGTAGATACCGGTGAGCGGCATCACCACCCGCTCTTTAAGCGATTCCGTCACACCGCCCGTGCCTTCACTGAGTTGCCCCGAGATGGCGTTGGTCTGCTGAAAATCGGCATGATTGGCGTAGAAGATGAGCGGCTTCTGCTCGTCAAACTCGCGCAGGTAGGTCCGCGAGTGGCGTCCATACCAACGCTCGGCCATGCGGGCCACATCTTTTACCTTTTGCTCCTCTTCCGGATAAAAGTAGATCTCGAAGTGTTCGGTATCGAAGCGTTGAAAATCGAACTCATCATACTGGACCTTATTGCGCCCAAAATACTGTGCGCTGGCCGCCGGAAGCACGACAAGGGACCAGGTGAAGGCGAGGGTAAACAGCGCCAGGAAAGAAACAGGCCGGGAAAAGGTAGGCATAACAGGCACAGGTTAGGCAGTCAAGACTACACGATGCAAAAAACAGGCAGCACGCGCAAGCGTTGGATGCAATAAAGACAGATATGTAACAGCACGAGCCGGACAGGGTTGCCGGCGCATGGCAAAATGCCCTATGTGTAGGGTACATCAAAAATAGCGCCGGACGCACGGTCAAATGACCCGATGGTGTAGAGGATTAGACGAACCGTCGGTACGTCCCATTCGATGGTCATCACAAAAAACACCGCCGCTGTCTGTATGTGCGCAACGACGCCGTAAAAGAGCACGTTGTCATCTTAAATGTACACCAAACAGCGACGATGACTAACAAGAGCCTCTTTTCGTTGGAACCGATTCCAGCGAACGCTGCTTAGAGGCTGTTGAGGTTTTCAGTTTGGAGCGAGCAAGATGCCATCGGGGATGGATTTGGTCACCCCTTTGGAGGAGCGTAGCAGCGCTACGGGCCGACAAAGCGGGAGCAAAGACGCCGCGAGAGCGCTTGTGCAGCCCAAGATCACAAATATCAACAGCCTCTTCGAGCACGTCGTGTTCTGTTTGAGTTGGTTGCGCCGACAGTAGTTATGGAAGAGTATCGCATTCGGGTACGCATTTTCATCGGGATCATCTTTGTGGTGATTGGCATCCTGGGCCTGCGGCTCGGGCAACTTCAGTTGTTAGACCAGGACGACTTCACGGCGGAGTCGCGCAACAACGCCATCCGTGAAAACCGGGTCATTCCCGCCCGTGGCTCGGTGATAGACCGCAACGGCGTGCTGATGGTCAGCAACCAGCCGTCGTACAACATCCTGTTCACCCCGCGTTATTTCGACGAGGAAAAAATCCCGCTCGTCGCGAATCTGTTGGAAGTGCCGGACTCGGTGGTGGTGCAAAAGCTCAAGGAGGCACGGGCCTGGAGTGGCTTTCGGCCCAGCCGTTCGTTCACGGGAGTGTCGTTTGGCGTGTTCAGCCGGGTTCAAGAAAACCAGTACCGGCTCTCTGGCGTCACGTACGAAATCGTAGAAAAGCGCAGCTATCCGACCTCGGCCAATGCCTCCCATGCCCTCGGGTATATCCGCGAGGTGTCGGGCGAACACCTGGGGCGGCTGGAGGAACAGTATCCCGAACGGCTCTACCGGCAGGGCGACTTGGTGGGCCAGACCGGGGTGGAACGCCGGTATGAAAACTACCTGCGCGGCATCCCAGGTAGCGCGTTTAAGCTGGTCAACGTCCACGGACGCGAAATCAAATCGTATCAAGACGGTGCCGAAGACCACTCGCCCGAAGGCGGCTACACCATGCACCTGCACATGGACAGCCGGGTGCAAGCCCTCGCCGAGTCGCTGTTTGTGAACAAGCGGGGCGGCGCCGTCGCTATCGATCCGAATACAGGCGGCATCATTGCCCTGGTCAGCAAGCCCGACTTTGCACCTGAATATTTCTCCAGCCGACTGGACTCCGCGACCGCCGCGTATCTGTTCCAAAGCAACGAAAAGCCCCTGCTGAACCGGGCCACGACCAATTTGATGCCGCCCGGCTCCACCTGGAAACCCTTCATGTCGCTGATGGCTTTGCAGGAAGGACTCATTCGTCCCGGCCAGACGGTGCGCTGTGGCGGCGGACATCCACTCGGCAGGGGGCGCTTCTTCTCGTGTATGGGCGTCCACGGTCCCCTGACGGTGGAAAGTGCCATCCAGCATTCGTGCAACACCTTCTTCTTCGAGATGATGTACCGCACGGACATCGAGACCTTTAACCGCTATGCCCACCTGTTTGGCTTTGGCGAACGTGCGCCTACGGATATCGGCGAGCAAGCGCCGGGACTGATTCCGGACTCGGCGTATTTCAACCGCTTTGCCGGGGAGGGCAAGTGGGGACCGGGTTGGACGCTTAGCCTCGGCATCGGGCAGGGCAACATGGGCGTGTCGCCGCTGCAGCTGGCCCGCTATGTGGCAGCCGTAGGTAACCGTGGCACCTTGTACCCACCTCACCTCGTGGCCCAGTTGGTGAATCCCGAAACCGGCACCGTCACCTACCCCGACTTGCCCACCCCCGAGCGCATGCCCATTGAGCCTCAATACTTCGACATGGTGAAGGAAGGCATGCGGCGGGTGATGGAGGCAGGCACCGGACGGCTGGCCCAGATTCCCGGTATCCCCTCGGGCGGAAAAACGGGTACCGCGCAAAGTCCACATGGCCGCGACGACTCCGTG
Source organism: Rhodothermia bacterium (assembly GCA_030428385.1). GTDB lineage: Bacteria > Bacteroidota > Rhodothermia > Rhodothermales > JAAAOL01 > JAUIDY01. The sequence continues at coordinate 107,000 of JAUIDY010000002.1, read as the reverse complement.
TTTATCATGTTTGCGCCATGGGACAACCCGCAGATTGCGCTGGCGGTGCAGTGTGAAAATGCCGGGTTTGGCGGCGACTGCGCAGCCCCCATCGCCAGCCTGATGGCCGAACTGTACCTGAAAGGCGAAATCCCCGACTCTCCAGCCAAAACCATTCGCATGCGCCGGGCCCTCTCGGCCCGCAGCGAGCCCCTGTCAGATTAACCTCACCCAGGGCCGGATCAAGCGGCCGACTAGATAGACCTGTGACCGACACATGCGTGCCTGGTACCGCAACCTCGACTACATCACCCTGTTCGCGTGGATAGGGCTCGTGACGGTGGGCCTAACGGCTATCTACAGCACCACCCACGGCCCTGCCTCCGAGTTTTTGCTCGATAGCGTGCGCCGCAACTTCGAGCGGCAGTTTATGTGGTTTGGCATCAGCGCGGGAGGCATCCTGGTGTGCCTGCTGCTGCCCGTGCGCTTTTTTCAGAAAATGGCCTTTCCGGCCTACCTGTTTACACTGGCCCTGCTCGTGGCTACGCTGCTGATTGGCCGCGAGGTGAACGGGGCAAAGTCCTGGCTCTACATCGGCGGCTTTGGGTTGCAGGTGTCAGAGTTGGCGAAGGTAGGAACGGTGCTGGCCGTGGCCTGGCTGTTGTCCAACCGGCGGCCCAATTCCAGCAACGTGCGCTACGGGCTCATGGGCGTGGGCCTGCTGCTGATTCCCGGCGTGCTCATTCTCCTGCAAAATGACACGGGCACCGCGTTGGTATTTTTTGCGCTTGTGCCCATCATGCTGTTCTGGAGCGGCCTGCCCCTTACTACGGTTGTCTTGCTGGTGTCACCTGCCATTGCGGGCTACTTCGCCATCGTTTATATGCCCGTCGCCATTCTGTTTTCGGTGGGCTTTACACTGTGGATGTACCTCGACACCAAGGACTACCGCGTCACGGCGCTGGCGGCGATGTTTACAGGTGGCGTGGTGGCGGTGGCGTCTTTTGCCCTTGCCAAGGTGTTGCAGCCCCACCAGATCGCTCGTATCGTCTCGTTTACCAACCCCGAAGCCGCCGAATTCCGCAGCGGCGTGGGGTATCACCTCGTACAGTCGAAGGCGGCCATCGGATCGGGCGGTCTCACAGGCAAAGGCTTCATGGAAGGCACCCAGACGCAGGGCGCCTACATTCCCGAGCAATCCACCGACTTCGTGTTTAGCGTCATCGGGGAAGAGTTTGGGTTTATGGGGGCGATGGTCATCTTACTGCTGTTCGCCATCTTGCTGATACGGCTCATTGTGCTGGGCACGCAGGTGAAACATCCCTTTGGAAGCATGGTGGCCGCCGGAGCCGTCGGCGTGTACCTCATCCATGTGTTTATTAACATCGGCATGGTGACGGGGCTGCTGCCCGTGATTGGGATTCCGCTGCCGTTTTTGTCGTATGGCGGCTCGGCCCTGTTGGCCAACTCCGCAATGCTGGGCATTGCGCTCAACCTGCACATGCGGCGGGACGACTTTTCGATTTATGGGTATTAGAGATCTGCAGGTCTTTCATGTCACAGGTCTTTTAAGTCTCGTTCGGCCTATTGGCTGTCGGCTACTGGCCCGCCTGCGATAATATGTCTTGATGCAACACCTATGGCCTTCGAAAAACACGCGGTCCGTTTGCAGGAAGAAGGGGTTTCGGTGTTAACGAAGGCGTTGGGACGTGGCGGCTGGTTCGCCGACGTGTTTTGCGAGCAGAGCGTGTATCACACGGGGGCGTATCGCCTCGACGCAAACCGCCGCCAGCGACCGTTTGCCCTTCAGCGCGACGTAATGGAAGGCACCAGCGTACGGGTGCTCACGGAGACGGACGAACACGTCGCCACGGTGGATGCGGTGACGCCGCGTGCGTGGCAACAAGCCGCCGCCGACGTTGCCACGCACCGAAATGGTGAGGCGACGGTGCGCCCTGTTGCATTTCACCAGGCATTTCAAACCCCAGCGTTGCCGCCCGATGCGCCGGATGCCATCTCGGAAACCGAAAAGCAGGCACTGATGCGGGAAGCAGCTGAGGCCGTTTGGGCATTCGACGACCGGGTGCACCACGTTTCGGTGCACTACCACGATCACACCCGGCGTACCGCACTAGTGACCTCAGATGGAACCATAGCGATACGCACAGCCGCGTGGTTCGGCCTACGCGTTGCGGTGACGTTGCACGGAAAAAACGGCGTGGTGACGGGAGACGCCATCGATGGAAGTACGGGGGGGTTTGGGCATTTTTTTCATCACCCACCGGAGGGGCTGGCACAGGCAGCGGTGGCACAGGCCCAGCATCGAGCCGACGCCCGCCCACTCAAAGCCGGCCCATGGCCCGTGGTAATGGCGGCAGGATGGGGTGGGGCTTGGCTGCATGAAGCCATCGGCCATACGCTCGAAGCCGATGTCATGGCCGATCACGGGCTGGGCGAACCTGTAGCCGCGCCCGAAGTGACGCTGGTAGATGACACCACGGTACCCGATGCGCGGGGGGCATTCCCCGTGGACGACGAAGGCACCCCTGCGCAACGCACCCCGCTTATTCAAAACGGCATGCTCTGTGGCTTCCTCACGGATCGCCGCCGCGCCCATCACTATGGGCTGCCGTGTACGGGCAACGGACGGCGGCAGCATTACCGCCACGTGCCCCTGCCGCGCATGACCAACCTGCTGCTTGAACCCGGAACGGTGAATCCCGCAGACCTGATGACCGACATCACCGACGGGCTTTTTGTGCAGACGTTTGGACAGGGCCAAGTACAGCCCGATGGCACCTTTTCCCTCACCGTGCGCGAAGGGTTTCGCATTGAAAATGGCCACCGCACGCATCCGGTCACTGGCGTGGTGGTGCACGGCAACGGCTGGAAAAGCCTGCGCAACATCGCCGGAATCGGCAACGACTTTATGCTAGACACGGCGCGTGGGCTGTGCAAAAAAAACGGCCAGGTGGTGCCAGTGTCTGTCGGGATGCCCACCGTGCTGCTGACCCAGATGGAGGTGCTACCCGATGAGAACGGCTGATGTCATCGTAGTGGGCCTCGGGGCCGTAGGCAGTGCGGCCGCGTATCATCTGGCGCATCGCGGGCAGCGTGTCCTGGGGTTGGATCGGTTTTCGGTGCCGCATCCACACGGCTCCACCCATGGCGACAGCCGCATCATCCGCAAAGCGTACTTCGAGGGTGCCCACTACCTGCCGCTGCTCGAACAGGCCTACACGCTGTGGCGCGACCTGGAAGCCGAAACGGGCGAACCGCTGATGCAGCTTCATGGTGGCCTCAACATCGGCTTGCCCGGCAGCGAGGTTGTCACAGGTGCCCAGCACAGCGCCGAATCCTACGGCCTGCCGTATGAAAGACTCAGCGCTCGCGAAGTCACGGCGCGGTTTCCGGCCTTCGAACTGCCACCCGACCATATCGCCATCTTCGAACCCGACGCCGGGCTTTTGGCCCCCGAGGCGTGCCTGCGGGCTCACCTGCGCAGGGCCGAACACCACGGTGCCGCGTTGCATTTTGGCGAGACGGTGTTACGATGGGAAACCGCCGGACAGCACGTGCGCGTAACCACAGACAGGAGCACCTACGAAGCGGCGGCGCTGGTGGTGTGCGCGGGCGGCTGGCTGGCCGACGTACTGCCTGCGTTGGGTGTTCCGCTGACCATCGAGCGGCAGGTGACGGCGTGGTTTCGGCCTGGAATGGAGGGATTGCAACCGGCCGTGTGCCCCGTATTCATCTGGGAATATGCACCCGGCCAAGCCTGCTACGGCTTACCCGACGTGGGACGCGGCCTGAAGGTGGGCGTGCATCATACGGGCGAGGAGGTGGCACATCCCGACGATCTCGCCCGTGCCGTAGAAGCGACAGATAGCGAGGGTGTGCGGGCGTTGGTCCGCGACTTGTTGCCCACCGCCGACGCACCGCCTTCAGACGCAGCGATGTGTTTTTATACCAACACGCCCGACCAGCATTTCCTCATCGACCGGCACCCCTCCCATCCACAGGTGGTGTTCGCCAGCGCCTGCTCGGGGCATGGCTTCAAGGCGTCCAACGCCGTCGGCGAAGCGCTGGCACAGATGGTGTGCGACGGCCAACCTACCCTCGATTTAGCCGCGTTTTCGCTGGATCGGTTTTCCGAAGGCGGCAAGCATTCGTAGTTTGTGCGCCCTTTTTCTGGGAGAGAAGGCCGAATTATTCGTATACGCAGCACCTGCTTTTTTCAATGTCATCCCGGACTGGATCCGAGATCTCCCCGTTTGGCGTTCTCTTATGAATGGAGATAGCGACTGACAGCGCAACGACGCGAAGCACACGACCAACTCATGAAAGACTACCTCGACCACGAACTGCGGGCCCTCCTTGCCGAAACGGACGGTGTGCCTGCTGATTTTGAACCCGAGTTTTCCACCCCGGCACAGCCCGAACACGGCGACCTCGCCACCAACGCCGCGATGCAACTGGCGCGGCACCTGCGCCGGGCACCGCGTCAGATCGCCGCCGACGTGGTGACCGCCTTGCAGGCGCGGGTAGACCCCAAGCGCATCGCCGCGATTGAAGTAGCCGGGCCGGGCTTTATCAACTTCCGCTTCGCCGACACCTATCTCACCGACGCGCTGGCTACGCTCCTAGAAGCAGGCGACGACTACGGGCGCACGAACGTGGGACAGGGACAAACCGCGCTGGTTGAATATGTGAGCGCCAACCCGACCGGGCCGTTGACGGTGGGCCACGGACGCAACGCCGTGCTGGGCGACACGTTTGCCAACCTGCTCGAATGGACGGGCTACGACGTCACGCGGGAGTATTACTTCAACGACGCCGGGCGGCAAATGCGCGTCCTCGGCGAGAGCGTGCGGGCGCGCTATCTCGCCCTCGTCGATCCTAATTTGCCGACCAAACACATCGGCGACGACACGCCCGTAGAGGTGCCGCAGCCATTTCCCGAAGACGGCTACCTCGGCGGCTACATCAGCGACATCGCGCAGGCGCTGTTCGACGAACACGGCGAGGCGCTAGCCGACACTGACGACATCGCACCGTTCAAAAAAGCGGCGCAGGAAGCCATCTTCGCCGAGATCGAGGCGACGATGCGGCGGCTGGGCATCGAGATGGACACGTATTTCAACGAGCACAGCCTGTATGAGTCGAACAAGGTGTGGGATGTGCTGGAGGCGCTGCGCGACAAAGGCTACGTCTACGAAGCCGACGGCGCGACGTGGTTCAAAACGACGGCGTTTGGCAAGGAGCAAGACACCGTGCTGGTGAAGTCGAGCGGCGAGCCGACCTACCGCCTGCCCGACATTGCGTATCACGCGGACAAATGCGAGCGCGGCTATGCGCAGATGGTGGACATCTTCGGCGCGGACCACATTGCCACCTACCCTGATGTGCTCAAAGGCGTGGAGGTGCTGGGGCACGATCCGAGCAAAATCGAAGTGGTCATCTACCAGTTTGTCACCCTCGTGCGTGGCGGACAGCAGGTGAAAATGAGCACCCGGAAGGCCACCTACGAGACGCTCGACGACCTCATGGACGAGGTTACGCCCGACGTGACGCGCTTCTTCTTCCTCATGCGGTCGCCGAACACCCACCTGGAGTTTGACCTCGATCTGGCGAAGGAAGCCAGCGACAAAAACCCCGTGTATTACCTCCAATACGCACACGCCCGCGTTTCGTCCATCATGCGCAAAGCGGAAGAGGTCGGTTTCTCCTTCGGCGAGGCCCCCGATTTGTCGCTGCTGGTGCATGAAAGCGAGGCGGCGCTGATCAAAGAACTGCTGCACTTCCCCGAGATTCTGCAAAAAGCCTCCGAGGCGAAAGAGCCACACCGCGTGGCGAACTACTTGCGCGACGTCGCCGTGGCGTTCAGCCAGTTCTACCGCGATTGCCACATCGTCGGCGAGGCACGTCCGCTCGCCACGGCCCGGATGAACCTTGCGAAAGCCGCCCAGATCGTGCTCCGCAACGGCCTCACCGTCCTCGGCATCAGCGCACCGGAGCGGATGTAATACCAATATACCCAGGATAGCAGAGGGGCTTCTTTGAGCGTTCCCTCTCCCTTGATGGGAGAGGGCCAGGGTGAGGGTGATTCGTTCAATCGAGCCCAGTGCTTGCATTAGCCTATGTCCCCCTCACTCTGTTTAGCTCGCTACGCTCATCAGTCGCCTACGGCTCGTGTCTCTCCCGCCGGGGGAGAGAGGACTTTTCTCGCAGGCAAGTATCCAGACATCAACGATTGCAAACCGTATAACAAAAGGAGAAGACCGGTATGAACGTAGCCATTCCAATTCTCGCGCTGCTCCTTTTTGTTGCGGCTTGGGCAGGCGTTGTGGTACTTCTGTCGCAGTTGGGCTGGAAAAAGCTGGTCCCTCATTTTCAAACGACGGTGCAGCCTGAAGGGGAGCATTTCTTTATGGCAAGTATGTGGGTGGGCACCGTGCGTTACAAAGGTGCCTTGCATCTCTGGGTGATGCCTGACGGCGTCTATCTTTATCCCATAGCCCTGTTTAGCCTCGGCCATGTCCCCCTTTTCATTCCCTGGAGCGCCATTCGTGAGATGCAACAAGAACGGATGCTGGGAGGAATGGTGTATCGGGTTTGGCTACAGGCACTGCCTAAAACACCGCTTCTGTTCCAGGGCAACGCAGGCGAAACTTTGTATGCAGCCTTTAACAAGCAGAACTGACCCAACCGATGGCTTCCGTTCCTCTGCCGGGTGGCGCTGCGCTTATGTAGAAAAAGCAACCGCTAAATGATGCGGGAAGCCGCTTCGGCGCTTGCCTCCGTTAGTGGGAGCCGCTACATTTTAAAATCTGCTTATCTAGCGCTCGCCGCGTGCGAGCATGGCCATGAACCCTCCTGACCCTCCCTCCTCAGACCGCCTCGACCAGGACCACGGCGCGGCGTTTGGCATGGAAGACGGCGGCGACCTCGGCATCGCCCGCGTTGCCAAGTCCACGCTGGACGACTTCAAAGAGCTCGACTACAACTTCCTCATCCCGGTAAAAAAAGTCTTCAACGCCTCGCTGTTCCGCAAGAAGGCGGTGCGGTGGGTGTTGCTGTTTGGGCTTCTGCCGCTGGTGTTTTTCCAGATCCACGGATGGTTTTCGCTCACGTTCGAGCAGGCGCTGTGGCTCATCGAGATCTACTTCTGCCTGTTCTGGGCGCTGTATTTCTACAGCATCATCCAGCCGGAGACCGCCGTGTGGCACCGCGCCATCGGCTATGCCATGTTCACCGTTTTTATCGGCATTCCGGTGCTGCTGGCCCTGCAAAAGCTACCCATCATCCGCGACCTGTATGCCAGCACCGACAGCATGAGCTTTACGATGCGGGTCTTCGGGTATGTCTTTGGCGTGGGGCTGTTGGAGGAGTTGTGCAAAGCGGTGCCGCTGCTCATCTTCGGGCTGCGCAAGGGCAAGATCAAAGGCATCCGCGACGGCGTGTTTCTGGGCCTGATGTCGGGCTTTGGATTTGCCGCCGCCGAGGGCGTGCAATACACCGCCTACGCTACCGAAATCGCGCTGATGTACGGCACCGTCACCGAGCAGTTTATGCAGTTTATGTTCCGCATCATGTGTGCGCCAATCCTGCACGGAGCCTGGGCCGGAACGGTCGGCTGGTTTATCGGCGTGGCAGCGGCGCGGCCCGGCAAAAGCTGGCCGACCATCGTCGTCGGTATCGCACTGATGGCGGTGCTGCACGGGATGTACGACGTCTTCGCGGGCGACCTCTTCGGGATTGTGCTGGCTGGGTTCACCTTCACCTGCTTCATGGCGTACCTCGCCCACGGCGAAGAGCAAGGCGCACCACGCGTCATCGTGCAGCACGGCCTCGAATCCACGCTGACACCGCAGCCGATTCCGCCGTCGATTTCTACAAAGGAGGACGAAGGGTAGGGTCATTTGCTGCGCGTCAAGTGCGCGGGACACACGCGTCATTCGGGGCTGCGCCCCTGTCATTGGTTGACAGGGTGGGTAACCCCAACAATGACAGCCCCGCAGGGGCAAATGACGCATCCAAAGGATGCCCCTGACCATCCATGACGCATCTGAAAGATGCTAATGACCACCCAAGGGCGCGTCGCTTATTCCACTGGCGACAGCTCCACCGCTTCGGTGATTGGCTTCGGTGATTGCTCCTCGGGTTTCTCCGAGATGCGCGGAATGCTGCGCTGCTTGTAGGTTTCGTGGTCGGGAAGCTGGCGCAGGTACGGCTCGTGCATCAGGATCGAGGAGATGAGGAAGTCAGCCGAGGCGCGGTTGCAGGCCACCGGCACATTCCACACCACCGCGATGCGCAGCAGTGCCTTCACGTCGGTGTCGTGCGGCATCGTCTGGAGCGGATCCCAGAAAAAGATCAGCAGGTCGATGTTGCCTTCCGAAATGCGCGCGCCGATCTGTTGGTCGCCGCCGAGCGGGCCGCTTTGCAGCTTCGTCACCGGATGATCCAGTTCTTCCTCCAACAGTTTGCCCGTCGTCCCCGTGGCAAACAAGTTATGTTCGATGAGATACGCCCGGTTGTACGCCGCCCACTCGAGCAGGTCACGCTTCATGTTGTCGTGCGCGACAAGGGCAATGTTTTTGGTGATGTCCATATCTATTCAAGTCTTTAATATGCAAGGGGATAAGCCGATCAACATCGACTTCCTTTCTCCGCGCAACCACAGGTACCCGTAACAGATCCGATTGCGACGTTCTGCAAGCGCTTTGTTCGCACGTTCTTCTTGCTACCCCTTTTGCTGGTACACAACATGTGCGAGGGAACGCCGTCCGAGATCGGCCTTATGACCGGAACCCTTCCCCTTCTAAACGAGGATATGCTGATGCAACGCTGGTTCGACCGCGCCTTTCGTTTTGACATGCCGGTGCCTCTTTTTCCGAATCTGTTCGAACGGATTGCCGGAACACCATCGCGGGTTGCCGAACTCGCACAGGCTGTGCCCCCCGCCCTCCGCACCCGGCGCGACGGCGCGCATTGGTCAATCCATGAACACGTAGGCCACCTGCTGGACCTGGAGCCGTTGTGGCTGGGGCGGGTGGACGACATCCTCAGTGGCCAGCCCCGGCTGCGCGATGCCGACCTGACGAACCGCAAGACGCATGAAGCCAACCACAACGACCAGCCGCTAGATCACCTCCTCCAGCAATTCCGAACGGCCCGCATGCAACTCGCCCAGCGCGTGGAGCACCTCGACGCCGCCACGCTGGCCCGGGCTGCCACCCATCCCCGCCTCGAACAGCCCATGCGGGTGGTAGACCTGATGTTTTTTGTGGCCGAACACGACGACCATCATTTGGCATTTATACGCAGGCTGTGGCGATCTTTCGCGTCAGGCTGAATCTGATGGCATTGGCCTGTACCTTGCGTCGGTTGTCCGATGGCCTCTCAAGGAAATGCATGGCTAGATGGTCCGCGTTGATTTTATGATCCTGGGTGCGCAGAAGTGCGCCACCAACACCTTGTTTACCATCCTGCAGCGTCACCCGGCGCTGGTGGGAAGTGAACCTAAAGAGCCCCATTTTTTTTGCAGGTCTCCGGACTGGCACAGCGAGCTTGATGCCTACCATGCCCTTTTTGAAGAAAAAGAAGGGGTGCAGTACTTTGAAAGCTCCACCACCTACACGTTTTACCCGCTCCGCAACCTTCATATCTGGGACGACCTGTATGCCTACAATCCCGACCTGAAGTTTATCTATCTCGTCCGAAACCCCATCGACCGGATTGTATCGGGCTATATGCATACATACCAGCGGGGATATACAGATCGGCCCTTCGAGGAAGCCCTGATCAAGAACCGGATGTACCTCGACATCACCCGGTACTACACCCAGATCATCCCGTACATCCGACGCTTCGGGCGAGACCAGGTGTTACTGCTCGATTTTGACGACCTGACCCAACGGACCGAAGCCACCATCCAGCAGGTGTGCGCCTTCCTCAACATCAACTTCGAGGCCTTTGGAACCCTAGAAAAAACGCATCGCAACCCGTCGCTTGGCCGAACGAAGAAGCACCATAAGTATGACCACCCCTCTTGGCTGCTGGCCCGCATTCGCGATCATTTGCCACCGCTGTGGGAAAAAATTACGGACAATTCCCGCCGCCACTTCACCGAAAAGCCAAAGCCCACCCCGTCCCTTCAACAAATGATCTTGCAGATGCTGGAGTTGGAGATCCGGGAGCTAGAAACGTTGATGGGCAAGAACCTGAGCAAGTGGAAACGTATCCAGAAGGGATAAACGGTGGTCGCCCTGCTCGACAGCCGCTATATTAAACAACCATTTAAGCAAACACGAGCAAGCGGATGCCCTACCGTATGATCTGGGAAGAGCATGGGGTTTTGTGGGAATACTACGGTGCCGTAACGGCGCCGGAAATAGAGGAGGCCAATGACGCCTTTTATCGGGATCCGCGCAGCGATGCGGCCCGCTATCAACTCGTCGATACGTTGGAAGTGACACACGTCGAATGGAGCGACCGCGACATCAAGGTGACAGCGGCCTACGATCTCGGTGCCACTAGCCTGGTGCGCAACGTGAAGGTGGCCTACGTGGCAACCGACCCTGTGATCATCGGGATGATGGAACAATACGTTGAGCTTTCCATCCGTTTTAATTCGAGTTGGAAATTTCAAGGGTTTCGCGATATGAAAAGCGCCCGCGCCTGGCTGGCCGAATAGAATGTATCTGCCGCTCGAATGATTGCTCCAAACGAGCGCAGCGCCTAGCCATTAACCATCGCTGGGTGTCACCAACGTTCAGGTGGTCAATCCGCTTCTTTTCCGTGCTCAGTCCGTGGCGAAGCAGTAGAACAACCCGTTGCCGCCCGTCCCTCGCAGGTTGGCCTGGCTACAGCCGCGCGAGCCGTGGGCCGAGTTCCACGATTCTGGATATTCACCGCCGCCCGTGCGGTCGTGATGGCCCACGCGGGCGCTACCGGTGCTGTCGCTGCTGGTCCAGTTCTGGCAGGTGGTGTCATCGGTGCCCGAGAACGCCGTGCCATCAAGCTGCGCGCCCGTGAGAATGTCATGCACATTCGGGTCGTCGCCGCGCCCATTCACCATATTGCCGTTTTCATCCAGCGCTGTCTCCTTGTTCAGGTTATTGGCGTCGCTGTGCAGGTCGTCCACACTCTGCGCCACCGCGACCCCGTTGGCATTGTACCACGGCCCTGTCCCGATACGGTCACGGGCATGTACCACGAGGCTGTCGGCCTCACCCGTTGCGCTGAGATAGGCGTGCCACGTTTTGCCCGTCACGCCCGCAGCCTCAGCGAGGGCCGTGCAGTGCTGATCCGCCCCAACCAGCCCGCCCAGATTGGCCCCGTCGCCGGGTCCTACGCTGGTGATGAAGAAGCTCATCGTGGGCGTGTCGGTGGTTTCGGGAACGGGTTCGAGGGTGGGTTCGGGTTGACAGGCTGCCACCGTTAAGAGCAGGCCCAGGAGGAGTCCGGCGCGTAAAAAAGCGTACATGGGGTGATTGGGTTTGGGTGGATGGAGCGGTGTGGGTAGGGGTGAGGACGGATCAAGAAGCTTCTCGTCTTCTCTCCAAACGTCCTCACGGCTGCACCAGTTGGTAGCTCACAAACGCTACGTTTTCGCTGTCGGGCGACCACGAGGGAACGTTGATCGTGCCCTGGCCGCCAAAGAGTTCCGCGATGACGCGAGGCTCTGCATCGGCGTTGTCGCCCATGGGCATCAGGCGCAGCATCACGTCCTTGTTGGCAGGATGGCCTTCCACGTCGGGTTCGTAGGACAGGAAAACGATCCACTGACCATCGGGCGAGGGATGCGGAAACCAGTCGTTGTAGTCGTCAAACGTAAGCTGCTCCTCTTCGCTGCCGTCGGCTTTCATGCGGTAGATTTGCATCGTGCCCGTGCGCACGGAGTTGAAGTAGATGTATGCACCGTCGGGAGAGTAGTCGGGACCGTCGTCCAGCCCTTCCGCCTCCGTGAGCCGCGTTTCTTCGCCGCCATCGACGGAGATCGTGTATATGTCGTATTCGCCGTCGCGCAGGCCCACATACGCCAGCGTCTCGCCATCGGGCGACCAGCCATGCCAATACGACGGGCCGAGGTCCGTGACACGGCGCGGCTCGCCGCCTTCAATGGGCAGGATGTAGATGAGCGACTGCCCCTCCTCCTGCGACTGGTCACTGATGACGAGTTGCGTGCCGTCGGGCGAAATGCCGTGATCGTTGTTGCTGCGCGTGGCGAAGCCGGTGTCGATCTGCTCCGGGTCGCCGCCTTCCACCGGCAGCTTGTACATCAGTCCTTCGCTGTTGAAGAGAAAATAGCTGCCATCCCGCGACCAGTTCGGCGCTTCGATGTGGCCGCGGGTGTGATAGACCTCCCGCCGTTGCATAGACGCGATGTTAATCACTTCCAAGGTGCTTTCGAGCACAAGGTCGTCCGTAGGCTCCGCCTCAGTTTCGGTGATGGGTTCGTCAGCGGTTTCGGCAGCAGGTTCGGCGTTTTCTTGCTGACACGCCATCAATAGGCAGAATAGACTGACAAGCAACAGGGAACGCCAATGGAAAAGGGACATGAGGGTGGGAGCGGTTCATTTGATGAGAGAAAAGAGGCAGGGTGAAGGCTAGAAAAACGGTAGACCCGGTGATTTTCCTTCCACCGTCGATCGAACAAAACCTTCCCTATCCCAGACGCGATGTCTCAACCCGTCACGCGATCAACTTCATCGCTTCCGGGTCCCAGCCGAGCGCTTTGCCCTGGCGATAGCTCATGTTGGCGAGCAGCGATGGCGCAGCGGCGCGGTAGCCGAAGGCCGCGTCTTCCACGTTGGGCGCGTCTTCGCGAATGGAAGCGAAAAAGTTGGCGAAATGGTCGAGCCGGTCGTCGTAGCCCTGCGGCGCACGGAATTCTTGCGATTCACTGGGCTGCGGGCGTGGCATCGCGGTGTGTTCGCTCCGATATGCTTCCTCGAACGCCTTTTGGCCAGCCTCGGAGAAGGTGCGGACGGAGTTGTAGCCTTCCATGATCTGCTGCAGCGACGCCTGTGACATGGGGTTGCGCTCCACGGTGAGACTGCTCCAGTTGATCGTCAGCACGCCTTCGTTGCCCACAAAACGGAACGTGGAACCGCCGCCGCCGCCATCGACGAAGTTGGTCTGGAGCGAGAGCAGGAATGGCCCGTGCGTCGCCGCCTCGGGATATTCGTAGAGGCCCATCATCACGTCAGGCGCGTCGCGGCCGTCTTTCCAGTACCGCACCATGCCCTGCGCAAAGGCCCGCGTGGGACCGTGCGATTGCAGCGTATGGTGAATGCTGGTAAACAGATGCACGTACAGGTCACCTGCCACGCCCGTGCCATAGTCCCAGTAGTTGCGCCAGCGGAAAAACCGCACCGCGTCAAATTCACGCTTCGGCGCATGACCAAGGAAGGTGTCCCAGTCGATGGTTTCTGGCGAGGCGTCCACAGGGATTGAATACTGCCACGCACCAATGGCGGAGTTACGGTTCATGGTCGCCTCCACGAGGTTGATCTCGCCGATGGCACCGGCCGCGACCAGTTCCTGCGCCTTGTCGTAAATAATAGAACTAACGTACTGGCTGCCCACCTGAAGCACCTTGCCGGTCTCTTCCTGCGCCGCCAGAATCTGGGGACCTTCCTCAATGGTGTGCACCATCGGCTTTTCGAGGTAGACGTGTTTGCCCGCCTGCATCGCATCCACCGCGATTTTTGTGTGCCAATGATCGGGCACACACACCAGCACGGCGTCCACATCGTCCCGCGCGAGGATCTCACGGTAGTCACGGGTCGTGTCCACGTCCGCACCAAAAACCTCCTTCGTCCGCACCAGCCGCCCGTCGTATAAATCGGCCGCTGCAACGAGTTCGATCCCCGGCACCTGCAGCGCCGTCTCGGTGTCAATAAAGCCGATGATGCCCATGCCAATCGTGGCGATGCGGACGCGATCGTTGGGCGCAATGGGGCGGGTAGGACGCAACTTGAGTTGCTGGGCTTCGCTGCGGCCGAGGATAACCGGGGCCGCACCGGCGGCAAGCGCAGACGTCGTGGCCACTTTCAGAAAGTCTCGGCGGGTGGTTTTTTTCTGTTCACGCATGGCAATCAGGCGATGTTGGGTGAGAAAGGACGCGTGACGTGGCGGTGGCACCTCGCGCCAGCACTGAACATCTGGCGATAAGTAGGGTCAAGATAGACACCCACCGGTTCGGAATAAAGCCGCGCGTGTTTTGTAGATGCTTCCCTGTCGTGTACCTTCTCCTCCATCCCCTGTCCTCATTTCTGTGTTACTGTGGACGAACTTCCCGCACTGAACCTGCCCAGCTACGCCTTTACCCTCCGCGAGGACCGTGGCAAAGCGATCATCATCTATGATCCGCTGCGGAAGAAATACGTCCGTCTGACGCCGGAAGAGTGGGTGCGGCAGCATTTTGTGCAGTATCTGGTGCAGGACCTCGGCACGCCCGCCGCGCTCGTCGCCATCGAAGCTGGATTTACCTATCAGGGCATGGCCCGCCGCGCCGATGTCATCGTGCATGACCGCAAGGGACAACCGCTGCTGATGGTGGAATGTAAAGCCCCCACCGTACCTATCAGCCAAACCGTATTCGATCAGGTGGCGCGGTACAATAAAGTCGTCGGTGCCCGGTATCTGGTCGCCACCAACGGACTCGACCACTACGCCTGCGCCCTCGACCATGCGGCGCACACGTATCATTTTCTGGATGCGATTCCGCCGTACGAAGCACTGTAATTTGTGGGGGTTGCCCACGTCATTTACAAGCTTTGCTTGCCTCATTGGTTGTCATTCGGCTTGCTTCAGATTCGCCCCACCATATGACGGCACCGTAGAGGCTGAATGACGCATCCGAAGGATCCCAATGACGCCATGACGCACAGCTAATGACCCATCAAAACGGCGCGGGGCCCGGCGGCACAGGCGCCCGTGGTGGCTCAAAGTCATGCAGGTCGTCGTCGCCAAAGCCGCCTGGATTACTGTAGTACGTTGTCAGGTTCTCGAAGCGGGCGTACTGGTTAACAAACGCCAGTTGGACGTTGCCAATCGGGCCGTTACGCTGCTTGCCAATCAGGATCTCACCGATACCTTCCGTCGAGTTGCCATGCTCGTCCACGGTGATGCCGTAGCGTTCAGCGCGGTAGATGAACGCGACTACGTCGGCGTCTTGCTCAATCGATCCACTCTCCCTAAGATCAGATAGTTGTGGCCGTTTGTCACCACCACGGGTTTCCACGGCACGGCTAAGCTGCGAAAGCGCGATGACGGGCACGTTCAGTTCCTTCGCCAGCGACTTGAGCGAGCGCGAGATATGCGCGATTTCCTGCTCGCGGTTGGAATTTTTCTTCGCGGTCCCGTGCATCAGTTGCAGGTAGTCCACGATGATGAGGCCGATGTCGTGCTCGGCCTTGAGGCGGCGGCACTTGGCACGCAGTTCCAGCACAGTCAAACCCGGCGTGTCGTCTATGTAGATGGGCGCGGCGGAGAGGCGGCCTGCGGCATTTGCCAGCCGCAGCCAGTCATCGTCGCGCATCCGCCCGGTGCGAGCCGCCTGGGCATCCACACGGGCCTCGGACGTGAGCAGGCGCTGCGCCAACTGCTGGGAACTCATCTCCAGCGAAAAAATCGCCACGCCCGCCCCGTATTGGGGGTGCAAAGCCGCATTCCGGGCGCATGCGAGGCTGAAAGCGGTGTTGTGCGTCACCGTTCCGTCGCCCAGCACAAACCGATGGTTTCCATCCAAGACAAAGCCGTAGTATTGATCGACCGTATCGCGTTCCACCGTGACGCCTGTAACCCGCCAGTCCCGCCGGTCTTTCCACGGCGTTGCTCTTTTGCGGGCTATCCGCACAGGAATCTCGTCCACGTTGCCATTAAACCGGACCCGCCACACGACACTTTCGAAGCCAATCTCACGGATGCGTGCCCGCTTTGCCGTGAGGGATGTCCGATAGCCGAGCGTATCACACAAATACTTGATCTGTTGTGCCAGTCGCTTGTCTTTCTGCGTGATCTCGTATGTGCCACCGTGCCCGCTATTCCGATGCCCATCGCTGTCAACCAGGCCGGCCAGTAATTGGAGGCGTTGCGTGCGCGCATTGGTCAGGTAAAGCGGCGGGATATGTTTGTTATTGAGCACGCCCAAGGCACGCAACGTGGCCTGCACCGAGTGGGAGCGATCAGGGCTATGCCCATTCGTGATGAGATAGGCTGGGCAGGGCCGATCCGCATCGTAGACCCTAATGCCTTCGCCGCGTGCACCTGCTCGCATATGGAGGTAGTCCACAACCTCAGGGTCCGTCGTATAAATGCGGGCGCTGTCCGCTTTGCCATCGCCGAGCCAAAAGCCCAACAAATACGGGTCCAGCGGGACGACTTGCTCCTCAAACTCGACCGCCACTTTAAAGCCTTTGTGGTCATTCTGCCACTTCGTGGATTTCTGCAAATAGTCGCGCACCGATAGATCGACCACCGTTCCTCGGGGGACGGCATCGCCGTTTCGGCTTTTTTTCAGCGACAGGATGTGGCTTTCATTAACCCGATAATCCATCCCATGCTTCTGCCGGATCCAGTACATCTGTTCGCGTCCGCGTGCCAATGACAACACCCGGCGCGGCGTGCTGTCATCGCCCATGAGCAAGTCGCCTTTCTGGATGGCTTCCACCGGTTTGATGGTTCCGTCATACATCATCACAGGTGTGCCTTTGCCCAGGCATTTCCCCATACTTGGCCGAGCGGCAATAATGATCAGGTCCGACCGTTGCCAGCCACTCGTCATCTGGTCGAGTTTGGTGAAACCGCTGGGCACGCCTGTGATGCCACCTTCGCGCCCGTGGATGGATTCCAGCCGCTCCAGCGTCTCCTTCACCACCTCGCTGAGCGACGAGGCGGCCTTGCGCATGTTAAGCTCCGAAATGCCGAAAATCTCGCTCTCGACTTCATCAAGGAGTTCAAAGGCGTCAGCGCTGGGGTCGTAGGCTTGCCCCACAAGCAGCGTCATCGTCTCGATCATCTTGCGCAACAGCCCTTTCTCCGCAATGATGCGGGCGTGGTACTCCACGTTGGCCGCCGATGCCACCGAGGTTGTTAGCTCGGTCAGGTAATATGCCCCGCCCACCTCCTCCAGCGTGCCGTTGCGACGCAACTCTTCGGTCAGCGTGATGAGATCGACGGGGTTGCCGCGCTCGAAAAGGCCGAGGATGGCGGTATAGATTTTCTGATGCCGAGAGTCGTAAAACGCCTCTTCGTTGAGAATTTCGATGACCTTCGGGATCGCCTCGCGCTCGATGAGCATGGAGCCCAGGACCGACTTCTCCACTTCCTTGGCCTGCGGTGGGATACGTCCGGTGGCATCGTGGATGGCGTGAATCTTGGCCTGCCGCCGCCCTGCCCCCGTCATTTTTTCAAGGGGATAACGCTGGCTTTCGTCATCAATCTTAATGGGACGCTGGCCGTGTTCTTCAGACATGAGAACCTGTAATAGAGAGCTTTAATTATTAATTATGCCGCCACAAGCTGATCATAGCGTGTGCGCAACAGCTTCATGTCTTCCCATGTGGGGCGTTTCCACTGGGGGTTGCGCAGCAGCGCCGCCGGGTGGTAGGTCACCATCAACGGAATGCCGTAATAATCGTGGAAGGTGCCACGCAACGCCCCCAGCGACGAGCGCCGCCCCAGCAGCCCATTCCCTGAGGTCTTGCCCACGCACAAAATCACTTTCGGCTTAATCAAGGCGAGTTGCTTGTACAGCATCGGAATGTGCGCGGCTACTTCCTCTGCCAACGGGTCACGGTTGTTGGGCGGGCGGCTCTTGAGGATGTTGGCGATGTACACCTCTTCGCGCTTGAAGTTGATCGCTTCCAGAATCTTGTTCAGCAGCTGACCGGCGCGGCCTACAAACGGTTCGCCTTGTTTGTCTTCATCGGCCCCCGGTGCTTCGCCAATTACCACCAGGTTGGCATTGGGATCGCCGGTGCCAAACACCGCATTGATCCGGCCTTCGTCGATGGGCACGAGCACGGTGTTGTTGACATACGCCTCCACCTCATCCAGCGTATGCATCTGATGCAGCGGCGAGTCTGGCGGAATCAGCGCAGCGATGCGTTCGTGGGGCGGGCGGCTGGCATCTTCGGCGGGATCGATGATGTTACCAAACAGGTCCTGGTTGGGCATGTCGTCGTCGGGAGCTTCAGACAAAGCGGGTGGGGGAGCCTCGACGGGTGCGGCTGCGTCGGCGACTGAGACGGGCGGCTGGACGGGAGACGAACGCGCGGGCGGTGGGCCAAGCAGCACGTAGTTTCCGAACAGCGTCTTTTCGTACGCAAGCGCCTGCCGAACCGCTTCCAACACCTCGTGCATACGCTGCTCACCTGCGCGTTACGTTCCGAAAAGATAAGCGTTCAAGGTAAGGGCGAAGCCCCCGCGATCTCAAGAAGATCGTGTTCTTTTAGTTGTGAAATCTGCATGTTCCTCGAACCTTGGCCTTCCCGTGCTACCCCGCATGCCGCAGCATGACCCGTCCGCACTCTTAGGAACCTTGTTGATAAACGCCCCTTCCATCGCTTTCTTTGTTTATGTTCTGTGCTGCTAGGGGAAATGGCCCCCTCGCGCTCCTGCCTCTGCAAAGAACGAATCCATGCCGTGATCTTGCCTGTCACGGTCTGTGAGACAAACTCGCTCACCCCACCCATTCCCTGCACGAGCAGGAGGCATATGTTGGCTTTGCGTTTTCCCTGGACATCCACCTCGTGGTTGTGCAGCGTTTGCTTACTCGGTTTGCTCTCCCCTGCCACCGCCCAAGACCTGCCCCGCCCGCTGTTTAGCCATGCGCATGGGTTCTACGACACCCCCTTTTCGCTGCACATTACCTCCGAAGCCTCCGTTGGGCAGGTGTATTACACCACCGATGGAAGCGCCCCGAGTCCCCAAAACGCAACACCGTACGCAGAGCCCGTCCCCATCACCACCACCACGGTGGTTCGCGCCGCGCTTTTGCAGAATGGCGCTTCTGCCAGTCCCATCACCACGGCGACGTTCCTGTTCCTCGCCGATGTGATTAACCAACCCAACAACCCGCCGGGCTACCCGGCCACGTGGGGGCCCTACTTCGAGTTTCCCGGCACCGCCATCGCCGACTATGAGATGGACCCAGAGGTCACCACCTACCCCCGCTATGCCCGCGACATGGAAGAAGCGCTGCTGGCGCTGCCCACGCTTTCTATCGTGACGGACAAAAACCACCTGTTCTCACACAGCACCCACCCCGACTCGGGCGGCATCTATATCTATACCGGTCCGCCTGAACAAGGCGATGTGCCGGGACTGGGCGACGGGTGGGAGCGCCCTGCCTCCGTCGAGTTTTTCAGCCGCGAGGATCCGGAAGGGTTTCAGGCCGATGCCGGTTTGCGTTTGCATGGCGGCCACAGCCGACGGGTGGAAAAAACGCCCAAGCATTCGTTCCGGATTGCCTTTCGAAGCGAATATGGGGTGTCGCGCCTGCGGTATCCGCTGTTTGGCGAAGACGCCGCTACCTCTATCAATTCTGTCGTGTTGCGGGCGGGCTATGGCAACTCGTGGTTGCACAGCAGCCACAGCGAACGCCGCCGCAACCAGTTGATCCGCGACCTCTGGGCCAAAGACACGCAGCGCGCCATGGGCCATCCGGCAGGACGAGGCATCTACGTGCACCTGTATCTGAATGGGCTGTACTGGGGCATCTATAACCCCACCGAACGCCCCGACCGTATATTTGCCGCCGCCTATATGGGCGATGACGAAGGTGACTACGACGTAATCAAGGACCGCATTGAGGTGGTGGATGGCACCGCCGAGGCGTGGGACTCCATGATGGACATGGCCCGGGGTGGACGGATGGATGAGGCCCGCTACCAACGCCTTCAGGGCAACCACCCCGACGGCACCCGCAACCCGCAGTATGAACCCTACCTCGATGTGGTAAATTTCATCGACTACATGGTGCTGAATCTGTACGGGGCCAACTGGGATTGGGACGAGCATAACTGGCTTGCTATCCGCAACCGCGTGCACCCGGGCAAGGGCTTTCAGTTTTTCAGTTGGGATGCCGAGCACATCCTGGAAGGCATAAACGCCAACGAGTTGAGTACCAACTACACCAACCGTCCGAGCGGGCTGTTCCATTTGCTCAATCGCAACGCCAGCTTCCGCCTTCTCTTTGCCGACCGCGTGCAGCGGCACCGGGCACCCGGCGGAGCGCTCTCCACCGAGGCGGGACAGGCCCGCTGGATGGCCCGCGCCGACGTGCTCGAACCCGCCATCATCGCCGAAGCCGCACGCTGGGGTGACTACCGCCGCGACGTGCATCCCTGGCGACAAAACGGCCCGTTTGAGTTGTACGGCAAAGAGCACTGGTTGGAAGAGTTAGATTTTATCATCCAGGACCATCTGCCTCAGCGCATGGATGTTTTTGTGGCCCAGCTTCGCCAGGCCGGCCTTTTCCCCGACGCGGAAGCCCCCACCATCTTGCTCAATGACCAACTCGCTCCCGTGACCCCGCACGTAGCCGGAGCGGGCGACGTCGTGTCGATGGCGGCAGACGGCGGCACGGTGTATTTCACCCTCGATGGCACCGACCCGACTTCGGCGGAAGCCTTGGTTTATACCGACCCCTTCCCACTGACACACGGCGTGACCGTGAAAGCACGGGTGTTTGAGAACAACGAATGGAGTGCGTTGAGCGAGGCTGCCTTCGTCGTTCCGGCGGCGCTGACTCCCCTGCGGATCACCGAGATTCACTACCACCCGCTGCCGACCGAAACGACGGAGGGGCGGTATTTCGAGTTCATTGAGTTACACAACCCCAGCAGCGCCCCACTCGATGTGAGCGGCGTGGCGTTCACCGACGGCATCCGCTACCAAATTTCAGCAGGGACGATGCTGGACGCCCGCGGTTTTCTGGTGCTTGCCTCTGACCACGACCACTTTGAGGCACGCTATGGGTTTGCGCCCTTCGGTGTATACGACGGCGCGCTCGACAATGCAGGGGAACACCTGCTGCTGGTTGACGCGACGGGGGCCGCACTCCAGTCTGTCCAGTACGACGACCGGGCACCGTGGCCCGAAGCATCCGATGGCGAAGGGTATTCCCTCGTCCTTATCGACCCGACCACAAGCGACCTGAACGACCCCGCCCAGTGGCAGGCTTCTAGCACCCTCCACGGCACTCCCGGCACCCCCGGCGCACAGAGCACCGATGCCGAGCTGCCCACGGTGCCTTCTTCCGGGTTTGCGCTGGCGCCAAACTATCCCAACCCCTTTTCCTCCACCACCCATATTGACTTTACCCTCCCCCACGCCTCGGCGGTGTCACTGACGGTCGTTGACGTGATGGGACGGGTGGTAGCCGAGTTGGTGCAAGGCACCGTGCCTGCTGGCACACACACAGTAACGTGGGACGCTTCGAGGTTGGCTTCCGGCATCTATTTCTACCGCCTCAACACCGGCGTCTTTACCCAGACCCGTCGGCTGACGCTGATGAAGTAGAAACATCTCCCTTGCCTCAACCAAGCACCCGATCCAGAATGGCTTCTGCGACGGCCCGCTTGGGCAAGACGGGAAGGTCTTCGCGGTGCCCGTCGCGGCGCAGGAGGGTGACGCGGTTGGTGCCGTTGCCAAAACCTGCGCCCTGCTCGTGTAGGTTGTTCAGCACAATCCAGTCGAGGTTTTTCTTTTCGAGCTTGCGCTGGGCGTTGGCCAACACGTCGTCGGTTTCCATCGCAAACCCTACCAGCACCTGTCCGTTGTGCTTGTTTTTGCCGAGCGTGGCGAGGATATCGGGCGTCCGGCGCAGGCGCAGCGTGAGGTCGCCCTCGTCCTTTTTGATCTTTGAGGGAGCGGTTTCGATGGGCGTGTAGTCGGCGACAGCAGCAACCATAAAGACATAATCCACGTCGGCATGCTGCTGCACGGCGGCGTGCATCTCCTCGGCGGTCGTCACGTCGATGCGGGTGACACCAGTGGGCGTGGCGAGATTGGTGGGGCCGCTGACGAGTATAACGTCAGCCCCACGTGCGTGCGCAGCGGCAGCGAGGGCATAGCCCATCGTGCCCGTTGAGGGATTGGTGATCAGGCGCACGGGGTCGATGGGCTCGCGGGTTGGACCAGCGGTCACGAGTACGCGCTTGCCAGTCAGTTGGTCTTTTCGTTCGGCAGAGGCGTCAATTTCTACGAGCTTTTCCGTGAGTCGTGCGACGATGGCTTCCGGTTCAGGCATCCGCCCATGTCCCACAAGTCCGCTGGCGAGCTCACCGTAGCCCGGCTCCATCACTTCCACGCCAAATGAACGCAGCCGCTCCAGGTTGGCCTGTGTGGCGGGATGCAGGTACATGTCGTGGTCCATCGCCGGGGCTACCAGCAGCGGACAGCGACTCGCGAGCGCTGTGGCCGTCAGCATCGTGTCGCAGAAACCGTACGCCAACTTGGCGAGTGTCTGCGCGGTGGCCGGTGCCACCACAAACAGGTCGGCCCAGAGTCCCAGGTTGACGTGCTTCGTCCAGCTTCCGTCTTCGTTCTCCGGGAAGATCTCGACCAATACCTCGCGCTCACTCAGCGTGCCCAGCGTGAGGGGTGGGATGAACCGGGCGGCGTCGGGTGTCATCAACACCTGCACCTCGGCCCCGGCTTTTTTGCATAGCCGTACCAGTTCGGCGGCTTTGTACGCGGCGATGCTTCCCGTGACACCGAGCAGCAGGTTGCGTCCGTTGAGGGTAGCGGGCATCATGGAGTGACTGATGAGCGTGAGCTTAAAAAATCAGCGATATAGTGCAGTGTCTCTTCGACGGCGGTTTCAAGGTCGTCGTTGACCACCACCGTGTCGAATTGATCCGCGAAGGATAGCTCATACGCGGCACGTTCCAACCGGGTGCGCAACGTGTCTGCATCTTCGGTGGCACGGCCTTCCAGTCGCTCGCGCAGCACCTCCAGCGATGGCGGTTGGATAAAAATCACCACTGCTTCATCGCCAAACAAGCGCTTCACGTTGCGGGCACCGTTCACCTCAATGTCGAGCAACACGGGGGCGTCGGTGGTAGCCCGTTCCACTTCTTCCACCAGCGTTCCATAAAACCGACCCGGATACACTTCCTCGTATTCCAGCAAGGCTCCTTCTTCAATCCGCTGCCGGAAGGTTTCGGGGCTCAAAAAGTGATAATGCACACCATCCTGTTCGTATGGGCGCGGCGGGCGCGTGGTGGCCGATACCGAAAACCGCATCTGCGGAAACGCCGCCAGCACACGCCGTGCGATGGTGGTTTTTCCCGAGCCACTCGGAGCCGTCAGCGTGACGATGCGGGGGTTCGCGTTTCGTTTGGTTTCGGTCACAGGATTTTATGGTCGGCAGGTCTATCAGGTCAGCAGGTCGTTTTTGTCTATGAAAGGGGTAACGCCCTCTCTAGGACCGCGCAGCCCGTGATGCGCACAAAGCGAGCACCGGACGCGCAGCTATTCGACATTCTGCACCTGTTCGCGGATTTTTTCGACTTCCTCCTTCATCTCGATGGCGTAGCGCCCGACCTCGGCGTCGTTGGCTTTCGAGCCGATGGTGTTGACCTCGCGGTGGATCTCTTGCACGAGAAAGTTGAGCTTGCGTCCCACGGCCTCGTCATTCGCCAACGCCTCGCGGAACTGTGCCAGGTGGGACCGGAGCCGTACGCACTCTTCCGTCAGGTCCAGCTTGTCAGCGAGAATCGTGATTTCCTGCTCCAATCGCTCCGGGTCGAGGCGGTCGTCGCCGAGCCATTCTTCGATACGGTCTTTGAGCCGCGTCCGGGCTTCATCCACGCGTTGTGGAGCCCGTGCCTCCACAAATACCACATACTGTTCAATCGCATTGATGCGAGCGGTGAGGTCGGCGGCAAGCGCCTGCCCTTCGTCCTGCCGCATCTGCCGCATCCCGCTGATGGCTTCCGCCAATGCGTCATACACCACCTCAGCCATCTGCTCTGTCACTTCCGGCTTCTCCGACGCTGTTTCAAACACATCGTTCTGGCGCAACAGGTCTTCCAGCCGCACGGGCTCCTGGATGCCTGCCGCCTGCCGCAGTTCTTCGAGCAGTTGCCCATAGGCCCGCGCTGCTGCATGGTTTACCTGCACGGGCAGGGCATCGGTGGCGGCTTGCTCCACCTGAATCTGTACCGTAAACCGTCCCCGCTCAAAAGCTTTTTTAAGCCGATTCTGGATTTCGGTCTCATAGGCAATAAGCCGCGACGGCATCCGCACCGAGATGTCAATAAAACGGTTGTTGACGGACCGCATCTCGACGGTGGCGGTGATGTTGTGAGCGTGGGCGGTTCCCCGCCCGAAGCCGGTCATGCTGGCAATCATGTGGGCGAGTGGCGACTTGGTGTTAGGGAGTGGAAATGGCTTGGTTGGCGCTCAATATAAGGCGAGGCTGAAACGCGAAACGTAAAACGTGAACTTTTACCCCTCGACCGTGCCAACTAATACCAACTTCGTTTGTGGGTGTCGGGATAGCACAAGTGCTTCGTTCTACGTTCTCTCTCCCTTGATGAGAGAGGGTCAGGGTGAGGGTGATTTGTTAAACCAAGCCGAACGCTTTCGGTGGTGTGTTCCCCCCTCACTCTGTCTCTCTCCCGCCAGGGGAGAGAGGACCCGTTCTCGCAGGCATGTATTCAGACATTAACGATGGCAATCCGGATAAGTACACCCACTGCTGCCCGAAAGCACCCTCATCCATCCCCTTTCACAAACAAAAAAGCCGAACCTGAGGCTCGGCTTTGGGAGCGGAGAGGGAGGGATTCGAACCCTCGGTACCCCGGAAAGGGTACACTCGCTTTCCAGGCGAGCCCGTTCGACCACTCCGGCACCTCTCCGTTTTGCGAAGGGCGAGAAACGAGGCTTCGTCCTGAATGATCCGCCCCGTGCATTGCTTCACGCTTCCTTCGCTGTTGGCCGGCCCTACACTTCCATGATCTCGGCTTCCTTGCGTTCGAGGATAGCGTCGATCTTTTTCACGTACGCATCGGTCATTTCCTGAAGCTTCCCTTCGGCGTGGTAGCGCATGTCTTCAGACAAATGCTCTTCTTCCTGCGTCTTCTTGATGTTGTCTTTGGCATGACGCCGTACGTTGCGGATCGAGATTTTGGCGTCTTCTCCTTTGCTTTTGGCCGACTTCACGAGGTCACGGCGCCGTTCTTCATTAAGCGCTGGCACGGGAATACGAATCATCGACCCATCATTGGATGGATTCAACCCAAGGTTTCCTGCAATGATGGCACGCTCAATGTCTCCCAGCACAGAACGCTCCCACGGCTGGACCACAATCAGATCAGGCTGCGGCGCACTTACCGACGCCATCTGGCTCAAAGGCGTCGAGGATCCGTAATAATCAACGCGGACGGTATCGAGCATCGACGGTGTGGCGCGTCCGGCGCGAATGGTGTTCAGTTCGATGCGTAGGTGATCGAGTGACTTATCCATGTGCTCTTTCGCATCTTCCAGAATCAATTCAAATTCTTCGTCTAGCATCGCTTCGTATCGGGTTGGGGTTAAAACTTCGGGTTGGGGGCTGCGCATCCGCTAGGCAGCCGATTCGGGCACTGCCGCTGCTTCGGCGAACGTGGGCAACAGGGCATCATCGTTCCAATGTACCAGCGTGCCCACGGGCTTGCCCTTCACCACATCGAGCAGGTTTCGGTCATGGTTCATGTCGAACACAATAATCGGCAGGCCTTTTTCGCGGACAAGGGTGAACGCCGTCATGTCCATCACGCGCAGGTCGTTCTCCAACACGGTGCGTCCATGGAGGGCGGCGTATTTCTGGGCCGAGGGGTCTTGCTCCGGGTCGGCGGTGAACACACCATCGACGCGGGTGCCCTTGAGCAACACATCGGCACCAATCTCCAGCGCCCGCAAGGCGGCGGCGGTGTCGGTGGTAAAATAAGGGCTGCCTGTTCCGGCTCCAAAAATCACCACGCGGCCCTTTTCCACATGCCGGATCGCGCGGCGACGGATAAACGGCTCGGCGATCTCTTCCATCTTGATGGCCGACTGGAGACGGGTGTAAACGCCGTGCTGCTCCAGTGCATCTTGCAGCGCCATCGCATTGATCATCGTGGCAAGCATGCCCATGTAGTCGGCGTGGGCGCGGGTCATGCCTTTGGTAGCATTTTTCACCCCGCGAAAGATGTTGCCTCCGCCAATGACGATGGCCAGTTCCACGCCCCGCTTGACGATGCGCTTGATTTCTTTGGCATAGCGCCCTAGCACAGCTTCACTGATTCCATAGGCTTCGTCACCCATCAGGGCTTCGCCACTCAACTTGAGCAACACCCGTTTGTATTTGAGAGAGGACGTTTTTTGCTCCTCAGCCATACTTCCTAATTCGCTTTGAGGTAAAATGACTTCCCCTGCCTTAAACAACCAGGGAAAAGTCAAAGTAGCAGAAGGTACTGTGACCTGCCCAGCTTTTCAACGGGCATAGGGCCTATAAAAAAGGGCACCGTCCCGAAGGAAGGTGCCCTTGTGGAGTTGGTCCACGGCGGTTGCTTACTCGCCCAAGGCGTAGCGGACGAACGATTTCACATCCGCGCCCGCCCCGCTCAGCATGGCTTTCACGGTCTGCGACGAGTCTTTCACAAACGGCTGTTCGACGAGGACAAAGTCCTTGTAGTAGCGCTCCAACTTGCCCTGAGCAATCCGGTCCAGAATGTGCTCGGGCTTGCCTTCGTTGCGGGCGGCTTCGCGGGCGATTTCCATTTCCTTGTCCTTCACCTCCTGCGGCACGTCGTCCCGGGAAGTAGCAACCGGGTTGAGGGCTGCCACCTGCATCGCCACATCGCGGCCTGTTTCAGCCAAATTGCCATTGCCGTGCATGTCCACCAGCACACCCAGGCGGGCACCGGGGTGGATATACGACACTATCTCGCCACCGTCGCTGGATACCAAAGCAAAGCGGCGCACTTCGATTTTTTCGCCGATCTTGCCGGTCATGTCAGTGACGGCTTGCTCCACGGTGCCATTGCCCAATGTCAGCGCATTCAGCGCGTCGAGGTCGGCGGGGCGTTCGGCGAGGATAAGGTCGGCAATGCTTTGCGCAAACGACTGGAAGTCGTCGTTGCGGGCCACAAAGTCCGTCTCGCAGTTCACTTCGGCGATGGCAGCGGCGCTGTTATCGGCGGCCCCGGCGGTTACAATAACACCTTCGTTTGCTTCCCGGTCGGCGCGCTTGGCGGCCACCTTCTGGCCTTTTTTGCGGAGCAGTTCGACGGCGGCGTCGAAGTCCCCATCGGCTTCCTGAAGGGCTTTTTTACAGTCCATCATGCCCACGCCGGTCATGTCGCGCAGGCGCTTTACGTCTTTTGCGGAAATTGCCATATCTATTGTACCGTTCTAAAAATTTCTGAGAAGGATGCGGAGATAGCTCCGATGCTTCAAGGAAAGGCGTTAGGCGTCCTTGCTGGGTTCAGCTTCGGCCGCCTTCGCGGCATCCTTTTTGTCCTGCTCGCGCTTCTGCTTTTCGGCTTTGCGGCTTGCGTTTTCAATCTCGCGCTGCTTGCGACCCTCATTGACGGCCTGACTGATCACTTCGGTCACGAGTTGGATCGACCGTAAGGCATCATCGTTGGCCGGAATGGCGAAATCCACCACATCGGGATCACAGTTGGTATCCACCATCGCAATGATGGGAATGCCAAGCTTCTGCGCTTCCTTGACGGCAATGTGCTCGCGGTTGATGTCCACAATGAAGAGCGCGCCGGGCGTGCGGGGCATTTCCGAAATCCCACCGAGGGTCCGCTCCAGCTTCTCCCGTTCGCGGCTTTTCATCAGGCGCTCTTTCTTCTTGAGCACCGCCAGCGTGCCATCGGCTTCCATCTTCTGGAGTTCTTCCATGCGCCGGATGCTCTGGCGGATCGTCTGGAAGTTGGTCAAGGTGCCCCCGAGCCAGCGCTCCACCACATAAGGCGACTCGCAAGCTGCAGCCGATTTGGAGACAATGTCGCGGGCTTGCTTCTTGGTACCAACGAACAGGATGCTTTTGCCTTGCTTTGCAAAACGCGCCGCCGCGTCGGCAGCTTTGTCGAGCAGCGCCTGCGTTTGCATCAGGTCGATGATATGAATGCCGTTGCGGTCCATAAAGATGAAGGGTTTCATCTTCGGATTCCAACGGCTGGTCAGGTGACCAAAGTGGGTGCCTGCTTTAAGCAGGTCTTCGATGGCGACGCGGTGCTGCGCCTGCTTAGTTTCTGCCATAATGATGTGATTGGGGTTGTTTTCCGCTACAGCCGTCTGCTATCCTGCCGAACTGTCCCCACTCTGAGAACAGTCACCCAGCCGGATATCAGGCTGTATGTGTGATTAAAAGCTGTCGGCTGTCAGTTATTAGCTATCAGCCCATTATCCTTGAAGCGCCGAAAGCTGATGGCTGATAGCCCAAAAACTAACGCTTCGAGAACTGGAACCGTTTGCGCGCCTTGGGTTGGCCGTACTTCTTGCGTTCCACCATGCGGGGGTCGCGGGTCAGGTAGCCAGCGTCGCGAAGAGCCTTGCGGTGTTCTTCGTCGTGCTTTACCAGCGCCCGCGCAATGCCCATGCGGGTGGCTTCTGCTTGACCGGTGAGTCCACCACCACGCACGTTGACCAATACATCAAACTGGCCTTCGGTGCCCGTGACACTCAGCGAGCCTAGGACCACTTTGCGGCGCCACTCGACCGGAAAGTAGGATTCGAACGAACGACGGTTGACGATAACCTGACCGGAACCCGGCTTGAGGTATACGCGCGCCGTCGAGGTTTTGCGGCGCCCCACGGCGTTGATTTGAATGGATGCTGCCATATCAGTTGCGTAAGATTAAGCGCCGGGCACGTCTTAACAAGAAAGCACCCGGAGCGACACTAAAAACTTAATGCTTGGGGTTGTTGGGCTTCGTGCGGATGCTCGGCGCCAGCATACACCTTCAATTTCTTGAACATCTGGCGCCCCAAGGGTCCCTTCGGCATCATCCCCTTCACGGCTGTTTCCACAATACGCTCGGGGTGACGCGCCCTTACATCGGCAACGGTACGTGTACGGCGGCCTCCAGGATAGCCGCTATAGCGGTCGTATTCTTTCGCCAGTTCTTTATTTCCCGTGAAACGCACCTTGTCGGCGTTAATAACCACCACATAATCGCCACAATCCACGTGCGGGGTATACGAAGGTTTGTGCTTACCACGCAAGATGCTGGCAATTTGGGAGGCAAGGCGGCCCACCACTTGGTTTTCGGCGTCCACCACGTACCATGTCCGTTCTACCGAACCCGGCTTGGCACTTATGGTCTTAAAGCTATTTGCGTCCATCAGGCTGCAACGGCTAAAAAGTGAGTCAACGTGCGATGCGCAAGGGCTATCCAAAGCGATGGCGGACAAAAAACCATCCAGCCGAAATTCGCCTGGATGGTGCCATCAGGATGTGTTGGTCCTGCGCGCCGCGACGGTGTAGTAATACAGTCTTGCAAAATAAGGGCCCGCCTGCACCCTGTCAACATGAGCAAGTGACAGGCTCTTCCCACAAGGGCCGTCTCTCACGCAACGGGTCCGTTTTAGTTTTCAAAACGCTCGTTTCTTCCCCCAATCTTGATGTGTGTGGGTCATTCCTCCTTTTTCCCAACATTAATTCTTCACACCAAAGGTTATATCTCCAAGCTCGATGTGTCTTAAAACACAGCTTCCTACTCTACTTTTCCAGGCGCCCTGCGTATGGTCTTTATCTCTGATAATGAGTTGGTGTGGTACCTCATTTCCACAGCTATGGATGCCCCCAACGTGCCGCCAGGCACGCGCGCCCACATCGAACGCCTCGACATTCTGCTGGAAAATGATCCCCTCTTGCGGGCCCGCTGCAACGCGCTTGCCCAGCGGCTCTACACCGCGAACATGCCTGCCCCGCATGCCCTGTTTGAAGTGCTGACAGGGTACGACCACCCACAAACCGAGCCTCACTAAATCACACCCGTTGCTCTTGCACGTGGATGCTTTGTGAAGGGCACCTGCTTACCACAATTCCTCAATGCGGGAAATCTTCCCATCGGTGAAACGAAATACCACCAGCAACGCTTCTTCTGCGAGCGATGCACTGCCAGGGTCATAGGCAACCGCTGCATGATTCTTTCCATGCAGCACCTCTACGATATGGGTTGCCTGTTCGGCTTCATTGGCATACGCCCCGCGCTCCCAGTTGCGCATAAACGCTGCCCGCCATGTTGCCCGGTCAAAATCGGCCTCGTAGGCCACGTGCACATAACGAACGTCCTCATGCAGTAAAGCCAACAGCGCGTCGATATCGGCTACCGTCGATCCTTCCTTGTACACCGTGTCGAGTGCTTCAAAATAGGCCTCGATGTGGGCCAATTGACAGGCAGCCGCACAGTCGTCACCATCCATGGGCCACGAGACAAGAAAGATCAGCAGCCACAGTTGGCTAAGCACAAGACGCACCTGTTCTGAGCTTACGCGTAGGTATTCAGCATCACCGGCATGATGAGCATCAGAATGTCTTCATCCTCTGCTTGCTCCAGTGGCGTTACGATGCCCGCCCGGTTGGGTGTGCTGAACTCAAAGACCACGTCGTCAGCGTCCATGTTGCTCAGTACCTCAGTGAGATAGAGAGCGTTGAACCCAATCGTCATCGCCTCGCTATCATATTCGCACAGCACGGTCTCTTTGGCTTCGCTGGAACGCTCGATGTCTTCAGCGGAGATTTCAACCGCGTTAGCGCTGAGCTTCAGGCGGATCTGATTCGTCATGCTAGACGAATACAAGCCCACCCGCTTCACCGCATTCAGCATCGAGACCCGGTTTACGGTGAGGCGGCGGTCGTTTTCGACGGGGATGACGGCTTCGTAGTTGGGATAGGATTCGTCGATCAGGCGTGCCATCACCTGCGAATGCCCGAAGTCGAAGCAGGCATGTCCGCCGTCCACCAGAATGGTGCAGGCGTCGTCGGTGGCAATGCGGGCCGCAAGCGACATGGCCTTTTCAGGCACGATAAAGTTGACGGCCTCCGGGCTTGCCATCGCGCCCAGGGTTAGCTTCACCAGCCGGTGCCCGTCGGTGGCAACAGCGCGGCCATGTTCAGGCTGAATCTGGAAGTATATGCCCATCATTGCGGGACGCAGGGCGTCTTTGCTGACCGCAAAGCTGGTCTTTTGTACAGCCCGTTTCAGGAGGGCGCCTTCGGTCTCGATGCGCTGTTGGGCGTCGAGTTCGGGGAGTGCCGGGTAGTCGGCCCCGTCGTGCCCCACCATCTTGTACATGCCCTGGTCGGTGCGCAGCGTGACGTTGAACTCTTCGTCGGACACAAACTCGATTGGGAGGTCGGGCAACGCCCGCAGGGTGTTGAGCAGCCGCTTGGCAGGCACCGCAATGCGATTGGAACGAGCCGAGCCATTCGACTCGAACTGAACCGGCACCTGCTGCACGATGGAGATTTCCAGATCGGTGGCGCTGAGATGCAGCGTATCGCCCATGCGCTCGAACAGAATACATTCCAGGATTGGCAAGGTGCTTTTGGAAGGAACGGCTCCGGCTACCGTCATCAGGGCTTCGCGAAGCTGGGCACTCTTGGTTGAAAATCTCATGGCACCGTCAACAGGCTATCAAAACAAAGTGGGTAAATGGATCACAATGTACGTCAGGTGAAGGGTGGAGATCCAGTTTTTACGTACCAATCCCCAAGTTTACCCCCTTGCTGCCATACTCTTGCCACCTCGTGGATCAGCTAACGACTTCTCAACTCGATGGTGTGCCGGATTTCGTTGATCATCTCGGCGTACTTGTGGTCGGTTTCGATCTGGTTTACAACGCTCTGATTGGCATGGATAACCGTTGAATGATCGCGTCCGCCGAAATGCAGGCCGATGGTTTTCAGCGAGTGCTGGGTGAACTCCTTCGAAAAGAACATCGCGACCTGCCGGGCCTGCACCACCTCACGCTTGCGGGTTTTGGCCCGCACAAGGTTTTCGGGAATGTCGAAGTACTCGCACACAATCCGCTGGATTTCTTCAATGGTCAGGTTGACCCGCGTATCCTTGATCAGGTCGCGCAGCACCTCTTTCGCCATTGCCAAATCGATCTCGCGCTTGTGGAGTGTGGCGTGCGCCAGCAACCGGATCATCGCCCCTTCCAACTCGCGGATGTTGCTCTTGATGTTGTGCGCGATGAACTCAACAACTTCGTTGGAAAGCTCGATGCCATCGTTTTCGGCTTTGCGCCGCATGATGGCGATGCGGGTCTCCAACTCCGGTGCTTTCAGGTCGGCGGAGAGGCCCCACTGGAACCGCGAGAGTAGCCGCTCCTCGATGCCCTGAATCTCGCGCGGTGCCCGATCTGCCGAAAGCACAATCTGCTTACCAGACTGGTGCAATGCATTGAAGATGT
Organism: Rhodothermia bacterium; assembly: GCA_030428385.1. Classification (GTDB taxonomy): domain Bacteria; phylum Bacteroidota; class Rhodothermia; order Rhodothermales; family JAAAOL01; genus JAUIDY01. The sequence continues at coordinate 74,591 of JAUIDY010000002.1, read as the reverse complement.
GGAAAAACTCCTCTTGCGTCTTCTCCTTGCCGCCGAAGAACTGCACATCGTCGATGATAAGCAGATCAATCTGGCGATAGAAGAGCGAGAATTGGCTAACACGGTTGTGCTGGATGGCCTGCACAAACTCCGTGGTAAACCGCTCGCTGGAGACATAGAGCACCGACTCCGGTCCGTTCGACTTCACATAGTTGCCGATGGCTTGGATCAGGTGGGTCTTGCCCAGCCCAACGCCGCCATACACCATAAACGGGTTGAAGCTCGTCAATCCCGGCTGCTGCGCGATGGCAAGCGAAGCGCTCCGAGCCAAGCGGTTACAATCGCCCTCGATGAAGCCCTCGAACGTGTAGCTTTCGTTGAGTTGGCTGTCAATCTGCGCCTTCTGGATGCCCGGAATAACAAACGGGTTGGCGATGGTGACCGGCTGCTGCAACGAGCGAGGATCCGATGCGGGAGCGATGGGACGCCCGCCACCAGCAGGCGACGCAGGTGACTGTGAGGATGGAGGACGACGCGGCACCGCTGCCGATGGCGTAGCCGGTGCGGCAGGCGGGTCGTTGGCCGGACGACGGGCGGGTAGATGCATCGATGATCCCTCGTACCCGCTTTCCGAGGCATCTTTTTCAATAACAATGTTATAGAAGAGCCGCCCCTGTGGCCCCAATACCTTCGTAATCGTTTTTCGCAGGAGCGCAAAGTAGTGCTCCTCCAACCACTCATAATAGAAGCGACTGGGGAGTTGAATCGTCAATTTGCTAAGTTCGCCATCTTGCTCTAGCCTAATAGGTTTTAGAGGGGCAAACCATGTTTTAAAGCTTTGACGGTTGATGTTGTCCCGGATGATTTCGAGACACGCGTTCCAAACTTCGTCGGGAGATTGCTCCATGTTTAGTGCTACATGCGCCGAGGCCATGCGGGGGGAAGCACAGCTATGATGAAAAAGAATCCTGGTCTGCTGAGAAACCCCAAACGCCAAGCCTCCACTTGGTACGCCTAGGGGTAATACACGCGTTATTCACATCGTGGTACGCGCCGATATCAATCAAAAACAACGTATTGCTACTGAAGAAGCGTTCACCCACAGGTTTTCAACAAGTAACAAACACGTGTAAATGTTCAAATATCAAGCACTTAGACAAAGGAGGCCTAGGGTTATGCACACAAGAACGGGATCGTCTAGTTCCTAGCGATCCCGTGATCAAGCAAGCGGGGCCTTATCCACAAGTTACCCACACTCGATGACGTAGCCCTAAAAGCTACAACCAAGGTCTCTGACTGGGTGCCATTAAGGCAGCCGATACGGGCGAGCCGCCACGGTGGATACGGCGACAAAATGGAAGAAAAAAACTCGGTGGTTGCACCTACGACCTCCCTTAATTAAGGGTTGATTCCTTCCGAACCAGCCGTTTTTGTTACCCTAATGTTACCCGGCTCTATGGTAACGACAGATGCGTATAACATCAAGCAATGCCATGCAGATTTTACAGAGAAAATTGTGACTTCTGCATGGACCTTTGCGTACGGGTCCTCAGGAGGCTTTTTCACTGCTTTGCAAAGCCTTCGCGAAGGATTAATTCTTGTGGAACACCAACCCAAGTCCTTTCGTTGCTGTGGGCCTGTTTTTTGAGAACGACACCGGATAGGCTACCAACGGGTAGCCTGCGTTGTATATGCCGCACGCTCACGCGCTTCGCATTGATCTGGCTCTGCTGGAAGAAGGTGTTCATACCTTTACCCGCACCCCTTCCATCGAAACACTTGACCTGGACCCCGCCCGGTTCGATGCGGTGGAAGTCGAGGTGCTCGTGAATTACTTTAACGACCGAGCGCTGGTTTTGATCACGGCCTCAGCCATAGCGACGCTGGAATGTGACCGGACGCTGAAACCTTTTACACAGGCGATCTCGGGGCAGTATGAAGTATTGTTTGTCCCGGCTTCGTTCTCCAAACGGGAAGAAGAAACCACAACCGATGCCTATGACGAGCTTCAGGAAATCCCGGCAGGGCGGCCTGAACTCGACCTGACGGCCTTCGTGCGTGACACGTTGTTGCTGGCCATCCCAGCCCGCTGTGTCTCACCTGAAGCCGAGGCGTTGGAACTGCAAACCACCTTCGGTGCACTCACCGATGAAGAGGGCAACACCATCGACCCGCGCTGGGAGGCCCTTCGCAAGTTAAAAACAGATGATGCTGACGCTACCTAGGTCGGTGTCCATATATTAACGATAACAACCCTTACGGTTAACCGGAGATTTTCTCATGGCCAACCCCAGACGAAAAAATTCCAAGTCGCGCACCAACAAACGCCGTGCTGTGTACTATGGTGGCCTACGTAAGCCTGAAGTAATGGAATGCCAGAACTGTGGCAACCCAAAGATGTTACACCGTGCCTGCCCCAGTTGCGGTTATTACCGAGGTCGCCAGGTGATTGAGCCCAAAGAGGCGCTCTAATTCCCTTTGGCGCGCGGCTTGATCGCGGCGATCGTTAGACGACGGACTTTGGACCACAGCTTCTATGCCCATACGCGTTGCGGTGGATGCCATGGGGGGCGATCGCGCTCCCGCAGTAGTTATTCAGGGTGCCTTTCAGGCGCTCTATGCCTCAGACGACCTCGAGGTCATCCTGTTCGGCCCAGAGGAGGAATTGCTCCACGAACTCGATGCCCACGAAACCACGCGGATCCTTCCGCTCAGCCTTGTTGATGCACCCCAAGTGATTGGGATGGACGAAGCTCCCGCAGCAGCAGTAAAGGCCAAACAACAGTCGTCGATCCACTTGGGGCTGGGTGCCCATAAAAAAGGCCTCGCCGACGCCTTTGTGAGTGCGGGCAACACCGGGGCCGTGATGGCAGCGTCGGTGTTTATTTTGGGCCGCCTGCAAGGCGTCTCACGCCCGTCGGTGATTGGCTATTTCCCAACGGCCCAAGGCACCAGCATCGTGCTGGACGTAGGCACCAACGTCGATTGCAAGCCGGAGCATTTTGTACAGTTCGCGCACATGGCCAGCGTGTATGCCCAGCGCATCTTGCAACGCGAAAACCCCACCGTTGGGCTACTGAACGTGGGCGAAGAACCCGGCAAAGGCAACGACCAGGTAAAGGCTGCCCACCAGCTCTTGTCCGCCGCCAGCGGCCTCAACTTCATTGGCAACATTGAGGGACGCGACATCATGCGCCACGCCGCCGATGTGGTAGTTTGTGACGGTTTTGTGGGCAATGTGCTGCTGAAATTCGGCGAAAGCGTCTCCCCCACCCTGATGCAGTTGATCGGGCAGGAAGTAAAACGGCAACAACTCGACGAAGCCGCCCAGCAGTTGATCGGACAGGTGATGCATGGGGTGCAAAAGCGGTTTAACCCCGATGAATTTGGCGGCGCCCCTCTGCTGGGTGTGGATGGGAATGTGCTTATCGGGCATGGCAGTTCATCGGCCCGCGCCATCGAGCGTATGATCCTCACCGCCGCCGAAGTTGCCCGGCATGATGTCGCCGGTTCCATTGCGTCTGCCCTCGAAGCGTAAGTATGTTACGCTGTTGGTTTTTAGCCCCTCGAATTGTCCATTATTGATATGAATCATGCGGCCATCACGGCGGTCGGCGCTTTTTTGCCTGAAGATCGCCTGACGAACCACGACCTCGAAAAGATGGTCGACACCAGCGACGAGTGGATTCGTTCTCGTACGGGCATCCGCGAGCGCCGCATCCTGTGGGATAAGGACAAGGCCACCGCCTACATGGCCACCGAAGCCGCCAAAGAAGTGCTGGAGCGGCGCGGCATCGGCCCGGAAGAAATAGACGCCATCCTCGTTGCCACGGTCACGCCCGACATGCTCTTTCCCTCCACGGCGTGCCTCGTCCAAACCGCGCTCGGTGCGCCCAATGCGTGGGGCTTCGACATCCTGGCGGCGTGCAGCGGCTTTTTGTACGCGCTGACGACGGGCGTGCAGTTCATCGAGAGCGGACGGCATAAAAAGGTCCTTGTCATCGGCGGCGACAAGATGAGTTCCATCCTGAACTTCAAGGACCGCAATACCTGCGTGCTCTTCGGCGACGGCGCGGCGGCGGTGCTGCTGGAGCCCAACACCGAGGGCAATGGCATCCTCGACACGGTCCACCGCATCGACGGCTCTAACTGGCCCGCACTGCAGATGCCCGGCGGCGGCAGCCTGCATCCGCCCTCGCACGAGACCATTGAGCAGGAGATGCACTACATCCAGCAGGAAGGCCGCACGGTCTTTAAGGTGGCGGTGAAAGCCATGGCTGATGTCTCTGCTGAAATTATGGCCCGTAATGGACTGACAGGCGACGACATCCGCTACCTCGTACCGCATCAGGCCAACCTGCGCATCATCGATGCCACCGCGCGGCGCATGGGTATCACCAGCGACAAGGTAATGATCAACATCGACCGCTACGGCAACACCACGGCGGGCACCATCCCCCTGTGCCTCTACGACTGGCAGGACGATCTGCGCAAAGGCGACAACCTCGTGCTGGCCGCGTTTGGCGGCGGCTTCACCTGGGGTGCTTCGTACGTCAAATGGGCCTACGATGGTGCCAACGTCGCCACCGAGCAGGAAGCTGTTGCGTCTGAGTATGGGCGTAATGGCGTGTGAGGGTATGGGAGACGTGCGACACTCCCTGTTCTCCTCAAACATCCATACTCCCAAACACCCACACTCCCAAACCCATTCCCCACCGCTCTTGGCTACCGCTTTTCTATTCCCCGGTCAGGGTTCGCAATACGTAGGCATGGGGCGCGACCTGTTCGACGCCTTCCCTGAGGCCCGCGCTGTTTTTGAGGCCGCTGATAAAGCCCTTGGCTTCTCGCTCACGGCGCTGATGTTTGGCACCGACACCGACGAGGACGCGGCAACTGAATCCCTGCGCCAAACCGACATCACTCAACCTGCGCTGTATGTCCACAGCATGGCCGCGTTGGCGGTGCTCGAAAAGCACGGCTTCGCGCCCAACATGACGGCAGGCCACAGTCTCGGCGAATACAGCGCCTTGGCTGCCGCCGGCGCCCTCACCTTTGAAGACGGCTTACACGCGGTGCGGCGGCGTGGCGAACTGATGGCCCAAGCCGATAACTCACGGGCCGGTACGATGGCGGCCGTGCTAGGATTAGAGGACAAAGACGTGGAAACGGTGTGCGATGAAGCCACCGATTCGGCGGATGACCTCGTGCAGGCAGCCAACTTCAACGCACCGGGGCAGGTCGTCATCTCTGGCGATGTTGCGGCCATTGAGCGGGCGATGGAGTTAGCCAAGGAACGTGGGGCACGACGGGTACTTCTGCTTCCTGTTGGCGGCGCATTTCACTCGCCGCTAATGGCGCAGGCCCGCGATGGTCTGGCTGAAAAACTGGCCGACCTCACCATCCACACGCCCCGCTGCCCGGTCTACCTGAACGTCACCGCGCAGGCCGCTACTGATCCCGAAAAAATCCGCGCGGCTCTGCTCGAACAGCTCACTGCGCCCGTTCGCTGGACACAGGCCACCCAACAGATGCAGGCCGATGGAGCCGACCAATTTATCGAAATTGGGGCCGGAAGGGTGCTTTCCGGCCTCGTACGCCGCACCTTAGGCCGCGATGTTTCCATTGCAAATGTCGATACCGCTCAGGACCTAACGGCGTTGTTGAACACGTGAGGCTGGGTGTGGAAACAAGAGAGTGTGCCGCACCGATGGCATCCTGTACTGGCGCGCCGAGGCGCGTCGCGCTCGGAAACGCCGCCAACAATAAGTATTAAGGCCTGCTAACCTGATAAACCTGCTGACCTGATAGACCCTCCACCATCATGACCCTCGATTTTACCGGAAAAAATGTCCTTGTCACAGGCGGCACCCGTGGCATTGGGCGCGCCATCGTCGAAGCCTTTGCCAACGCCGGGGCAAACGTCGCCTTTACCTACCGCTCCTCCACCGACGAAGCCGACGCGCTGAAGCAACAACTCGAAGCCGCTGGCACTACGGTCTTGGTCTTTCAGGGCGACGCCGCCGACTTCGACGCTGCCACTGAGGCCGTTAACACGGTGGTGAAAACGTGGGGTTCGCTGGATGTTTTGGTCAATAACGCAGGCGTCACGCGCGACAACCTGATGCTGCGCATGAGCGAGGACGACTGGGACGCCGTCATCGGCACCAACCTCAAAAGCGTATTTAACTATGGCAAAGCCGCCTACCGCCCGATGATGAAACAGCGCAGCGGCGCAATCATCAACATTTCGTCGGTCGTGGGCGTGACCGGCAATCCGGGGCAGACGAACTATGCCGCCTCAAAAGCCGGGATCATCGGGTTTACCAAAAGCCTGGCGAAAGAACTGGGCAGCCGGGGCGTGACCGCCAATGTCGTGGCACCCGGCTACGTGGAAACCGACATGACCGCCGTGCTCTCCGATGCCGCCCGCGACGCGATGCTGGGCATGGTTCCGCTCAAACGCCCCGCCAGCCCGACCGACATCGCCAACGCGGTGCTGTTCCTCGGCTCGGACGCCGCCTCGTATATCTCCGGACATGTCCTCCATGTAGACGGCGGCCTCGCCATGTAAGTCGCCTCACTGAATCGCTTTCGGGTGGCGCAGCAGGCGGTGATACACGCGCTGGATGGTGCGCGGTGCCACACCGAACAGGAAGAGTACAAAAACCGTCAGGTTTGCTAGGGTGACCCGCAAATAGCTGTTGTGCTCGTACTTGCGAGACGAGACGACCGTGTCGGCGGGCATGATCTTGAACGTGGCTGCCTTCCGGGCGCGGAGAATAAAATCGTATTCCTCCATAATGACGTAGCGCTCGTCAAATCCGCCCAAATGGTTGAACAGGGTCCGCGTGACAAACAATGTCTGATCGCCGCCCCGGCACCAGATGCGGTCGAAACGGGTGAAGAACGCGTTCAGCGCCAGCAGGCGGCTTGGGGAATTGAAGACAAACCGGAAGCACCCCAGTTTATGGCCCTCGGCAACGGCCTGCGCGATGTGGTCGAGGTAATCAGGAGGCGGTAACACATCAGCGTGGACAAAATACAGCACCTCACCCATGGCCCGTTGCGCTCCTTCGTTCATCTGGGTGGCACGGCAGGGTTGGGCAGATCGAAAGACCTGAGCGCCTGCTTTTTCTGCCACCGCCAGCGTCTCGTCCGTGCTTTTCCCATCCACCACGATGATTTCCTGTAACCGCTCGTCGGCGTGGCGATACAGATAGGCGATCAGCGGACCGAGGTGGGCCGCTTCGTTCAGCGCCGGAATAATAATACTAACGCGCATGGTTCGCCGATTCGAGGGCAGGGCTTTTTAAGCTACGCTGTACAAGACGGGTGAAACGTAAAAAAACACGTACATGGTGTGCCCACCCAAACCTTGCGCCCCATCATCTGTTCAGCAACCGTGTCGTCTTTCGCGAATAGGTGCCTGTTATGCGACGTGTCCTTCTTCTTCTCGCCTTGCTTGCCTTCGGCATCGTGGGCTGTACCAGCGTCAAGCAAAACAAGGTGAAAGCCGAAGGCGACATCCAAACCCCCACCGTCTTTGATCACAGCGCCCTTGATGAGATCCTGAAAACGCATGTGCAAGACGGGCTGGTTGATTATGCCGCATTAAAAGCGGCTGACCGCCTGAGACCCTACCTTCAGGCCCTCGCCAACACCGACCCGTCGCAGATGAGCGAAGCCGAGCAGTTGGCCTTCTGGATCAATGCCTACAACGCCCTTACGCTCAAACTCGTCGCCGACAACTACCCCACCAAAAGTATCTTGCGGCTGACGCCAGTCGGCATCCGGGGCATTCCGTTTATCATTCCGAAGGCAAACTCGCCGTTTACGCTGAAGGTCGGCGAAGTAGGCGGCGCGCCCCGCACGCTCAACGAGATTGAGCATGAGATCCTGCGCGTGCAGTTCGACGAACCCCGCATCCACTTTGCCATTGTGTGCGCCTCTGAAAGCTGCCCGCCGCTCCGCGCCGAAGCCTTTGTGGCAGACCGGCTCGATGCACAACTCGACGACCAGACGCGCCAGTTTCTGTACGACCCCACCAAAAACGAAATTCCGGCCTCTGACGCGCCCAATACCATTCGCCTGTCGAAGATCTTTAACTGGTTTGCCGAAGACTTCGGCGGCAAAGACAGCCTGCAAACCTACCTCGCGCCGTATTTTGAGGACGAGGTGCGTGCCCAACTCGAGGCCAGAAGCTATGAGGTGGACTTCCTCAACTACAGTTGGGCGCTGAACGACTGGAAGCGCACGGAAGAAAACGATGATCACGAACCAGAAAGCGAGTAGCAACCCGTTGCATGAAGGTATTTCCTGAACAAGTCACCCTGTGCGAAGTCGGCCCGCGCGACGGCTTTCAGTTCGAAGCCACGCCCATTCCCACCGACGTAAAAGTGGACGTCATCACCGGGCTGGTAGAGGCCGGGCTCCGGCGTATTCAGGTGACCTCGTTTGTGCATCCGAAATGGGTGCCGCAAATGGCCGACGCCGAGGCCGTCATCCAGCGCCTGCCGCAGCATGAGGGTGTCATCTACAGCGGCCTCGCCCTGAATACACGCGGCGTCGAACGCGCCCTCGCCGCCGGTCTCCGCGTCGTCGATTTGTCTATTGCCACCAACGAGACCCACGCCCGCGACAACGTAAACATGACCGTGGACGAAGGCATCGCGCAGGCCGAGGCCATGCTGCGACGGGTACAGGAGGCAGGCATAGAGGCGCAACTGGGCCTGCAAACCGTGTTCGGCTATGCCCAACCCGGCGATACGCCCCTCGCCCAGGTGCTGGATATGGCGAAGCGGTTCCTCGATTTCGGCATCGAAAGCCTGTCGCTGGCCGACTCAACCGGCATGGCCAATCCGCTGATGATCGAAGAACGGGTGCAAGCCGTACAGGAGCTTGCGGGCGACGTGCCAGTGGTGCTGCATCTGCACGACACCCGCGGCCTGGGATTGGCGAATGTGGTGGCCGGACTTCGCTGCGGCATCACCTGGTTCGACACCTCGCTGGGCGGTCTTGGCGGCTGCCCGTTTATTCCCGGCGCGACGGGCAACATTGCTACCGAAGACACCGCCTACCTGCTCGAACAGATGGGCCTCAAGACCGGGATCGACTGGCCACAGGTGGCCGCGATCTCGCGCCGCATGGAGACGGTGCTGGGCCATGCATTCAGCGGAAAAATGCACCACCTTGTGGAAGCCTGACAGCATGGCCTCGAATCACCTTGACATGATACGGGACACGTTGTTGTTTGCACCCCCAGAAATGCGCCGCTTTTGCCGCAGCACCTCCTCACCACCTAAGGATCCTCGTATGCCCTTTCCCCCTACTGTTCGCATCCTCTATCTGATCCTGCTTCTAGGGTTGTGGATCGTTCCTTCGGCCACGGCCCAGTCGTTTCAAAACGAACACGAGGCCGCCACGGAAGTCGGGATTGAGTGGATGAAGCCTTTTTTTGGTCAAGACAACAACTTTACGTTTTTGACCTCGGTGGCGCACTTCAATGCGCGCATTGCCTTTACCCCCCGGTTTGCGTTGGTGGGCACTATCCCGCTGGCACACCTGGGCGTACAAACCGATGACCTGGACCTCAGCGAAACGAATCCCGGCAACGGGTATGTGGGCCTGCAACTGTATGCACCCACGCAGCGGTGGCGCGCCACCGTAGGAGCGCGGCTCCCGCTGGCCTCGGAGGATGCCTCAGCCCTGGGCATTGGCTTCCTCACCGATTATGAAAACCTGGGAGCCTACATTCCCCAAACCCTCACTCTTTCTGCCGAAGGGGCCGCCTTTGCCAATCCCGCCCCCAGCCTACGTCTGGAGGCCATGCTACGCCCTGCGGTGCTTCTGTTCACCGGCGACTCCGATGCCGATAACGAATTGTTTGTCCGATATGCCGCACGGGCGTGGTACCACTTCGATCCCGTACGCGTCGGCGTAGGTTTTTCCGGGATTACCCTACTCTCAGAAGACGACCTCGACACCAGCGAACAGAGCGTGCTGCACGCCACCTTGTACCTGGCGGCGGACATCGACAACATCCGGCCCGGCGTTTTTGTGCGCCTACCCATCGATGAAGAAATTGGCGAGGTCGTCGATGTGATTGTCGGCATTGGCATCACGGCGACCCTCGAAGACTAGCCACCACAAGATCGTTTATTCCCGTTTCCTTTTGTCTATTTGGGACTTGCCTCCCTCCCTACTGCTTCTAAACGACAGCCCCGTACCGTATCTTTCCTGCCAACCCACACCCCACTGTTTTCCCATCTCACATGCATATTATTCTTCTCACGAATGAGTACCCGCCCAACGTCTACGGCGGCGCGGGCGTCCACGTAGAGTACCTGACCCGCGAGCTTGCCCGCCTCGACGACGGAGGCCATACGATCCAGGTTCTCTGTTTCGGTGAACAGCAGGAAACCATAGATAACCTGACTGTCCAAGGCATTGAACCCACCTACACGCCGCCTGCCCAGGATCCCCGGCATGGCAAATTCCTCGACACCATGCTGCGCAACGTCGTGATGACGGGCTCGGTGGCCAAGGCCGACATTGTGCATTGCCATACGTGGTACAGCCACCTGGGCGGCTGCCTGATGAAGCAACTCGCTGGCGCGAAGCTGGTCCTCACCACCCACTCGCTGGAGCCGCACCGTCCGTGGAAAGTGGAGCAGTTGGGCAGTGCCTATCATGGCAGTTCGTGGATTGAAAAAACCGCCTACCAGAATGCGGATGGCGTCGTCGCCGTCTCCGAATCGATGAAAGCGGACGTGCAGGCGTTATATGGCGTGGCCTCCGAGCGCATTCGTGTCATCCCCAACGGCATCGACCCGGCACAGTACGCCCCTACCCCGAACGACGCCGTCCTGAAGGCACACGGCATCAACCCGGCGAAGCCGTATGTGTTGTTCGTGGGTCGCATCACGCGCCAGAAAGGCATCATCCACCTCGTCAACGCCCTGCAATACCTTGATGATGGGATGCAGATTGTGCTTGCGGCCGGTGCACCCGACACGCCGGAAATCGAGCGCGAGATGACACAGGCGGTGCAACAGGCCCAAGCCACCACCTCCCACGACCTCGTCTGGATCCGGCAAATGTTGCCCCGCCAAGACGCCATCACCCTGTATAGCCAGGCGGCCGTTTTTGCTTGCCCCTCCGTGTACGAACCCTTTGGCATCATCAATCTGGAAGCGATGGCGTGTGAAACCGCCGTGGTCGCTTCGGCAGTGGGTGGCATTCCGAGCGTGGTCGTTCCCAACGAAACCGGGCTCCTCGTTCCGCTCAAGGCCAAAAGCGCCGAGAACTTTGACCCAGAAAATCCCGACGCCTTTTCGCAGGACCTCGCCACGGCGATCAACGCCCTTATGCGGGATGAAGCGCGCCGGACAGCCATGGGCAAGGCCGGTCGGAAGCGGGTGGAGGAGCACTTCAGTTGGCAAGCCATTGCCCAGCAAACCCTGGACTTCTATGCGTCCTTACTGGAGAACTAATACCAATTCCGTTTGGTGATGTCAGGATAGCACAGCCGCTTCTTTCCGCGTTCCCTCTCCCTTGATGGGAGAGGGCCAGGGTGAGGGTGATTCGTTATACCGAGCCGAGCGCTTGCGTTGGCGTTGGCGTATTTCCCCCTCACTCTGTCTCTCTCCCGCCAGGGGAGAGAGGACTTTTCTCGCAGGCAAGTATCCAGACATCAACGATCGCAATCCGTATAAGTCCTGATCAAAGGCGGGTGAGCAAGTGCCAGACCAGCGGCATCAACGTGCGTACTTCGAGCAGGGCAAAACCTCCGATAATCAGCATGGCGGTGATGGGGCTGGCAAAAACAAGCGCCAGCGTGATGCCGCCGGAAACCCGCGTCACGCCCCGGTAATCTATCAAGGCGCGTATGTGGGCATATACGGTGGTTAACAGACCGGCCACCAGCAACACCAGGGTCCAGGTCACCGCCACCTCGGGTGGTTTAAGCCGAATCACCATGGCCGCGACCATCAGCAACAACATGGGCCAGGTGGGCCACAGGACGAGCATGAGTGCCTGCCCCGGCACCAGCGGGTTGCGGTTTCGGGCCACGACCGCCAGCAAGGTGGCCCAGACGGCCACGCCGAGGGCATAGATACAGCCCAGAAGCAACACCAACAACCACGGTTGGGCCAGCAAGGTAGCGCCCGTCACTTGCAGGCTGAATGGGAGTTGCTGAAACAGGACATGAAACGCCTCCGTGCTGCGCAACACCTCCAGCAGCAACGTTCCCCATACCCCCACGCTTAACGCTAACAACACCAGCATCATCACGCTGGTCCACAGAATGATATCACGGCCCTCGCGGATGGACTCGCGGTAAAACCCCGGTGCCACAAAAAAGCGAGGAGCCATAAACCGTAGGCGGGGTGACAAGGCATAACAGATGGCGAGCAGAATACATACGCCCCAGCCCATCACCACCGACCAGGCAGCACCGGGCACGGGGGGCCGACCAGCGGGCAAGGCAAAGGTTGTCTGCGTGCCAGTGTACATACCTTCCACTACGGCAGCGGCGGGACGCGCCACCCCGTTGGCCGCAAATATCCCGTAGCGCCGGACATAAGGTGCCATCACATCACCGCGCAAGTCGGGCGTCCGCGTTTCGAGGTCACGCCAGCGGTGCACAAACACCGCGCTTTGTGGCACGGAAGCCATCTGCCCCAAATGGGTTTCCAGATACCGCGCCTGGGCTTCCGGGGTGTGGGGACGCTGCACCCCTTCACCCGTGGCATACACCCACAGGCCAAGCGCCCCAACCCCTATTCGCCCCGTCCCATCGGCAAGGGCCGCCAGCGGATTGGCGTCGTCGCGCACATCCAGCAGTACCAAATCCACGGCATCGCGGCACTGGTCGGCGGTGGTAAACGGCGTCAGGTAATAGGTCTGGCTGCCGGAAGGCCCACGGGCATGCACCCGCTGCGTGAGTTGCTCAAAGAAAGCGCAGGCGACCGCCTCGCTGGTATCGCTGTTGCGGGCCAGGCCAAAGTGCCGCACGGACGGATGGTCGCGGGCTTCAGTCAGGAGCAGTTCGAGCACCCGCGTGGCATAGGCGAGGGTGTCGTTCAGCGCCTCGGCAGAAAGCGCGTCGAGGGGCAGTTCCTGAAACAGGTGCAGGCCCAGCGAGTCGGCGAGCAACCACAGGTTTTTGTCGCGAAGCAACGGCGTGCGCACCGCGTTGATGCCCATCGCGTGCATCTGGCGCAAGTCTGCCTGGGCCTGCGCCGTACTGGCGGGCGGATTCCAGACCACCCCTCGGTAATGAAGCGATTGCGCCCTTGCCTCCTGGGGACCATTTCCCATGAGAAGCAACACCACCATCAGGCACCACCTGTCGACCACAAGCCGTATCAATGCACCAACAAAGAATAGCATTTAAATCGTTTCGAGACCAAGAACGTCATCTGTCACATCGCGAGCAACCGCCATTTTTGTTCGAACGCGTTTTTTTTGTCGTTTTGCGGCGACAGATGACCGATTTGCTTATGTTTTGTCGCTATTACGGCGGGGATTTGCTGCAAGGCTGTCCAACTCATACATTCGGGCATTGCATTTGTGTGTCTTGCAGCACCCGCTTACCCGATCTTGCCTTTTTCCTCATCTAACATGCAACAAAACACCATGCGCAAAACCTTACTTCCGCTTCTCCTTTTTGTCGCGCTCATGCTCGGTAGCACTTCCCAGGCACAGGCGCAATTCCAGATTGCCCCTCGCGTTGGCCTTGAAGTGAATAATGTGGAGGCCTTGCAGGTGGGGGTCGAAGCCCGCTTTGCCACCGAAAGCCTCCCGGTTCTCATCAACCCCTCGTTTGACTACTACTTTTTGGATTGTGGCGTCGATGGGATTGGCGGGGCTGACATCAGCTGTAGCTTCTTCTCGCTTAAAGCCAATGGCCTCTTCGAATTTGGCGGTGGCGAAACCCGTTCCTTCACGCCGTATGCTGGTGGCGGACTCGCCATTGGACTGGCACGCGCTGAAGTCTCGGCCTTTGGATTCTCTGAAAGCACCTCCGACACCGAGATCGGGCTGAACCTTGTAGGCGGTGCCCGCTTTGAAACCGGCAACCTCCAGCCCTTCGCACAGCTTGAAGTGGGCCTTGGCGGCGCAGACATCTTCAGCATCGTCGGTGGGTTGCTCTTTAACTTTGGCAACTAGGCCTCATCCAACGCCATATTCCTGAAAGCCCTGCTGCCGGTTGGTAGCAGGGCTTTTTTTCGGATCTGACAGCCTTACCGTACATACACCAGCGGACGAACCACCATGCCATTTGGTGTGGTCAATCGGGCGAAATACAGCCCTCCCGGTAACGACGACGGCGCAAAAACTGCCTCAAACGTGCCTGCCGGATGATACTGATTGGCGAGCGACGTCACCTCCCGCCCCAGCACATCAAACACGGCCAACGCAACCCGGCCGGCCTGCGAAAGGTGGTACCCCAGGGTAACCGACTCGGTAAAGGGATTAGGGAAACCGTGCAGGGATAGCGAGACAGCGGCTGGTGTTTCCTCCACCGAAACAGGCGTGGGCGGATTAAACGGCTTGCTCGGGTCGACCAGGTGGAACCACAGCGTATCGGTGCGGGCGTGGGCATCCGTGGCCACCACCTGCACATACCGAGAGCGATATGGCTGGTCGGAGGCAGGGCGGATGGTGAGCGTTTCCCCCTCCAACTCGACGTTGCCCGGCACATCCACCACGTGATACGTGACGGCACCGCCCATATCCGACACCTGCAACGTCTCCTGATAAACCTCACCGCCCATCCGCACCGACCGTCCGGCAACGGGCACAAAGCGGGGCGCAAATTCCGTGGTTGGGCCTACCTCAAACGCGCGTTCATAGAGCACTTCGCCTCCGCTGGTGATGCGGGCCGTCCAGGTGCCAGGGGACATGTCGGCAGGCACCTCGAAGGTAAGCCCGTCCCAGCCATAGCGTCGTTTTTGGGTCAGTACCTGCGAGGCCTGGGCAAATACCTGCCCGTCGGGCTGAATGACGTCGAGAGTGTACCGGTCGCCTCGGTTGCCCTGAAGCTGAATCCAGAAGGCCAGGGTCGGTTCATCGGCCCCAAACACGGCGGGCGCATCGAGGCGCTCCTTCAGCATCGCATCGGTGATGCGGTTCAGGCTCCCGCCTACGCTGCCCAGCGTAAACACATCCATGTCCATCACCCACAGCGGCGCATTGCCCACATAGGCGGGCTGCGTCATCCACAGGCCGGAATTGGGATTAAACGGTCCCGCCCACGGATCGCGCGGCACGCTGTTACCTACCAGTTCAAAGTGCAGGTGCGGAATCGGCGTCCAGCCCGAGCTGCCCACATACGCCAGCGGCTGCCCTGCCTCCACCCGTTCCCCCGGCTCCACCATGATGGAGTTCGTGCGGATGTGCCAGTAATACGCGATGGTGCCATCGTCGTGGCGGATGCCAAAACCGTTGCCGCCATCGGGATAAGGGAGCCCCGTGTTGCGGTCGCCATAGTGGTAGGTCGTGCTAATCACCGTGCCCGGCGCGGCCGCCACAATGGGCACACCCCGGTCCATGAGCCGAAAATTGTAGATGGCGATGTCGGTGCCCCGGTGGCCGTCATACAAATGATCGGTGCCGCCTTGATAATCCAGAATGACGCCCGTTTCCGGCGCATTATCGAAATAGTTCGATAAAAACGTGCCGTCGCCCAACGCCTGGTCCATCGGCCAGACGAGTGGGGGAAACTGCCCCGTACGGTTAAACGAAGCCGGGGGCGCTTCAAGCAGGGTGGCGGGCGGCCCATCCATCGTAGACACCGGGTCCCATGAGAAAGAGGCTGGTTGCGCCGCCACACACATCACTGGCATGAAGACCAACAGCCCGTACCACAAACAGAAAAAGCGCGTCATACTACAAGTTCACAGATGCTGTATTACCTAGACATTCTAGGCAAGAGAAACCCAAAGAGACAAGTGTAATAGGAGGTGCCCTTGCGCCCGGTGTGGCGCTGCCGCGTACATCGGTGAAATATGCATGGTGGCATTGTTCGTCGCAGGATTGCTATACTCCGTTGCGCTTTTTCCTTTTTGTTTCTGACCCCACCCCGGCTATGAAAACGTCCTTTACCCGCTCGTTTGCGTTTCTCTCTACCCTTCTGCTGGCCTTTGTGGCCGGGGCCACATTTACGAAAGCCCCCGTCGAGCCCATCCCTTCTTCTGTAATCACGCAAGAAAACGCGGCAGAAGAAAACTTCGACTGGGGCACGTTCTACACCTATTTCCAAGGTGAATCGTATGGCACGACGGACGTCCTCTCGGGCGTGGCCGTGATTAACCCCGGCATGGAAATCCACCCGCCGCACCTCCACGCTGAGGAAGAATACCTGATGGTGATGGAAGGCGAAGGCACTTGGCACCTCAACGGTGAGGAGTTTCCTGCTACCGCCGGCGACATGCTCTATGCGACCCCGTGGGATATCCACGGCATCACCAACACCGGTTCTGAGCCCCTGACGTTTGTGTTCTGGAAATGGAATAACAAAGGCGTCGAACTCCCCGCGAATCCGGCGGAATAAAGATTTGCGTCGAGACTCGCTAGGGCTTTGTCTCCAACGCTTCTTCGCTTGTCTCATCTTCATCGTTTTCCTTCTCCTCTAGCTTGTGCGAGAGATGGGCTACCTGTAGTTCCAGGCGCTTGACTTCCCGCATCAGCATCTGGCGGTTCATCTCCATCCAGTTCCAGATCTTGTTGGCCAGGACCGCCAGGATACAGAAAAACAGCCCCGCCCCCCACAGCATCATCTCGCGGATCGTGGGGGCTTGGTAGAACTGCACCGCGCAGTAGATACTGCCTGCAAAAAACACCAGGATGACCACCGTGGTGATCCAGACCAGCCGCCGTGACGAACCGGTAAACAGGCCCAGAAAGGCTTCGGGCACGGTCGGTTCGCCAAGCTGATCAAAAAGGTCAGCTTCTTCGCGCGACAGGGCCACGCGAATGAGGGCATCGAATTGATCGTTGGACTTCGGGTTCATGGTGCTTCCTCCAACATGGTTCGGAGATGGTTGCGGGCGTGGTGCAGACGGGATTTGACGGTGCCGACGGGGATGGACAGCGCCACGGCAATCTCGCGCACCGACAAGCCATCGAGGTAATACAGCGTGAGCACCCGGCGTTGCTCTTTGCTCAGGTGTTTCAGGGCCGCACGTACAATGCGGATGTCCTGGGTTTCGGCAGGATCGGGGTTGGTTTTTGACACCTCTTGTCCGTTGGTGGCGGTCAGGTAGCGGCGGCGGCGTTGCTGGCTGCGCACCCAGTCGGCGGCTTTGTTAGATACGATGCGGTACATCCATGCCCGAAACAGTGCCGGGTCTTTCACGCGATGGATGCTCCGGATGATGGCGACCCATGCTTCCTGCACCACCTCCGTCGCCGCGTCGGTCTCGCCCGTCAGCCGGTAGGCATGGCGCTGGAGCCGTCCGTACCAGCGCTGTGCCAGCACGTTCAGCGCCTGGGCATCGCCGGTTTGGCAGCGCAGCACCAGCCACTCATCCAGGATATCGTCGGGGGTTCGTCTCATGGCATTACCTATCTATATGGTCGGCCACGCGACGGTTTGGTTCACGCCGGTTGAAAAAATAAACGCCGCGCCCGAACGGACGCGGCGTTTGGGTAGGCCGCACATGGCACTGTGCGACCGAACCACAACCCTGGCATGTTGCGCCTTTTGCTCTGCGCAGCACCAGGACCTCCGGCCTTGCTCAAGGGCCGTGTTATGGGATCATGGCTTCATCAAGGAGGTGATGGCACCCGCCTACAGACGGGCACAGCCCCGACGGGCTTGCCACATCCCAAACTCTTCCAGCCTCGTTAATCCATTTGCTTGCGCAGGAACGCAGGAAGATCCCGATCCATGCTTTCGCGGTCGCCTTCCTTGTTCACTTCCGTGCGTTTCACATGGCGGACCCGAGGCATATGGGGCTCCAGGTCAAGCTGGTCGTCCGTCGGCAGGTCGAAGCGACTCCGACGGGTGTACGCAGGCTCATCGAGGTGGCGCAGGTTATCCTGGCCTTTGTAATGCGGCACATTGCCATCGCCTTCCAGCGGGACGGTGCGGCGTTTCTGCGGCTCGCGCTTTTCTTTGTCGAAGCCCGTCGCAATCACCGTGACGCGCAGATCGTTGCCCATCTCTTCGTCGATGACCGTACCAAAAATCACCTCTACGTCTTCCCCGGCTTCTTGCTGGATGATGTTAACAGCGGCTGTTGCCTCCCGAATCCCGAGCGAGCGGTCGGCGGTGATGTTGACGAGCACGTTGCGGGCACCGGTGATGGCCAGCCCATCGAGCAGCGGGCTGGAAATGGCATCCACGGCGGCCTTCTCGGCGCGGTTCTCGCCCGAAGCCTGGGCGGCACCCATGAGCGCGGTGCCACCATTCTGCATCGTCGTTTTCACGTCGGCGAAGTCGAGGTTGATCAGGCCGTGCACGGTGATCAAATCGCTGATCCCGCGGGTGGCGTTGTACAGCACATCGTCGGCCTTGTTAAAAGCATCGATCAGGCTCGTATCAGCCTCGGCGATATCGAGCAGGCGCTCGTTCGGGATGACGATGAGTGTATCGACGTGCTCCCGCAGGTGTTCGATGCCTTCGAGGCCGTATTTCATCCGGCGGCGGCCTTCGCAATCAAACGGCTTGGTAACAATAGCGACGGACAGGATGCCGAGTTCGTTGGCAATGGCGGCCACCATCGGCGCACCGCCCGTGCCCGTGCCGCCGCCCATCCCGGCGGTGATAAAGACCATGTCAAAGCCGCTCAGCGCCGTTTCCAACTCCTCGCGGTTTTCTTCCACGGCTTGCGCCCCGATGCTGGGACGCGCGCCCGCGCCAAGTCCTTTGGTCAGGTCGCGGCCCGCCTGAATCTTTTGCGGGGCCAAGTTGCGGTCCAGCGCCTGCGCATCCGTGTTGATGGCGATAAATTCAACGCCCTGGATGCCGCGGGCGATCATGTTGTTTACGGCGTTGCCACCGCCCCCGCCGACGCCGACCACGCAGATCTTGGCCTCGTCATTGGGTTCTTCGTTGAACGTGAATCGTGAGCTGATAGACATTGTGGGTCCCTCCTGTTGTGGTTCTTGGTGCCGACGATCGCTTCGGGATGAGCTTCCCCGAATCGGCATACATGATTGGTGGTAGTGGTGATATATATAGCTGTGCGTTGGGGGGTCTTGGGGTTTGGGTCGCAGGTCAGTCAGGTCAGCAGGTCGCAGGTCGTTTTATTCCATGACCTGAGAGACCTGTGACTTGATAGACCATCACAACTCGTCGAACCAGGCTTTCATGCGCCCGGCGATTTTGGTGTACAGGTTTTCGCCGTTGTAGTCCTCGCGGTGCTGCTGCGGGCGGTCGATGTATTCACTGGCGGGCATGCCGTCGCCGCCTATTTCTTCGGGTTCGTTGACGTAGCCCATGTCGCCCATAAACGGCGTATCGCCGATGAGGGCGCTGCCGAGCGCGTCGGGGCGCAGGCCGTAGAGCACGAGCCCGACGGCGGTGGCAAACTTCGGGTCGCTGACTTCCTCGACGAGGCCGCCCGCGAGTCCGTTGGGCAGGCCCACCCGTGTTTCGAGGCCGAGGATGTCGGCGGCGAGTTCGGCAGTGCCTGGCACCAACGAACCACCGCCCGTCAACACGGCACCAGCGGCCAGATGCCGACCATAACCGCTGCGCTTGACTTCAATGGCGGCGATCTCGAGGATCTCTTCGAGGCGCGGCTGGATGATCTGGGCCAGCGTGCTGCGGCTGATCGACTTCTCGCTGCGCCCTCCGATGCCGGGGATGCGGATTTCGTCGTCTTGCACGACCAAATCGACGAGCGCCGCACCAAAGCGGCATTTCAGCGCCTCGGCCTGGTCGCGCATGATCCCGAGTCCTTTGCGCAGGTCATCGGTGACTTTGTTGCCCGCCACGGCCACGACCGCCGTGTGGCGGATCGTGCTGTCCTCAAACACAGCGATGTCGGTCGTCCCGCCGCCGATATCGATGAGGCAGACGCCCACTTCTTTTTCATCGGGGTGCAGCACCGCAAACGACGATGCCAGCGGTTCGAGCACGATGTCGGCCACCTGATACCCGGCCTTTTCGATGCAGCGGTAGATGTTTTTCGCCGCTGAAACGAGTCCGGTGATGATGTGGACGTTGGCTTCGAGCCGCACGCCGCACATCCCAACGGGATCGGCGACGCCGTCTTGTCCGTCCACCACAAACTCCTGCGGGATCACGTGCAAGATCTCGCGGTCGGTGGGCATCGCTACGTGCGTGGTGTCTTCGAGCAGCCGCTGCACGTCGCGCTGCGTGATTTCGTGGTCGCGGTTGGCGATGGTGATGACGCCGCGGCTCTGGAAACTCTGCACGTGGTCGCCTGCGATACCGACGATGACGCTCTGCACGGTCACGTTGGCCGCGCGTTCGGCTTCTTGCACAGCGGCCCGGACAGCCGCCACGGTTTTGTCGATGTTAACAACAACGCCCCGGTTCAGGCCCTCGCTTTCGGCGACGCCTACGCCGAGGATGTTGATGCGGTCCATGGCGTCGGCAGAAGCCACCACCGCACAAACCTTGGTGGTGCCGATGTCTACGCCTACAACAATGCGTTCGCTCATGGTATTCATGTGTTTATTGAGTGGGTCAGGAAGACGAGTTGTTCGTCTCCCGTGTCACGACTTGGCCTGCAAAACGGAGATCAATTACCTGGAAGCTTTTTTCGGGTTGAGGAAGCACCGCCTGCCGCCAAAAGGCATGCAGGCGTTCGAGTTTTTCGTCGAGGTTGCCGTGGCCCAGCCGAATGCGGACGGTGCCGCTCGGCGCGACGGCGTAGCCCCACACGTCGCCGTTCTCAAACGCCAGCTCCGTCAACAAACGGTTGGCTTCGGGATCGGCGGCAGCGAGGTCGGCAAGGACTTCGCGCATCAGCGAATCGGCCAGCGGCGTCACCGGGTGGTAGGCACCACGCACGCCCCGCAGCAACGGCACGTCGTAGCCTGCACCGGGCGTTGGCGGCATCATAAAACCGTCGGCGTCGAGGTAAAACGCCGGGCGGCCCTGCCGGTCAAGTGTCAGCGCCACGGGTTGCCGCTCCTGGACGCGCACCTGCACGGTACCGGTTGGCAGGCGACGCACGGTGGCAGCCTGCACCCACGGATGCCGCACTACGCGGTCGGTCACCAGCGCGGGATCAACACGCATCAGCGTGTCACCGGGCGTGACGCTTGCCAGTACCACCAGCGAATCGGCTTCGGCATGGCGAGCACCAACAACTTCCACCGCGTCCACCGTCACACCTGCCATCCAGCGCCAGCCAACTACCGCCAGCACCATCAGCAGCACGGCAACAACCAACACCGGAAGCGCTTTCTTTGCTAGTCTCTGCTGGGTTGTTTTTTTCTTCGTCATGGGTTGGGAATGAAACGTGAGGCGTGAAACGTGAACTTCACTGCCGCGATGGCGCTCGGCACCCTCACGTTTTACGTTTCACGTTTCAACATTTCTAGCAATGGCCGCCCGTAGCGGTAGATGTCGCCTGCGCCGAGCGTGATCACCACATCGCCGGGTTCGACGAGCTCAGCGAGCGTGTCCGGCAACGCTTTTTTGTCCGCCACGTAGCGCACATCGCGGTGGCCCCGCCGGGCCGCGAGGTCGGCCAGCGCCTGTCCGGTGATGCGTTCAATGGGTTGCTCGCGCGCGCCGTAGATGTCGGTCAGCACCAGCACATCGGCGTTAAAAAACGCGCGGGCGAAGTCGTCGAGGAAGTCGCGGGTGCGGGAGTACAGATGCGGCTGAAACACCGCCACAATCCGTCGATTCGGAAAACCTTGCCCCGCTGCCTCCAACGTCGCCACCAATTCCGTCGGGTGGTGGGCGTAGTCGTCCAGCAGCAGCACGCCGTTGGCTTCGCCTACTTTCTCGAAGCGCCGGTGCACGCCGGTAAAACTGCCCAGCCCCGCCGCGATGTATTCAAAATCAATGTCGAGTTCGAGCCCCACGCCCACCGCCGCAAGCGCATTGCGGATGTTGTGTTTGCCCGGCGCTTGCAGCGCGATGGTGCCCAGCTTTTCGTCGTCAAACAGCACGTCGAAATGCGTGACTAGCCCTTCGTGGTGCAGGTTCACCGCCCGCAGCCGCGCCTGCCGCGCCAGCCCGTAGGTTAAAATCCGCCGGTCGATTCGGTCGACGATCTCTTGCACCGCCGGGTCGTCCAGACACACAATGGCGGCCCCGAAAAACGGCACCGAGTTGGCGAACTGGAGGAAGGCGCGTTTGATGTCGTCGAGGTCTTCGTAGATGTCGAGGTGGTCAGCTTCGATGTTGGTGATGACCGCCAGCGACGGCGTCAGCTTGAGAAACGTCCGGTCGTACTCGTCGGCCTCGATGATGATGATGTCGCCTTCGCCTGCGACGGCGTTGGAGCCAAACACGCTTACCTTGCCGCCGACGATGATGGTTGGATCGAAACCGCCTTTGGCCACTACCAGCCCCGTCATCGAGGTTGTGGTGGTTTTCCCGTGCGTCCCGGCTACGCCCACGCCGAATTTCATCCGCATCAACTCGCCCAGCATCTCCGAGCGGCGGATCAGCGGAATGTGTCGGCGCACGGCTTCGGCGGTCTCCGGGTTGTTGTCCGGCTTCACCGCCGACGAATGCACCACCACGTCGGCGTCGCCGATCTGATCGGCGGCGTGGCCTTCGTATATCGTCGCGCCCAGTTCTTCGAGGCGGTCGGTAACTTCGCTTTTTTTGAGGTCTGAGCCCGTCACGCGGTAGCCACGCGTCAACAGCACCTCGGCAATCGAACTCATGCCGATGCCGCCGATGCCGACCATATGCACCCGCCGGATGCGCCCCAGCGAGGGTTGGCGTCGTCGTTGTTCGTCTGCTTTCATCCTTCGCCTCGTTTTTTTGCAAGTCTCAGCACCGCCCGGGCGATGTCTTCCGCTGCGGTTGGTTTAGCCATTTTTGTTGCCGCTGCCGCCATGGCGGCGCGTCTGTCAGCGTCGGCGAGTAGGTCGAGCGCCGTGGTTGCCAGCCCGTCGTGTAATTCTTTTTCGGGCAAAAGCGTGGCGGCTCCGGCGTTCACCATGCTCAGCGCGTTTTTGGTCTGGTGATCCTCCGCCACGTTGGGCGAGGGCACGAGCACTGAAGGCGTCCCGGTCACCATCAGTTCGCTACACGCGATGGCCCCGGACCGGCACAGCACGAGGTTGCTGGCGGCGTAGGCGTAGTCCATCCGGTCGATGTATTTGCGCAGCCGCAGGCGCGGATGCTTTGGCACGATGTCGTTTAAGCGCTCGAAATAGCGCGCGCCCGTCTGCCAGAGGACGTAGGTGTTTTCGTCGGCGAGCAGCGCGTCGAGGTGTTGCTGCATCGCTTCGTTGATCGCCTGACTTCCGAGCGAACCACCAAACACAAACAACAGCGCGGCCTCGTCGGGAAGCTCGAAAAACGCCCGTGCAGCGACCTGGTCCACGTCTTGCAAAATCTTGCGCGTCGGGTTGCCGCTCAGATGGCATTTGTCGGCGGGAAACGCCTGCTTGGCTTCGGGGAAGGCGAGGTGAATCTGCGCCGCCCGCTTCGCCAGCATCCGGTTCGTCACGCCCGCGTAGGCGTTCTGCTCCTGAATGACGATGGGTCGTCCGCGCAGGCTCGCCGCATACAGCACGGGCCCCGAAACGTAGCCGCCCGTGCCGACGGCAATGTCGGCGTCGAAGTCGTCCACGAGGCTCCAGCTTTGCAGAAAACCTTTGAGCAGTTTAAACGGAAACGCCAGCGTCCGCATGGACAGCTCGCGGTAAAAGCCCGTGACGGTGATGGGATGGATGGCGTAGCCTGCTTTGGGCACGGCTTCCCATTCGATGTGGTCTTGCGTTCCGGCAAACTCGATGGCAGCATCCGGCTCCAGGGAGCGGATGGCGTCGGCGATGGCGATGGCGGGGTAGACGTGGCCGCCGGTACCGCCACCGGCTATGAGGATTCGTGGGGCGCGTTGTATGGTCATGTGATTGATGTCATTTTGTGGTCATTGACTTCGTGTCATTTGCGAGCTTCGCTCGCGTCATTGATTTCCCTCAATCGTTGAAGTCAAAATCATGACAGCCCGCACGGGCTAAATGACGCGAAGCAAATGTCGCCCGAAAGGCAAATGACTGTTCTCTTCCATCAGACACTTCAGTCATCACCACGTTTTCCATATCGCCTCACGTTGTTTTTCCATGCCCCACCGTCCGCGAGATATTCAGCAGGATACCCACCAGCACGCCCGTCGCCACAATCGACGTTCCGCCGTACGAAACCAGCGGCATCGGTAACCCGGTGACGGGCAGCAGCCCGCAGGCCACCCCGGCGTGGATAAACGCATACAGCGCAATCATTGTCGTGCAGCCGACGCCCAGAAACAGCCCCAGCGGATCCGGGGCGTGGCGAGCGATGCGCAGAAATCCGCGAAAGAGAATCACCATAAACAGCCCCAGCAAGAGCAACGCGCCGAGGATGCCGTATTCTTCGGCCACGATGGCGAAGATAAAATCGTTGTACGGCGCAGGAAGGAAGTCGCGTTGGGTGCTTTTTCCCGGCCCCACGCCGGACAAACCCCCGATGGCAAACGCGATGCGCGCCTGCTCGGCCTGATAGCCTTCGCCCTGCGCGCTGAACACCTGCGTCGAGTCGGTATGCGGGAAAATTTTGGTGCCGAGGTACGCTTCCACGCGGGCGGCCCGGTTCGGAGAAAGGGCCAACAGCACCGAGCCTGCGATCAGGCACAGCACCACCAACCCGCTCAGGTGCGCCACGCTCACCCGCCCAATGAAGCACATCAGCCCGACAGTGAGCAGAACCAGCGCGGCGGTGGACAGGTCTTCGATGCCGATAAGTCCCACCGTCAGCAGAATCCAGAAGAACAGCGGCGCGAAGGCGCGGCCAAAGCTTTTGATGTACGCCTGCTTTTTGGCAAGCAGCACGCCCACATACAGCACCAGCGCCACCTTGGCGATGTCGGACGGTTGGAACCCGAAGCCGCCGATGGACAGCCACCGTACGGCCCCGCCTTGCGCCGAGCCGAGTACCTGCACCAGCACGAGCAGCGCGATGGAAACAACCAGCGCGAGTTGGCTAAACCGCGCCAGCTTGCGGTAGTCAAGGAAGCTAAACGCCAGCGCCGCCCCCAGCCCCAGGCCGAGGCGCAGCAGGTGCTTCAGCAGGTACCGCTCCGGGGCACCGCCGCCTTTGGTCTCGGCGAGGAACGCCACGGCACTGTACACCGCCACAATCCCTGCCACCGCCAACACCAGCACCGCGATGGCGATGGGTTTGTCGGCGGGCAGGAAGCTGTATTTCTTATTGATCGTCGCCGTTGGCATGATACTTCTGTTTCATGTCAGGTACTTCATGTCATTGATGGGCGTTGCCCACGTCATTTGCGGACTGTGTCCGCGTCACTGATTCATCTCAAGCATGGAATCTCAACCAATGACCGTCCCAAAGGGGCGAAATGACGCCCGAAGGGCTAATGACACAGGCACCGCCTGTAGATGACCCCTCACAAACTCATCACTAGCCGCCGGAAGACATCGCCCCGGTCTTCGTAGTTCTTGAACATGTCGAAGGACGAGCACGCCGGGCTCAGCAGCACCGCATCGCCGGGTTCGGCGAAGAGGTGGGCGAAGCGGATGGCGTCTTCCATCGTGTCCGCATGAAACTGCTGCTTCGTCAGCGGCCCCAGTTCGCGCAGCACCTTGTCGGCGCTTTCGCCGAGGGCGATGAGCGTGTGGACCTTCTCCTCGACCAGCGGCTTCAGCGAGGCGTAGTCGTTGCCTTTGTCGCGGCCTCCAGCGATGAGCACCAGTGGCTCGTTGAAGCTTTCGAGTGCGTACCAGACGGCGTTCACGTTGGTCGCCTTGGAGTCGTTGATGTAGCGGACGCCGTGGTGTGTTCGGACAAGTTCCAGGCGGTGAGGAACCCCCTGAAAGCTCGTCAAGCTCTCGCGTACGACATCGCTGCTGATCTCCATGATGCGTGCCGCCACGGCGGCTGCCAGCGAGTTGTACAGATTATGCCGCCCGCGCAAGGCGAGCTGTTCTGCTTGCATGAGGACCTCCTCGTCTTGGGTTAAGCGTAGCACCAGCGCCCCGTCGCGGACAAAGGCACCCGTTTCCAGTTCTTCGTTCAGGCTAAAGCCCAGCGCCTGTAGATCGCGCCGGGTTTGGGCCCAGCGCACGTAGTCGCGCACCAGGTCGTCGTCGTGGTTGTAGACCAGCACGTCGTCGCCGCGCTGGTTTTTGAAAATGCGGAATTTGCTTTGCGCGTATTCGTTAAAGTCGTAGTTGTAGCGGTCCAGGTGGTCGGGCGTGATGTTGAGCAGCACGCTCACCGTGGGCCGAAACGTGGCGATGTGATCCAGTTGAAAGCTCGACACCTCCAGCACCACCACCGCGTCGTCGCTCAGTTCGTCCACGTAGTCGGCGAACGGGTAGCCGATGTTGCCCGCCACCACCGTCTCGCGGCCCGACTGCCGAAACAGATGCCCCAGCAGGCTTGTCGTGGTCGTTTTCCCGTTCGAGCCCGTGATGGCAACGATGGGTGCGTGGCAAAACCACGAGGCCACCTCGATCTCGGAGTACACCGGCAGCTTCTGCCGCTCGGCCTGCACGATGATGTTCACCGTAGAGGGCACGCCCGGACTGACGACTAAAAAATCAGCCTCTAGCGCCCGAATGGTGTGTCCGCCAAACTCGTAGCCGATGCCTGCCGCGTCTAGCTCAGCGGTCATGCCCTCGGTCGCGGCCTTCTGCTCGGTCAAGAAGACCGACGCGCCGTGGCGCTTCAGCAGCTTGGCCGCCGCCAGCCCACTCCGCGCCCCGCCGATAACGGTGACGTTTTTTCCTTGTATATCCGTTGGTGTCATTCCGTGTCGTTTTCGCTTTTTCTAGCGCAGGAAGATTTGTGTGGGTGTTTGGGAGTTTCTACTCATTCACCATCACGCCCACTCTCCCACACCCTTTCATCCCCACACTCCAACACTCACCGCAGACGCAGCACCACCAGCGTGGCGATAACCGTCACGGCGGTGATGATCCAGAAGCGCACGGCGATTTTGGCTTCGTGGGTGCCCTTGGCTTCAAAGTGGTGGTGGATCGGGGCCATCCGAAAAACGCGCCGCCCTTCGCCGTATTTGCGTTTGGTGTATTTGAAATAACTGGTCTGGATGATGACCGAGACGGTTTCGGTGAAGTAGATGAACGCGAGCAGCGGCAGCAGCAACTCCTTGCGAATCATCAGCAGCACCACCGCCACGGCCGATCCCAGCGCCAGCGACCCGGTGTCGCCCATAAAAACGGTGGCGGGATAGCCGTTGTACCAGAGGAATCCGAGGCATGCCGCCGCCATCGATGCAGCAAAAATGGTCAGTTCACCCGCGCCCGGCAGAAACATCTCGTTGAAGTAGTCGGCGAGTATGGCGTTACCGGCGATGTAGACCAGCGCCACCAGCCCGAGGGCGATAAACGCGGTGACGCCCGCCAGCAGCCCATCGAGTCCGTCGGTGAGGTTGGCGGCATTCGAGGTCGCCGTCACCATAAAAATGACGACGGGGATGTACACCAGCCAGCCCAGATTCGCACCGCCCACCCAGTCACGCCAGAAGTAGTAATCGAACACCTCGTCTTTGATAAACGGGACGTAGGTGAGGGTGTTGAACTCGGCGAAGGCGGGATGGAAATAGAGCACCGCACCGACGATAAGACCGAGCCCGACCTGCCCGACAATCTTTACGCGGGGAGCCAGCCCGCGCTTGTCTTTTTTGACCACCTTGATGTAATCGTCGGCGAAGCCAAACGCCCCCATCCATGCCGTCGCTAGCACCACCAGCCAGACGTACACCTCGGCGAGCGCGCCCCACAGCAGCGTGGCCCCTAGGATCGAGCAGAGGATGATGATACCACCCATCGTGGGCGTGCCTGCTTTGTGCGCGTGGTCTACGGCCCCGGCATCTTCGCCCGACCGCACCGTCTCGCCCATCTGCTGGCGGCTCAGCCAGTTGATGATGCGCCGCCCCACAAACAGGGCAATCACGAGCGCCGTAATCGCAGCCAGCGCCGCCCGGACGGTGATAAACTGGAACACCTGAAAACCAGGCGGGGCATATTCTGCTTCGATGTACTGTAGCAGGTAATAAAGCATAATGGCGGGTCGGTGGGAGGGCGGGTCTATCGGTGCGCAAACGCTACACGCGCAACCGTGCGGTCGTCAAACGGTCGTTTCTCGGTGCCGATGATCTGGTATGTCTCGTGTCCTTTCCCCGCAATCAGTACCACATCGCCGGGGCTTGTTTCTCGTGCTGCCGTCTCAATCGCTGCGTGCCGATCCACGATCCACAGTGAGTCGTCGGGGCGTTGCAAACCAGCGCGGATGTCGGCCAAGATGGCGTCGGGCGCTTCCGTGCGGGGATTGTCGGACGTGACGATCACGCGGTCGGCGTAGCGCTCGGCGATAGCGCCCATCAGCGGGCGTTTGGTGCGGTCGCGGTCGCCGCCGCAGCCGAAGACGCACCACAGCGTGGCCTCCGGCGGCATAGTATCGCGGATCGTCAGCAGTACGTTTTCGAGGGCGTCGGGGGTGTGGGCGTAATCCACAATCACCGTCGTTCCATCGGCAAACGTTTGTTGCTCAAAGCGCCCCGGCACGGGCGGCGCGTCGGCGAGGGCGTCCAGCACCGTGTCGGCGTCATAGCCGAGGGCGCGACCGGCCCCATACGCCGCCAGCAGGTTGTAGGCGTTGAAGCGCCCCACCAGCCGGAATCTCCGCTCCTGCCCGTCGATGCGCAGCCGTAAGCCCGTTAGTTCGTTGGCGATGATTTCGGCCCGAAGGTCGGCGTCGGCTTTTAGTCCGTAGGATTGAACCGTGGCGCGGGTGTCGACAACCATCGTTGTGCCTGCGTCATCGTCGGCGTTGTAGAGCGCCATGGCGTCGGTGGGCAGATGGTCGAGGAGCCGCTTCTTGGCGTCGTGGTAGGCGGCGAAGTCGGCGTGGTAGTCCAGGTGATCCTGGGTCAAATTGGTAAAGACGCCCACATCGAACCGCGTGCCCTGCACCCGTGCTTGCGCCAGCGCGTGCGACGACACTTCCATCACACACGCGGTGCAGCCTGCGTCCACCATCTCCCGAAAGAGCCGCTGGATGTCCAGCGCGTCGGGCGTGGTGTGCGTCGCTTCGAGTTCGCGGTCGCCAATGCGGTAGGCTATCGTTCCGAGCAGTCCTGCGTGTTGTCCGAGCGTGGTAGTGAGGTGATGGACCAGCCACGCCGTGGTTGATTTGCCGTTGGTGCCGGTGATGCCCACCGTCTGTAATTCATGGGAGGGATCGCCATAAAACAGCGCCGCCGCTTCGGCCCACGCGGCGCGCGTGTCGGTAACCTGGAGGTAGGCGGTGCCAGATTGTGTTAAGGTCTCTGGCACCGCCTCCACCAGGATGGCGATCGCTCCGTATTGCACAGCCTTGTCAATGAACAGGTGGCCGTCGAACCGATCTCCGCGAATAGCGGCGAACAGACTCGTTGGCCCGACCGCCCGGCTGTCATTCGTCAGATGGGCGATCAAACTATCGTTGCTGTCAAAGCGGCCCTCGATGAGCAATCCCGCGTCGGCGAGGCGTTGGGCGAGGGCGTTCAGGGATATCATGCGTCGTTGGCGTCGAGGTGGTCTATGCAGCCCGGTTGTGTTGATCTAAGACACATGTCGACACGCAACGTTGGGTTAATTCCGGTTTAGGATTGTCCGTAGAGGACGATTTCGCGGGGCAGCGCCGTTCCTGCGGCGGGCTGTTGCCGCCGTACGGCGCCATGCCCTTCGATGCGCACCTGCACCCCCTGCGCCTGCAACCACGCTGCCGCGGTGCGCAGGCTACGGCCCGTCAGGTCGGGCAGCGTCTCCATCTCGGTGGGCAGCGGTTCATCGGGCGGCACCACCAACAGCGGCGGTGGCAATGCGTCCGGCGGCGCGATGCGTTGTGCCACCTGCGGCAGCGTCGGCAGCCAGCGCTCGGCGATGCGTTGAAACACCGGCGCAGCCACGCCGCCACCATAAATGCTTGATTCGGGCTCGTCCATCACCACTACCAGCGCCACCTGCGGGTCGTCGGCGGGAAAGAATCCAACAAACGTGGCCCGGTAGGCGCCTTCGCGATATCCGGCTCCGCCGTCGGCTTTGCGGGCGGTGCCCGTCTTGCCAGCGATGCGCAGCCCGTCTACCCGTGCCTGCTTCGCTGTGCCTTCCTCCACCACTTCCTCAAAAGCAGGCAGCAAGGTGGTGGCGGTTTGTGGCTCGAATACGCGGCGGATCGAGTCCTGGCGGGCCTGCCACGTCACGCGCCCGGTCACATCGCGGCGCTCGGCCACGAGGTACGGCTGCACCAGCAGTCCGCCGTTGGCGAGGGCGCTGTAGGCCGTGAGGAGTTGCAGCGGCGTCACATTCACGCCATACCCGATGGCGAGGCGGCTGTGCGAGGTGGCGCTCCACGTCGAAGGACGGTGCAGCGTACCCTGCACTTCACCCGGCAAGTCGATCCACGTCGGGTTGCCGAAGCCGAGGTTGCGCGCGTACTGATAGAGGTCGCCTGCTTCCAGCCGCTCGGCGACGGTGGCCATGCCCACGTTGCTCGACTTGGCGATGACTTCGCGGAACGGAATGCGCCCATACGCATGGGTGTCATGCATCCCGCGTCCGCCAAACACGCCGTAGCCCTGCCCGGTGTCGATGGTATCCCCGAGCGCCACCACGCCTTTCTCAATGGCAGCAACGGAGCTGACGAGTTTAAACGTCGAGCCCGGCTCCATATAATCGACGAGCGCCCGGTTGCGGCGACGCGCCGTGTTGCCGGTCACCCGGTTAGGGTTGTACGTCGGCACGTTGGCGAGCGCCATGATGGCACCGGTGTGCGGGTTCATGGCGACGGCGGTGCCCCAGTTGGAGCCGCTCATCTCCACGCCCCGCGCCAGTTCCTCTTCGAGGATGGTCTGCCGCACGAGGTCGATGGTGAGCACGAGCGTTTCGCCATGCTGCGGATCAACCTCGGTGCCGCCGACATCGGCCTTCAGGTTTTTGTTGCGGTCGCGCTGAAACGAGCGCTTGCCGGGGATGCCGTGCAAGAACGCCTCGTACTGCTTCTCCAACCCGCTCATGCCCGTGCCGTCGGTGTTCACATGGCCGAGCAGGTGCGCCGCCGTGGCGTCATAGTTATAACGCCGGGCGAACTTGGGCTCCAGAATCACGCCGGGGATGTCCCACGAATCGATGGCTTCCTGCGCCCGCACGCTGATGTTGCGTACCAGCAGGTCATACTTCGGGCTGTTGGTCCGGTCCATGCGTCCGCGCAGGACGCTTTCCCGGATCCCGGTTAGCTTTGACAGTCTTTCAAAGAACGATGCTTCTACCGCCCGAAAACCCTCGACCGTGGGGTCAATGGCAACATCGTAGCGGGCGGCGTTGACAGCGAGTGTGCGCCCCGCCTGGTCGACGATGGCTCCGCGCATCGCGGGAATCTCGCGTTGCGTATGGGCCTGACTGCGGCCCTGCTCCCGCAACGTGCTGCCCTCGCCGAGGTGAATCCGCACGACCTGCACCACCACCATCACCGGAAGCAGGCTGAGCAGCGTCAGCACCACATACATCCGGGCGAGTATTTGATCTTTGGTTTTCAAGTCGGTGAATCACGAAGGTCGGTGCGCAGCGCACGTAATTGTTTATTGCAGGGCCAATGAGAGCGTCTCGGTCGTCGCGCATCATTGGCCTATTCATCAATGGTTATGGTTGGCCCAAAGGCGATGCCTTCTTCCAGCCCGAGGGAACGCGCCCGGTCGTGAATGACCGCCGGTCCGGTGCGCTGATCGAAGACACCCTTGAGTTGGTTGTGCTTCAGGTGGAGCCGCATGTTCTCGCGCTGCGCGCGTTGCAGTTCCACGGCCAACTCCTGCGTGGCATACACATGCCCGATGTACGCCGTGAAGCCTGCCGCCACAAAGAGCAGCAACACCCCAAACCGCTTCATCGACATGCGCTGCAGGAACGTCCCGGCCTGCGGCTGCTTGAGCGTCGGACCTTTTCCATCTACCTCGCTCCATCCCGGCAAGTCGGCCCGTTCCGGCCGTGCCCGCCACGCCCACCCCGACCAACCCGTGTGCGACGACGGACGTTTGGCGACCCGCTGCTTGCGACGCGCCGTATTGTTGACGGCGCGGTTCGCTACTTTGCGGGCGGGCGGGCGCGTTTTGGTTTTGGGAGTCGGCATGAAGTAACACCTAGGCAGCAGCCAGCCAGGAGGAAAGCAACCGGGTGGTTCGCGCCTCGGCGGCCACCTGCGCCTCCAGGGCGTCGAGATTTAACTGGCGAAGCCACAACGACCGCGGCCGCACCCGACGGAACGTCGGCGTTCCCTGGTGAAACTGATGCGAGGGCGGTGCCACGCCGACACTTAACCATCGCAGCATGGTGGGTTCAACAAGCTTGTTCATGGATTTATGGGTCTTGGCTATCAGCTTTCGGCTGTCAGCCTATTTATTCGGTAGTCATTAGGCCCCTACGGGACCGTCTTTTGTTGTCATTCGCTCCTGCGGGGCTGTCATTAGGTTTTCGGCTTTGCCGCTAAATCAATGACGCGGGCGCAGCACGCTACTCCTCGCGTCGCTCTGCCACCCGTAGCCGCACGCTTCGGGCCCTTGGGTTGGCAGCAATCTCTTCGGCGCTGGCCTCGATGGGCTTGCGCGTCAGTTCGTTCCACGGCGTAATCAGGTTGCCGTAGAAGTCGCGCACCGGCTCGCCGTCGAGGTTGCCGTAGCGCAGAAACCGCTTCACCCGCCGGTCTTCGAGCGAGTGGTAGCTCATCACCACGATGCGCCCGCCGGGACGCAGCAACCGCACGCTACTCGCCAGCACCTGCTCAAGCCGTTCCAGCTCGCCGTTGACGGCGATGCGGATGCCCTGAAAAACCCGCGCGAGGATTTTGACCTCTTCGCGGGTGGGCACCACGCGCCGTATCACGTTGGCCAGCGCCGTGGTTGTGGGAACCGGACGTGCCTTGATGATGGCCTGCGCGATGCGCCCGGCCCGAGGCTCTTCGCCGTAGGCCCGCAGCACCCGCCGCAGTTCGCTTTCGCTCCATCGGTTGACCACTTCGTCAGCCGAGACTCCGTGGCGGCTATCCATCCGCATGTCGAGTGGCGCTTCGGCCTGGAAGCTGAACCCGCGTTCGCCCGCGTCCAACTGGTGCGACGAAACGCCGAGGTCGAGCAGCAGCCCATCGATGGCGTCGATGCCGTCGTCGAGCAACAGCCGCTCCAAGTCGCCGAAGTTGCCCCGCAGCGTGCGGAAGCGTCCCCGTTCGATCTCGGCGGCTAGCCGCGCCTCGGCTTCCGCCAGCGCATCGGCATCTTGGTCGACCCCGATCACCGTGGCCTCAGACCCCAGGGCATCGAGTAGTGCCGCGCTGTGTCCGCCACCGCCGAGCGTGCCATCTATATAACAGCCTGCCTGATCGGTGAGGAGAGAAGCAACAACAGTCTTGCAAAGAACAGGTGCATGGTAGCGCGTCGCGTATCGCAGCGGATCGCCCGCGCTGCCTTGCTTTATATCCTGGTGTTCAGCGTCATCGTTTGCAGCGGGGGTACCCATCTTACATGCCCATCACCTTCTCGGCCAGGGTCTCGTAGTCCGCCGACTCCTCGTTGAGGTAGGCTTCGAAGGCTTCCGGATCCCAGATCTCGATGCGGTCGAACGCGCCGAGGATCATGGCCTTGTCCTTGATGCCTGCAAACTCGACGAGTTGCTTGGTCAGACTGATGCGGCCCTGGCTGTCGAGCGTCACCTCATCCGCCCACATCATGATGCGGCGGGTGAAGGCGCGGGCTTCGCGGTCGTAGGTGCTCAGGCTTCCGATCTCCTCTTCCATCTCCTTCCATCGGTCCAACGGATACAGGAACACACACTTGTCAAAGCCCCGCGTCATGGTGAAGGTGCTGTTGGCGTCCGGGTTCAAAGCACTCCGCATCTTGGCCGGTATCGCAACCCGGCCCTTACTGTCTACAGAGTATTCCGCATGTCCCTTAAAACCGGCCATAACATATAAAGACAAGAAGAGGGGACTCCCCAGCCTTCCCCACGCTGGTCAGGAAGGCTGGGTGAGTTCCCCACTTTTCCCCACTCGCCACCAATGTACACCACCCACCTCTAAATGCAAACATTTTCTGCAATTTTAGCCCATTTACTGCGATTTTCCTTATGAGAAATAGCTGTCACATATAACCACAACATTACGTCACATATAGATATTTTCGCCTCATGAAAATCATTTCACCATGTGCAAAGATATAAGTGAAAAAATATCCACCATCTCAATAGAATCGTTCGTATTTTAATGTGCACATATACTCCTCCCTGACGGCTTTCTCCGTGTAAATACTCATGCGACCCCCCTTAACCGAACGACAAAGCGCGATCTACGACTTCATTGGCACCTTTCTGCGCACGCACCGCAAACCACCCACGCTGAAGGAGATTGGCGAGGCGGTGGGCATCACCTCCACCAATGGCGTCTCGAAACACCTCGACGCGCTGGAGGCCAAAAAATACATCGTCCGTGTGCGCAACCAGGCCCGTAGCATCCGCCTCACCGACCAGGCCGACGCCTATGCGCTCGACCGCGATGAGGTGCCGAAGATCACGGTCATCAGCCGCACATCCAGCGACGCCCCGCAGCGCCTGCGCCACCGTCCTGAGGGCACGTTTGTGGTCGACCCGTATTTCGTCAACCGCGTCTTTGGCAACCCCGACGACCGCTGCCTCCTTGCCCGAGCAGGCGACGATGGCATGAACGGCGATGGCATCCGCAAGGGCGACTTCTTACTGATTGAAGAGATGTCGTGGGAGGACGTGCGGCGTGGGGACTTGGTGGCGTGCCTGGTCGGCGAGACCTTACTCGCCCGCTACTTTGAGTTCACCAATAACCGCCTCCACCTGCGCCCCGCCGACCGCCGGTACACGGAAAGCACGTTCGCCCCCAACGACGCGGGCTGCTACATCATTGGCCGGATCATCGGGGTGATGCGGCGGCTGTAGACGACCCGCCTTCTTCTGCATCGAGCAGGTTCATCAGGATGTGCCAGTGCGCGTCGGTGGCGTAGGTCATGAGCGGCTTTTTGAGGCGCAGCCACCGCCGCACGATCCACGATGCCTTCCGCCGAACTACCCATCGCTCGGCTTCGGCGCACAGCCACACTTCGTCGAACCCACCCCACACCCCGGCGACCGATAGCAGGTTGCGGTACACCACCGGTGCGACCTCATAGAGATAGATGGCCCGCAGCGTCGCCCGGTCGTAGCCCGACGCCCGCAACACCCCGGCAATGTGCCGCAGCATGGGCTCCGTGATTTCGGTATCGAGCCACAAATCGGCGAGGGCGATCCATACCGGACGGCGGCGGTCTCGTTCGGCCGGGTCCATGAATCCTATCCCGCCATGCGGTCGAGGATTTGTGCCATGCGGGTGGCGTCGTCGCCCGTCAGCGCCAGCGTTTCGCCATCGGCAAAGTAGAGCTGCACGCGGGGTTCTTCCTTGTACCAGTCGGCGTAGCGAATCTGGTCAAGGTTGATGAAGTGCCGACCGACCCGCACAAATTGATAAGCGCCCATGAGCCTGGGGATTTGGGTGAAAGGTGCCCTTTAGTGTAGCGCCTGCCCTCCCCAATCGCAATGACCGGCACCCGTGCTTGTCGAAACCATGACCGCGTGCGTTTCAGTTTGCACAGACTAGGGAAAGTTCCTATCGTTGGGCCTTACCAATCATGACTCGTTGCTTCAGAAATTCCGCACGAGCCTTTGGCGATTCCTCTTCCCCATGCGCCCTGCTTCAACATCACTTTGTCGCCTTTTCCCTGCGCTGGCCTGCTTTGTGCTGCTTTTGGTGCAGCTTCCGAAGGCCGCCGAGGCACAGCCCCAATCTGAGCGTGGCGATCCGATTGTCACGACCTGGCTTCCGAAAGACTACGGGGCCGCCCCTCAAATCTGGTCGATGGCGCAGGATGACCGTGGGGTCCTGTATCTCGCCAACGACCAGGGTATTTTGGAGTACGACGGGGTTTCGTGGCGGCTGATCCCGTTCGACAACAAGGGACGGTGCGCCTCTTTGGCTAAAGGCCCCGACGGGCGCATCTATGCCGGCGGCGTGGGCGATATTGGCGTGTTGGTGCCCGATAGCCTAGGACAAATGCACCTCGCCTCGCTGTTACCGCTCGTTCCCGAAGACGCCCGCACCTTCAGCGATGTCTGGATTATTCGCGTCACCAGCGAGAGCGTCTATTTCGGAACCAACTTCCTGTTTCGCTGGACGCCTTCCACCGATGCGTCGTCGCCCGCCTACCAGGAAGGACACATGCAGACCTGGGAGTTGGGCAACAACTACCACGGCGGGTATGTGTGGCAAGACACGTTTTACCTCCGCCAGTGGGACGTAGGGCTGCTTCGGATCCAAGGAGACTCCCTTGCCCTGGCCCCCGGCGGCGCGCAGTTTGCCAACGAGCGCCTCTACGCCATGCTCCCCTATGACGAAGACCGGGCCTTGGTGGGCTCCCGAACGCAGGGGTTGTTTCTGTATGAC
Organism: Rhodothermia bacterium; assembly: GCA_030428385.1. Taxonomy (GTDB): domain Bacteria; phylum Bacteroidota; class Rhodothermia; order Rhodothermales; family JAAAOL01; genus JAUIDY01. The sequence goes on along the minus strand of JAUIDY010000002.1, from coordinate 37,942 downwards.
GGCACCACCTTCCAGCCTTTCGAAACCGAAGCCGACGCCTACTTGCAGCAAAACGACCTGTATATGCCGGGCGCGGTGCTACCCGACGGATGGCTCCTGAACACCCTGGGCGGGGCCTTCATCTTGGAGCGGGACGGCGGGGTAGCCCATACGCTTGATCAGACGGTGGGATTGCCAGACAACATCGTGATCTCGGTTCATGTAGACCCGGCCCGGCCCGAGGTGCAATGGCTGGCATTGAACACCGGCTTCGCCCGCATCGAGGCCACCGGGCCGTTTAGCCTTTTTGCCGAAGGGCGCGGGCTCGCCAACACCGTAACCAGCATCGAACGACATGAAGGGCGGCTGTATGTGTCCACGGCCACCGATGTACGTTTTCTGGATCCAAGCACGGGCACCTTTGCGCCCGTTGCGCTTCCGGCCACCGAGTTCAGAGACATGCTCCCGGTGGAAGATGTGTTGCTGGTCGCCACCGACAATGGCGTGTATGGCATCCGTGGGCAGGAAGTGGATCCCGTCCGCCCCTCGGTCAACAAAGATTTTGAAGCCTTTGCGCTCCACCACTCCCCGCAAAATCCGGCGCAGGTGTTTGTGGGGCACCGCTATGGACTCACCCTGCTCCAGCGAACCCCCGACGGATGGCACGACCACGGCCCCGTGCCTGCAATGCAAGATGATGTCACCAGCCTTGCCGAAACCGCAGACGGTACCGTGTGGGCGGGCACCGAGGCGACGGGCGTCGTGCAACTTCGGTTTCTCCCCGGCGAAGCCTCACTTGACCAGGTACAGGTTAACCGTTTTGGGAAGGCGCAGGGTCTTCCCGAAGGCGGTGCCACGGTGCAAGTGATTGAAGGGACGGTGTATGCCACGATGGCCGAAACGGTATACCGCTTTGATGCCTCCTCAAACCAGTTTGTGGAAGACGCCGCCTTCACCGCCGCCTTGCTTGACGGGCAACGCACGTTTTGGGAAGACCCCAACGGCGCGGTGTGGGCCTTGGGACAAGGCATGGCCCTGGGAACACCCACCAACGAAGGCGGCCTCCGTTGGGAACGCGCTCCGTTTGGACGGTTTCAGCAGACCACCATCAACACCGTGTATGCCGACGAAGGCGGGGTGCGGTGGTTTGGCGGGACGCAGGGTCTGATTCGTTATGACTCACGCAACACCTTCAACCACGCCGCCCCCTATCCCGCCCTGATTCGGCAGGTAGTCGCGGGAGCAGACTCGCTGGTGTATGGCGGCACGGCGACGGCACTTGTACCCGCCTTAAACCTTGATTATGCGTCCCACAACCTGCGCTTCGAATATGCCGCCACGAGCTACGAAGACGCCGAGCGGCTCCGGTTTCAGACCTTGCTTGAGGGCTTTGATCCCCAGTGGTCGGCGTGGACCGACCAGACGGCCAAAGAATACACCAACCTCCCCGAGGGCGACTATACCTTTCGGGTGCGCGCCCAAAACATCTACGAGCAGGTGAGCACCGAGGCTACGTACCGTTTCCGCATCGCCCCGCCGTGGCACCGAACGTGGTGGGCCTACGGCATATATGTATTGGGCGGGGTGCTGCTGCTGCTCGGCGCGGCGCGGGTGCAACGCCAGCGGTTGCTGAAAAAAGAACAAGAGAAAGCCCGGCAACGCGAAGAGGCGCTGCGGCTGAAAAACGAGTTGCACATCAAGCAGATCGAAGCCGCCTCCCTGCGCGAGTTGGATGAGATGCGGTCGTCCTTCTTCGCCAATATTACCCATGAGTTCAGAACTCCGCTGACGCTGATTCTGGGGCAGATCGAAACCTTGCAGGAGGAGCTTACCAACGAGCATCACGCCAAGCGGCTCGATATGGCGATGCGCCACACCAGCCGGTTACAGCAACTGATCAACCAACTGCTGGATGTGGCCAAGCTGGAGGCCGGGAAGATGTCGCTGCGGGCGCAGAAAGCCAACATCGTCCCCTTTTTGCGTCGGCTGTCGGGCGCCTTCGAGTCGCTGGCTGCACGCCGCCAACTGGGGCTTCGCTTTTTCGCCGAGCACGACCCCATTGAGGTGTACTACGAACCCGAGAAGCTGGAGAAGATTTACGTGAACCTCGTTTCCAACGCCCTCAAGTTCACCCCCGATGGTGGCGAGGTATCGACGCGGGTGCGGCGGGCATCGCACAACGGCGCAGCCTATGTGGAAATCGAAGTGCGCGACAGCGGCATTGGCATTCCCGACGACGAACTCCCGCACATCTTCGACCGCTTCTACCAGGTCGCCTCGGGAACGACCCGCGATTATGAAGGCACCGGCATTGGTCTCGCGCTCACCAAAGACCTCGTAGAACTCCACGGCGGCCACATCGACGTCAACTCGAAGGAAGGGCTTGGAACGGTTGTGACGGTGTCCTTACCACTGGGTACCGATCATCTCTCTGACGGTCAAGTGGTGCCTATGGCTTCCGCCCCGGAACCAGCACCCGCCAGCCAGACAGACGAGGCTCCTGCGGCCCTCTCATCCCCCGACGCCCAACCTGACACCGACCAGCCCATCCTCCTCGTGGTGGAGGACAACGCCGACATGCGCGCCTACATCTGCGAACACCTGCAGGCGTCGTACCACGTGCTCGAAGCCGCCGACGGAGCGCAAGGCTTTGCCCTCGCCAAAGAGGTGGTGCCCGACCTCATCATCAGCGATGTGATGATGCCCCAGGTGGATGGCTATGCGCTGGCCCAGCAGCTTCGCGCCGATGAAGTGACCAGCCACATCCCCATCGTGATGCTCACCGCCAAGGGCACCGAAGGAGAAAAGCTGCAAGGGCTGGAGTCCGGCGTTGATGCCTATCTCACCAAACCGTTCAGTTCCCGCGAGTTGAAGGTGCGCGTGCGCAAACTGATTGAGATGCGGCAACAGCTCCTCAACGCCGCGCCCCTTTCCCAGCGCATTACCTCCTCGGCCGTGGCGGTGACCCCGCTCGACGAGGTGTTTATCCAGCGCTTGCAAACCATCGTGGAAGACCATCTGGCCGAGGAGGACTTTCAGGTAGAGGCGCTGTGCAGCGCGTTGGGTGTGAGTGAGCGCCAACTTTATCGCAAGCTGAAGGCATTGCTCGACTGCACCCCGGCGGCCTACATCCGCTCCGTGCGCCTGGACCGCGCCAAGCAGCTCCTGGAACAGAAGGCCGGGACCGTCTCTGAGATCACCTTTGCCGTTGGCTACAGCAACACGTCGTCCTTTGCCCGGGCCTTCCGCGAAGCCTATGGCATGGCTCCTTCCGAGTTGCTCAAAAAGCCCTGACGCTGACGCCCGGTTGCGTCCTGTTTCGTCTGGTCATTTACTGCGTGAAACTTCGGTTTCCCCATAGAAGGGAATACAGAGCGAGGGAGAAATACGCCAACGAAAACGCTTGACTTGGTTCAACGTCTCACCCTAGCCCTCTCCCATCAAGGGAGAGGGAACGCAGTAGGAAGCCGCCTCACTATCCCGACATCATCTAATGGAATCCGTATAAACCCCGGCCCCAACAAGCACAGACTAAAGTCCCTTCCTTCCATCGGCCTAGCCCCTTTTTCCGCGTTTTTTCCCGTTCTGGCAGGTTTTGCACCATGTTTGGCAGATCCTGCACGGCCCTGGCATATCCCGCATAGGTATTGGCAGCCTGCGTAGCGGGCCGGCGTGCTACGCCTTCTATCCTTTCTCCAGACCCGCGCACGGAGCCCGCTGACCGGGCTCGGCGCCTTGTTTCATACGGTGTGGAGATCTCCCATGAAGAAGCTTTTTTTGTGCCTGTTGGCCCTGGTAACGGTTACCCCTTCTGCAACGGCCCAGCCCGAAATAGACACCGCCACCATCAGCGCCGCCGCCGATTCGTTTAATGCGCTGTTCCAACAGGTAGACCTGAACACAGCATTGCAAGACCGCTATGCCATCACCGCCGACGAATACCAGCAGTTGGATGCCGCATGGCACGACCTGCCTGCTCCGGCACAAGCCTATCTCATGAACCCGCAAACCGGATGGGCCGACTTTGCATCGATGGTGCTCCACGACCTCTACCTACAGACCCCATGGGAAGACCATGTAGCAAAAGCGAGCCGCTATGCGCGCAACGACCTTTCCCTCACCCAGAGCCGGTTCAGGAACGAAATCACGGTGCACCGCGCCCGCCAAACCCTCGTCGACCTACTTCAAACAGGCACCCCGATGGTCACAGACGGTCACCTCACGATTCCGGCCTCGTTAAAAGCCGAAGCCGCGGAACGGGCGGGCCGCAAGGCCGTGCGGCGGCTCACGGCCTGGGAGCACTTGATCAACGAACAGCAGCACGGCACCGAACACGAAAAAGTCCACGCCGTGAGCGCCTTTTTTGCCCGCACCATCCGCGCCGGTTCCGACCTCGGACTCCAGGATGGCAATGATTACTGGCAGTCGCCCATCGAAACGCTGCTGCGGGGCCGGGGCGACTGCGACGACTTCGCGATGGCGCATTACGTCTCGCTGCGGCTGCTGGGCATCCCGGCGCACCGGCTTCGGATTGCCATCGTTCGCCTTCCTGATATTCCGGGTCATAGCGTGGTGCTCTATCATCCACCGGGCAACGAGGACCCGCTCGTTCTGGACAACATGATCTCGGACCGGCTGGGGAGAGAATGGGGACGCATTACACCGCTGCGCCTGCGCATGACGTTCGACCAGATGGAACTGCAATGGGGCCTTACGGAGCACACCCTAACGGAATTCTACGAGGGCGACAAAGAACGCGTGTCCTCCACCGATCCCCGCGCCTTTATTCCCGCTTTTGCAACGGCCCTCAAGAATGCACAGCGGCTGCTTCCCGAAGGCACCGCGATCCAACCTGCCGTTGCCACCCTGCACCTGCCGCTCCCAGGTGCCACCGTGGCTGCCACATCTCTGAAGCCGTCGCCCTGAAACCAGCAACCACGTTACCCTTCAGATAACGCCAGAGGGCCGCGTATTCGCCTTGAAAATGACCAGATTCGCCGCTAGCATGGTTGGTTGTTTCCTGTTTTGGTTCGAACAATTTCAGCTATGCTTGTACGTGGTTGCCTCTTGCTGTTTTGTGCCTGGGGGACCTTTTGGGTAGCAGGCTGTGACAGCGGCTCCCTCGAAGACGACGACCCAGAAGCGATCGAACGTGTTGTTCTGCGGCTGACGCGCCTGGGCGACATTCGCGCTGACGAAACCCGTACGCAGTCTGCCCAGATTCGCCTTAACAACGGGCAGGTCACCGAGGTAGACACCCTCTTTCTCGATCCCAAGGCTGAATACACCGGCCGCGTGGAGATCTACAACACGCGCGGCATCAACATCGCCGACCGTCAGATTCCCGGCGATGCCGAGCATTACCTCGTGCGCTACACCATCAGCGGCCTCAGCGAGGTTAACTGGGACGTGACGGACCGCGAAAGCGACTACGGCGAAGAACTCCTCGGGGCGGACCTCGCCGTAGGGCTGGCCTATAACGTGCGCGTCGACTTTAACCGGCTGGCCGTAAGCGAAGGGCAGGTGCAGGTCCAACTCACGTTCTACGACCAAGAGGTGAAGAACAACCAGGGCCTCGGCGTGACACCGCTGGCCGAGGTGACCTTTCCGGTGCAGGTGACCCCACCGCTCGGGCCTGGCGATTTGCCGGTGATCACCTCGGCCACGCTACGCATCGGCGGTTCTGGGGCGGGCCTGGGCAATGACAACGGGCTGGTGAACGGGGAGCGCGGAGCGACCCTCTTTGTGAATGATGGACAGACCTATCTCGTGTCCCTCCGCCTGTTCAACGGACAAACCGAATGGACGGATTACATCGACGTGCGGGGCGACTATTACCACTTTGAAATCACCCCGTCGTCCGAACTGGAAGCGGCGTTGCTGTTCCGGCCCGCCGACACGGATTTGCTCAGCCGTCCCATCGGGTTGCGCAAGGAGGTGGATGTCAGCCCAAATGTCACCGTCAATCCACCGGGCGAATTGCGCGTGCGCGGCTATAAATACGACCCCGAACAAGGCGGCGACAAGAACAACCCGGGCAGCGGCACCCTCATCCTCGACTTTATTGTGGGCCTGGGCATCCAGTAGGCTTACTGCGTCACGCGCACCCAGTCCACATACATCGCAATTTCGTTGTTCTTGATGCGTTCGACGGTGGCGGCGGGCAGGCCGTTGTAGGGTTCCTCGATGCCGTTGGTTTTAAACGGATAGGCTCCGCCCAGCGCGAAGTTCAGGATGAGAAACTTGGGCGTGTCGAACTGCCATTCGCCGTAGTGCTCGATCATGGGTCGGGTGGCGCGGTACGCGACGCGGTCGTCTACGAGAAACACCAGTTCGTCCGCGCTCCACTCTACGGCGTAGACATGCCACGACGTGACATCCTCCGTCGGCGGGAAAAAGAACTTGTTGACGATGGGCGTCTCGCCCGAGTAACCGGGGCCATGCAGCGCCACGCCCGTCCAGTCCGGCTCACCGACGTATTCCATGATGTCGATTTCGCCGGTGTCGGGCCAGCGCCCGTTGCCCAGCGCCCACCACGCCGGCCATACGCCTTCGGCGTCGGGGAGCTTGATGCGGGCCTCCAGCTTGCCGTGCGTCACATCGAACTTTCCCCGCGTGTTGATGCGCCCGGAGATGAAGTCGAATGTGCGGCCTTCGGCGGTTTCGTGGCCCGGCCGCCAGCGCGGATGTAACACCAGCGCGCCGTTTTCGGCCCCGTCTACGTCGGCAAAATAAATCGTCTCTTCCGAGTCCACGTAGGCCTGCTGCTCGTTGTTCACCCAGAACCCGGTGACGATCACGTTCCACTTGCTGCGGTCCAGCGTGTCACCCGCGAAGTCATCGAAGAAAACCACCTCCTGGGCGGTGCTTTCGGGCGGGCAGAAGACGAAGAAAAGAAGTGCGGCGAAAAGCCAACCGGTTTGGCGCGGGGTGTTCATGGCGGGAGGGGTTTGGAAATGAGGAAACACCACCGGCATGATACGCAATCTCCTGCGCAGGCACACGCGCTACGCCCCTACCTCCACCAGTGCTGAGCTATCAAAACCGGCCTGCCGCCGCTCTTGCACGGTGGCTTCGCCAAAGTGATGCCGCGGGTTGCCACAACACGGCCCCGAACACCGACACGGGCTTGAAGCCACCATGCCCTGCGGCTTGCCGGCGTGCGCCGCATAGCCCGACCAGTAGCCTGCCCGTGCCCGCTTGATACGCTGGTAATGATGACGCCGCAGCGCCCGTTTCATGTTTTTCATGGTTGATCTACTTCTAAAAGCCCTTGCCTTTACCTGTACCAGGTAATGATAAACGTCAGATACAGCGAGCTTTGGAAGCACCAATGTGTCCCGGCAGTGTTTACTTGCGGCTTGCACATTTGGTTACACGGCTCCTGGTAGCTCGGTGCTCACGACCACGCGCAACAACCAGCGCCCCTGCTCCTGCACAAACACATCCGTGAACCCCACCCGTGAAACGATAGACCCGGGGCCGTGCTCCACTTCAACGCGCTGCACGCCTGCAACCACAGCCGTATCACCCCAGCATTCCACCTCAATAGCCTCAAAGCCTGCCTGGAGCGTTTTAAAGTCAGCCGTTCCTACGCCCTCAAGGAATGATGCGCGGTCTTGGCGGGAGGCCCCACTCATGAGCACAAAATCGGCGGCTAAATACGAAGAAAGCGCCTCCTCGTCATGCGAACAGATGGCATGAAGGATCGCTTCGCTAATATGCAGTAGCTCGCTCGTGGTGTTGTTCTTGGCAGAGATAGGCTCCGGTGTGCTCATGAAATGTCAAGAAGGTCTTTTTCAGCGACGTCTAACGAAAAGGATAATCGGCGTGTATACACCCGGCGCAGCACTGGGGACGAGGAGTAGACCACAGCATGACTGCACCGACTAGCGAGTGTATAACGGTGGTTCATCCACGGGTTAGTTGCGTTCGGGAGCGCTCACTTCATTAATTACTTTCAGGATAAACGCATGATTTCTGTTCAGAAATGTAGCAGCGCCTTCAGTCGTGGAGAAGACACCATCTTGATAAGCATTTTGTAAGTTTCGTGACCATAACATGCTGTAGGCTGTTTCTTTTGGAGACGCAACAAGAACGGCCCACTTTCCAACGTCGAAGCCTTTTAGAATTTGTTTAATCTTTCTATTCTCTTCGAGGAAGTCCTCAATTTTCATGGCCCATTTTCCATTACGAAAATCAAATATTCCATCGTATGAATATTGATAACTAGGATGGTCTCTGAGGGCTTGGTTCATGCGCTCCAATTCCTCCTTGTTTATATCACCATTAAGCTGAAAATAAACAAATTGGTGTTCTTCGAATATTTCAATCTTGAAGGAAGCGTTTTCAGACATGGATATAGTTATAACTGAAAAGGAGCAGTATTCCAGCAACTAACTTGTAATCCTACGGAGTGACCTGACTTAGCATAACACCTACCTCAGGCGGTGTCAATATACTTAATTTTAAAGCCTCAACGTGGAAAAAGGGCGACGAGCGGAAGGGGCTCGGCTTTGCCCCGGAGTTCCACGGGGCCGAGGGATTTGGTAGCAAGGAATTTCGGCAGTTCCAACTCGGCAACCAGTTCCTCCGAGGCAAGCAACAACTGGTCGTATTGATTGCACAGGGATTGGATACGGGCCGTCGTGTTTAAGACATCTCCGTTGTAGACAATCTCTTTCTTTAAATCCCCTATTTCTGCCGTGATCACATCCCCAAAGTGAAGCCCCGCCTTAAACGCGGGCACGTGCCCAAACTCGGCTTCGTAATAGGCCCGGCGGTGCTCGATCTCCGCCAAGATCTCAAAAAATACGCGGATGCAGTTCGCGTCCCGAAAGCCGGAGTCCACGGGCCACGTAAGCACCACCTCATCGCCGATATACTGATAGATCTCGGCGTCCCGCTCCAGGATCGGGTCTGAAATATCCCGGAAAAACGTGTTCAGGAGCGAGAAATATTGTCGCCCTCCCAGCGTTTCGGCGAGGGTGGTAGACGACTTCATATCCAGAAACATAAACACCCGCCGTTCGACACGCGGCCGGTGATACGTACCCCGCAGATACCGAAGCAGCGTGCGGGGGCCGAGCAGCCGGTTCAGATTCCGGGCGAAGGAGACAACGACATGGATCAGGTAGATAAGGAGCGACGTCAGCAGGAAATCTCCCGACACCATCCACTCGAAAAACTCGCGGACCTCTGATCCTTGTAACAGCCCTCCAATAAACCCGGTGACAAGCACCGGAATGGCAAGGACCGCCAAATACAGCGCGCTTTTTACCACGATGGCCTTGGTCAACGGCATAGCACGCGTGACGCGTCCGATCCGGGTCTCCTCCAGAGCCGCCAACGTTAATCCAACCACCACCCCGATTGCGGGTCCCTCCAGGGAGAAATACCCCAATTCGAGATACTCCCAGAACAGGCCGACCACCCCATACGTCAGGCTGAATAACGCAAACGTCTGGATTCGTAAAACGGACTTTCTCCTTAGGGGCATGGGTGTGTTGCTAATAGAGGGCTCATACGCTCACACGTCTGAAACGACGGGTTGGGGTCCGCAACCAATTGGTCGCTGAAGATCCGGCAATCTAGAGCACTTTCCTTTTGTGAATGACACACTTTTACGTCATCCCAAATCGACCAACGGAAGATTATTTCACCAGTCGCCTTTGGCTCGTGTCACGGAGCGAAGCGGAGCTAAACGCATGTGAGGAATTTCAACGAAAGGGAATAGCTGCGTACGACGAGATTTACGTACGTCAGTCGGGCTACGCCCTCGTGCCTCGGCTTCGCCCGGGATGACAAGGAGAAGCAAAGGTGTCAAACCCGACGGAAAAACACGCTAAACGTGCCTGGAGGAACGAAGGTACAACAAGAAAACACCAGCCACCACAAGCGCCTCAGTCCTCTGAGGCACCACCTGTATCGTTCATCTGAGCGACCACGCCCACCATCAACTGCCACAAGGCCCCGAAGCCTTCTTGCTCCGTCACGGCTCCGGCAACGGTTACATCCAGCGCGGGCACATAAAATACCAGTGTGCCCCAGAACCCGCTGTGGCCCAGCGCTTCCTGCCCCGCAGGCACGCTCCGCTGAAGCCCATATCGGTAGCGCATCGGGTCGGCGGCGCCCGGGCCGGTCATCATTTCCTCCAGCGTCGTATCGTGTTCAAACACGTCGCCGCGAAACAGCGCCGCGTTGAAGGCAGCCAGGTCGCGGACGCTCGCCACGATCCCGCCGCCGCCATACAGATCGAGGGAAGCGTGAAAGTCGTAGGTGTCGAGGCCGTCGATGTACTGATGGGCACGCTCTGCTGCTGCTTCCGGGCGTGGCTCGTGGATCTCCCACCACGTATGCGCCAGCCCCAGCCCATCAAGCCCCAGTTCGGCCCGCACCGCCGCCGCCAGCGCGTTGCCCGTCACGCGTTCGATGAGGTGTCCCAGGATAATATAGCCGGTATCAGAATACCTAAACTGCGCCCCCGGTACCCCCACGGGCGCGCCTACCTCCATGCCAAAGGCAACCTGCTCCTCACGGGTCCACTGCTTGGTAGGCTCTGCCAACACCCGCGCCAGGTATTGCTCGGACGCCGCATGGTCGAACAAGCCCGCGGAATGGGCGAGCACCTGCCGCAGGGTGATCTGCGCCGGGTCGTACCCGCCCTGCTCCAGCAACATCACCAACGAAGTGTCGATGGACGCTGCGAGGGTAGCATCCAGATCGAGACGGCCGGTTTCCGACAACCGCAGCACCGTCGCAGCCACATACGTCTTGGTATTGCTCGCGATGCGCAGGGGCGTATCCACCGTAAAAGCCGAGGCTGCCGTGCTCCCCGATGCCGACACACCCGCTGCTTCCGCCGCCACCGTTTTCCCTTCGCCGTCGAGCACCACCACCGCCACGCCAGGCACGTTTGGATGGGCCGCCAGAAGCGCCTCCACACGCGACGCGAGCACGCGTTCGATGGACGTAGCGGGTTGTGCAAGGCACTCGCCCGTTAGGAAGAGCAACAGTAAAAACCAGATGCTACGTGTTGCGCACAGGGATGGCAGGGTTCGCGTCATGTTGAATGCGTTTGTGCGGGCTTGTAATACGACCGGGCAAAGGATTATGCCGAGCCGGTCAGATCCTGAGACAACATACGCTGCAACGCCTTCGATAACTGCCCATCTTCCACATAAAAGACCTTTGGACACGGCTCAGTGGGATTTGCTGCAGATACCACAAGCTGCCCGAGTCGCAGATCAGGATTTTTGAGCCAGACAGTGCGCAACAGGTCAAGGATTTCGTCGATACGGGCAGGATCTCTCATGGTAGATGGGACAATGGAGGACAGGAGCGCTTTGCCATACCAAGCGCAAAAGCCCAGGCTCCTGATGAGTATAAACCTAATCGGGTTTCTTCGTAACATGCAGGTCCATGATTAACGTTCCATCAGGACCGCCTCTGTTTACCCTAATGATGGAGGGCGTTTTTATGGCTTCCCCGTTTGCTTCATACATAAAGGTGGCGCTAGCCCTGGCAAAGGGCAGAATCTGACGACCCGTTGCATCAAACCGCTCGATGAGTCCCGATTCTTTGTTGATCCAGATAATATACTGGTCCATTTCATGCGTCGGCTCGAAGTCGTTCCACGTTGCAAAAACGAGGTCGTATTCCTTGCCCCCCCATGTTTGTTGGCCGATATGTTCGAGAATGGTAGCGGACTGCATCCGAAACGGAAACTCGATAAGATGCTCAATGGCTAAATAAAAAAACGTGTTGCTAAAGCCGCCATCTGTTCGTTGTCCCTGGGACCGTTGAAAGATGCCCTGTTCATCTTGCCCAAGGAAAAACCCTGTCTCTGGACGGGTTGACCGATAAAGCGAAGAACCGCCTTGCGGAAAACTCACCAACTCGTATTCGAGGCGTTCTTCCCCGGTAGGAGACACCAAAAAAGACACCCGCCCTCCATTAAACTGATGCTGTACCAGATAGCGAAGGGAGTCGGCGACAGCCCATGCCTCCATTCCGTGAGCTTGTTGCGCCTGCTCTAAAAAGCCCGCCCCGTTGTTTTGGAGCACATACCCCCCTTTGAGGGATGCGGGCCGAATGTCCGCTAAAAAGAAGGGGGTTTTAAAAACGATAAATAAAAGCGCAAGCACACCGATAACGAGCGCAGCGATAATTTTTAGCAGCCTACGGAATCGGTTCGCCCCGCTTGGTTTCTTCGATTCAGATACGGTCGTTTGCAGCATCGTACCTACCGGGGTTTCTGCGGATGCCGTCGGCCTAACATGGCTAGCGGATGCCGCATCATAAAATGGGCGAACGTATAAAGATAGCCGCGTACCGGTAGATGGCAAGGACGACGCCTTATGCTGCCGTGCTTTCGCTTTTGGAGGACGAGCCGCTGTCGGAGGATTTTGATTCGGATTTGGCTTCCGCCTTGGCCGCGTCACCGGAGCCGGTGCTTTTCTTTTCGCCGTTGCCGTTAGCGCCTTTGCGGGCGTAGTCGGTCAGGTAGAAACCGCTGCCTTTAAAGATGAGGCCCGTGCCTCCGGTGATGACGCGCTTCACGGCCTGTCCGGTGGTGGGGCACTCCGTCAGGGCGTCTTCGGTGATGCGCTGATCAATTTCAAACGTCGTTCCGTCTTCGCGCTTGTAGATATAGGTGGGCATGGTGGGTAGAGGCAGCGTGTTCGGTCATTCTGGCAGCGGCGGCATGCAAGCCCCGCGTAAAGACGGAGCAGCAAGGAATGTTCCAGTTGGCACGTTCGCGCAGGAAAGGGTGGGTACTTCTTCGTACGTTAGCCCTCTCACCACCAACCCCCACGCCGATGTCTGCTCCCACCGATCTGCTCCACCGCTTCTACACCGCCTTTCAACAGCGCGACGCCGCCACCATGGCCGCCTGCTACCACCCCGACGCCCGCTTCAGCGACCCCGTCTTCGGCGCGCTCACACACGACGAAACCGTGGCGATGTGGACCATGCTCTGCAAACGCGGCAAAGACCTGCAACTGAATTTCGAGATTCTCGACACGGACGACACCACTGGCCGCGCCCGCTGGGAAGCCCGCTACACCTACTCGGCCACCGGACGCGCCGTGACGAACCGTATCACCTCGGCGTTTGTGTTCAAGGACGGCCTGATCCTTCAGCACGACGACACATTTGACTTCTGGCGCTGGACGCGCATGGCGCTCGGCCTTCCCGGCATCCTGCTCGGCTGGACACCGATGCTGCGCAACACCGTTCGCCAACGCGCCCGCAAGGCGCTCGGCGCGTTTATGCCGTGAGGGGACGTTTGGGAGTATGGGTGTTTGGGGGTATGGGAGGGTTTTCTTTCCGGCAATCCCGCCTCTATCAGTTCCATCAGCAAAACAAACGGGGTGAGATCGCCACGTCGCAAGCTCCTCGCGATGACCCAGGGATCGAGCAAAGAGACAACACCCCTCGCGTCGGATACAACAACCGCTGGTTCCTGAACGCACGCTCCTCTCCCTTTCTCACGCTCACCCTCTCCCCCACTCTCGCAAACCCAACCACTCCCAAACTCAACCTTCTCGCTTCCTCATCGCCGGGGCATAAAACGCCCGGAGAACCTCAAAGTCCGCATCGCGGTCGCCCGACGGGTGCAGCGGCGGGCCAAAGGTGACCACCTTGCGGTGGTAATCGAGTGAGGCGGGCACGATGGGCACCCCGGCCTGAAGCGCCATGTGATAGAAACCCGTGCGCCAGCGACTAACTTCCTTGCGCGTGCCTTCGGGCGCAATCGCCAGCACCAACTGGTTGCGCGTGTGAAATGCTTCGACGAGTTGTTCTACGAGACCGCTCGTGGCGCTGCGGTTGACCGGAATACCATCCAACGCCCGCATCACCATCCCTAGCGGCGGACGAAACAGGGTGTGCTTCCCGATCCAACTCGACCGAAATCCCACGGCCATCCGCGTGAACAAACCAACGAAGAAATCCCAGTTCGACGTATGCGGCACCACCGCGATGACGAACTTCGGCAGGTTGGGCAACGCGCCTTCTGCCTTCCATCCGATGAGGTGCAACAGTCGTTTCCCGAGCGTCTGCTGTGTGGCCGACACCACCGGCACCTGATCGCCGAGCGGCGGCATATGCACCGGGTCTGCCATCACGCCGGGTCGTCGCTGGTGCCCACCGGAAACTGGCGCACCGAACGGATGGCATGATCCTCGCCAGAAATCTCGCGGGCACGCCGAACCAGATCGTGCAACTGGGCTTCCGAGAGCGGCTGGTCGATGGCGCTCACGTCGTAGGCAATGCCGAGCTTGGGAAAGTCGCGGTGGCTCGACTGGATGTTGCTCGCGCCCGCCTCGTAGATGCTGTCGTCGATGGCTTTTTTCGTGCCGCGGGCATCGCTGTGCACCACCGTGAGCGCCCAGTACGGCGGGTTCGCATCGACGCCGATGACATGGCGCGGGGCAAAGACGGTGTCGCGTACGAAGCCCTGGCGGTTGAACAGCCGCGTGGTGCCCGCCATGTGCGCGGCGATGCGTGGCTGGGCCTCCTGCGTGGCCGCCCCGATGTGCGGCGTCGTGACCACTTCGGGAAGGCCCGCGTACGGGTTCTTCCAGCCGTCCATCTTGCTGCCGGGCTCTTCGGGAAACACATCCACCGCCGCCGCGCCCACATGCCCCTCGTCGATGGCGCGTTTCAGGTCGGCGGGGTCGTACAGAAAACCGCGGGCGGCGTTGATGAACACGCGGGGGCTGTTCGTCTCGCAGTCGGCGCTGAGCTGCGCAAAATGGTCGTAGGTGATGATGTCGCGGTTGCTGCGCCCATGCGGATCTTCGGCGGAGACGTGCAGCGTCACGAAGTCACCCTTGCGAAAGGCTTCCGTCAGGTTTTTGCAGGGCGTCCACCCCAGCGCGGTGCCCACCTCGCGGGCGATCTCGCCTTGCTCGTAGAAATACACCCGCATTCCAAACGCCTCCGCCATCTGCGCCACCTGCTTCCCGATGTTACCGAGGCCGATGATCGAGACGCTTTTGCCCTTCAACTCGTAGCGGCGGCGGTTGTCCTTGGTCCACAGGTGCGCCCGTCCGGCATCATGAGCCGTAAAGATGCGCCGCGCCAGGCAGATCATCTCGCCCAGCACCATCTCCACCACGCTCCGCCCGTTCGACACCGGGTCGTTCATCACCAGCACGCCGCGACGTGCACAGGCGTCTTTGTCCACCGAGTCGTCGCCAATGCAGCACAGCATGATGGCGGCAAGGTGGTCGGAGGCTTGCAGCACAGCGTCGGTGACCTGAAACTTGCTGCGTTTGAAGATCAGGTCGTGCTGTCCCTCGCGCAGCCGCTCGATGACGGCGTCTACGTTCTGTGTCATCGCCTCGGGCAGGCGATCCGGCTCGATGCCCTCTTCGCGCAAGTACGTATCCAGGACCGGGTCTGGGTTTTCGAGGATAAGCGCCTTCTGAAAACGAGGGCGCAGCGTGCGCACGCCCGTCAGCACGGGCAAAACGTCGGGAGCAACCACGCGCAATTAAACGGTTTAGGGATGGGAAACGGAAGGTTTTAAGCTACGCGCCGCCTCCGGTATCCTCAAACGAAAAACCTGCGGAATTGGGACGGCTCGGAACGGAGTGCTGCTTCAAAATCGCGGTGCTGGATAAATCGCGGGGAGTTAGGTCCTCCCTCTCGTCCAGGGACAGGGAACGCAACGCATACGCTTTAGCTTGCCGTATCGCTGCCATGTGTTCTCGCATCACCAGGCGCTATCACCATGAAACGGTGCGTGGAGCGTAGGCTGGCTTCATATCCATCATATGCAGCGTTGCACCTTTACCTGCTGTCGAATTCATAGCATCCCCCGCCGCATTGTTTATGCTGGCACCATCACGTATCATTAGGTCGCTTTGTCCCCCATCTGCGCCCCACCCTGCTCTATGCCGCGACCGACCCGTCCTCGTGCCTCGTGCTGCATCACATCGCTTTTGAGCAACTTCGCAATGCGGCGACCAACTGCAAGGTGTCTCTGGTTGACGCAGCGGCTCGGCAAGTGGACGATGATGGGGCTGGCCGTTCTGTTGCTGGCAGGCTGTGCGGACCAGATCAGCGAAGCCCCGGCGCTTCGTTTCGATCAGCATCGGACGTGGCGAGATTACGGGGGCGGCCCGGATCAGTCGAAATACGTTGAGCTTGCTCAGCTCACCCCAGAGAACGTGGGGAATCTGGAGATGGCCTGGTTTTACCCGACCGGCGATGACAACGTGTACCAGTTCAACCCGCTCATCGTCGACAGCGTCATGTACGTGCTGGCGAAGGACAACTCGCTCGTCGCGCTGGACGCCCGCACGGGCGAAGAGGTTTGGATTCACGCGCACCTGCGCGGCATTGCTCGCCGAGGCATCAACTACTGGGAAAGCGCGGATCGGGCAGATCGCCGCCTGCTCTTCCAGATGAACGACTATCTCCAAGCCATCGACGCCCGCACCGGCCAGTCCATTTTGACCTTCGGCGAGAACGGCCTCGTCAACCTCCGCGCGGGGCTGGACCGCGATCCTGCGACCGTCGTCCGGGCTCAGGGTTCTACCCCCGGCAAGATCTTCGAGAACCTGCTCATCCTCGGTTCGTCGCCGGGCGAGAACTACCTGTCGGCTCCGGGCCATATTCGTGCTTACGACGTGGTGACCGGCGAACTCGTGTGGACGTTTCGTACAATCCCACACCCCGGCGAATACGGCTACGACACCTGGCCCGAGGACGCGTACCGCTACGTCGGCGGAGTCAATACGTGGGGCGAGATCTCCATCGACGCGGCGCGCGGCATCGCCTTTGTCCCGACCGGCTCTCCAACGTATGACTACTACGGTGCCGACCGGATTGGAAGCAACCTGTTCGGCAACTCGCTCCTAGCGCTGGATGCCCGCACGGGCGAGCGCCTGTGGCATTACCAGACGGTCCATCACGACCTGTGGGACTACGACGCCGCGGCCGCTCCGCAGTTGATCACGATCCGCAAAGACGGCGAGGCGATGGATGCCGTGGCCGTGGCGACCAAGCACGGCTTCCTGTTCGTGTTCGACCGCGAGACCGGCGAACCCGTATGGCCCATCGAAGAACGCCCCGTCCCGCCCAGCGAGGTGCCCGGCGAGCAGGCATGGCCTACGCAACCCTTCCCCACCGTAGTCCCGCCGTTCGCCCGCCAGAACATGACGGTAGACGACCTGACACCCTTCTTCTTGTCCCCCGACGAGCGCACGGAATGGGAAGCCCGCCTCGACACGCTGATTCAGGCTGGACGAACCGGGCTATTCACCCCGCTCTCCGATAAACACGAAACGCTGGCGGTGCCTGGTGCGGTCGGCGGGGCCAGTTGGGGCAACACCGCCTCCAACCCCGACGAAGGGATCGTGTATGTCTACAGCATCGACTGGCCCTCGTTTTACCCCCGGCTTGAGCGGCGCGACGCCGAACCCGAAGGCAATGCGGTCCCCTCCGCCTTCCCGATCTTTCGCGGACGCGACCTTTATGCGCAGATCTGCCAGTCCTGTCACGGCTCGGCTCAGTCAGGCACAGCGGTGGCTCCTTCGCTGATCGGCATGGAGCGGCGGTTCAGCTTCGACCATTTCCAGCAGATCGTCCGCTCGGGGCAGGGCGAGATGCCCGCCTTTGCGCACCTCACCGATGAAGACGTGCGGGGGCTGTACCGCTTCCTCGGCGGCACCCGAAGCGGGCAGGTGGTCGAGGAGCCCGCAGGCCCCGTTGTGGCAACGGGCGGCGCACCCGGCGGACAGGCGGCACGCTGGGTGATTACACCGGGCGGCCGACGCGGGGCTCCCTACCCCGAGGACGTCGAAGTGAACGATGTGCGCTACTTTATTAACGGCTGGGGGCTCGGACATGCCTACATCATCCGGCCGCCCTGGTCGTCTCTCACTGCCTACGACCTCAACACCGGCACCATCAAGTGGACACGGGCGGTCGGGCTGGACCAACACGCAGCAGCCGAGGGCGGGACCGACACGGGCGTGCCCCAGGCGCAGCGCAACGGCATGATCGTAACCTCCACCGGACTCGTCTTCTCAACAGCCAAAGACGGCAAGATCTACGCCTTCGACGCGGAGACGGGCGAAGAGCGCTGGTCTGGTGATCTGCCCACGGGCACCGAAGGACTTCCGGCCCTTTACGAAGTGGGGGGGCGCCCATATCTCGTCGTTACCGCCACCACCCCGCTCGAATGGGGACGCCAGGACAACGGGGCGGGTACCGAAGATCCGCGCCCACAGGGAGGCTATGTGGTGTTCTCGCTGCCTCAATGACCTTGCACCATATGACTGCCCGCAGCAAAACCATGAGCACCCCCATCACCCGGCGCACCTTCTTGAAGTCTTCTGCGGCGCTGGCCGCCCTCGCCGCAGGCCCTCAGCTTCTGACGACCTGCTCGCGCCCCGATCCCATGCACCGGATCGGCCTGACGACGGTCACCTTCCGCTTTCGCTTCGCCGCCACACGGCCCGACGCCTATGAGGGCACCGAATCACTCCTGCGCCTGACGGACATCCCGGCTTACTTCGCAGATCGGTTTGGGGTACACAACCTGGAACTCTGGAGCCAGCATTTTGAATCTCAGGACGACTCCTATCTGCAGGATCTGAAAAAGAAGATCGAAGAGACCCAATCGCGTCTTATCAACATCCAGGTCGACCAGCGCTACAACCTGGCGGCGGGGGATGAAGACGAACGCCAAGCGAGTGTGGCGTTGGTGAAGGAATGGGTCGATGTGGCCCACACCCTCGGCGCACCCTCCATACGCGCGAACACAGGCAACGGTACCCTGGAGACGTCCGTCCAGTCGCTGCGCGAGGTCAACGACTACGCAGCATCCCATGGCATCCTGCTCTTGACCGAAAACCACGGCGGCATCTCCACCGACCTCGACGTGCTGCTGCAGATCCTGGGAGCGATTCCCAGCGACAACTTCCATGCGGTCGCCGACTTCGGCAATTTCCCAGACGGAACAGACCGCTACGAGGCCCTCGCCCGGCTTATTCCGCATACCCATCTCATCTCGGCCAAAACGCTGCTCTTCGATGGAGAAGGCCATCACACCTCCTTCGATTTCGACCGGTGCGTGCAGACCGCCGAACGCGCTGGTTTCCAGGGCATCTACTCGGGCGAGCAGTGGGATCCTTCTACCGACCCGCTGGATGCCGAGTACATCGCCGACTGGATGATTGACCACCTCCGTGCAAACCTATAGCGCGACACGAGCCCTTGCGGTCTCATAACACCGACGGACCAAAACGGACGAATCCCGAATGACAGGCTCAGCCTGCGGTTTGCTTTTGCAACAGGTCGCGGATTTCGGTGAGCAGTTTTTCTTCGGCGGACGGTTCCGGCGGCGCGGGCGGAGGTGCGGCTTCTTCCTCGCGCTTCAGCTTGTTCATGCCCTTCACCACAAAAAACAGGGCGATGGCCACAATCAGAAACGCGATCAAGGCGTTGATAAAAAGGCCATATCCCAGCGCCACCCCGCCTGCCTCGCGCACGGCGGCAATGGACTCCATATTAACTCCGGCGGCTTCTGCCGGTGTCTTAAGCACCACAAACAGATTGCTGAAATCCGGGGCACCTGTGATAGAAGAGATGAGTGGCATCATGATGTCATCCACCAAGGATTTGACGACGGTGCCAAACGCCGCGCCGATGATGATACCAACCGCCATGTCGAGCATGTTGCCTTTGACGGCAAATTCCTTGAACTCTTTGAGCATAAAAGCCCCCGCAGATTAGTTGGGAGTGGGAGGAAACAACCGAGCGAAATGATCCAAGATGCGTCGTATATACGCAAAAAATAGTAAGAATAGTAGCCATCCCCTCTACTTACGAACCCCTAAATGCGCCCCTAGCCCTGATGAGGTGATCCTATGGTCCATCCGCCTTCCAGCCTCAAATTTGCCACCACCGATAGCTTCCTGACCACCGACGAAACCACCCTCGGTGTCCTCGTGGCCCAGGCCTTGATTATGCTGGCCGCGTTTGTCGCCATGGCTCTGCTACTAGGCGTCGCTGTCTTTTTCCTCGCGTAAGCACGTCAAAAACAGCATTTTCACCAGGTGACACACGGTTGTCACCGCGCCTCCGTTTCTTTCGAGCACAGCCTGAAAAACACCGAGTGCAGGCTGCTTGAACATGACAAGATCATAAACGGAGGTCATCATGCCGCAACAACGAATCAATCCCCTGAGCCGCCGCCCGAAGCAGCGCCGCCTGGTGGTCGCCGTGCGCGGAGCCGCAGGCGCGGGCAAAAGCGTCTTCGCTGCCAGCCTCGCCGATGCCGGTCTGGGCCGCCTGTGTTTTTTTGATACCGAACGCAAGGCCCGCCTGCTGCCCGGCAGTGACGGCACCACATTCGACGCCATTGAGGTGCAACACCCGGACGAACTACCCGAGTTCATCGACTGGGCCCTAGATGGCGACGGGCGTGCGCAAGGCTACGGCTGCTACGCGCTCGACTCGTGGGCGATGTACTTCGGGCGCAAGCACCGCGAGACGCTGCACGCCGTCCGCACCCGCACCGGTAACCCGCTTGCCACGCCCACCGCCGACGAACTTGCCGCCGACCAGATGATGTACCAGGAAGTGCTGCGCCGCCTGTGTGTGGACAGCGGAGCCTGCGTCGTCATTACCGACCAGATTGCCGCGAAGGGCCGCGAGGAGCGCGAGGAAAACGAGATGGGGCAGGTCCTGCCGATGACGGCGAGCGGCCTCGAATATTTTGTCGATGTGATGCTGGAACTATCCGTCCGCGTCGTCGGCTTCGAGCAGGTGCGCATCGCCCGCGTCGTGAAGTCGAACAGCCCCGCCTTTCCGGTAGGGATGGAGTTTTCCAACCCCGCGTTTAAAGACCTGCTGGACCGCCTCGGCGACGGCCCCAAACCGACCACCAGCGAGCCAGAAGTCATCGAAGCGCCGACGCCGGAAGAACAGTTGCCGGTGGGTCCCACGCTTGACGACCTGCTGGCGCGCGCCGACGCCTTCGGCCTGGCCCGTGCCGACCTCATCATCGCGGCCCGGCACTACTGCGGCCTCACCGACCTCGAGTTGCTGTCGTCCGACCAGATCACCGAGTTGATCGACCGGATGGAGACGCGCTATAGGGGATCGGCGACCGAAGAACTGACGGCCAAGGTTTCTAAAAACGGCCACGCGAAGAAGAACGGGAAGGCGAAGTAGGTTTGGGAGTGTGGGTGTTTCGGGGTGTGGGAGTGGGAATGTTTCTGACACGCTTTCCTTATACACCCATACTCGCCCCCTCCCATACCCCCACACTCTTTCCCTCCCATGCCCAAATCACGCCGCAAAAGACGACGGCGACGCACCCAGCGCATCCACCAGCGCCGGGAGTACCGTTCCGCATCGTCCCTCCACGCGCACCCACGCCTCGCCATCGCCGCGCGTCTCGCCGAGGTTAATGATGGCAATAGGCTTGCGGCGGCGGGCGGCCTCGCGCACAAACCGATAGCCCGAATACACCGCCAGCGACGAACCGACCACCAGCAGGGCATCACACTCATCGAACAACCGCCAGGCCGCATCCACGGTCTCGGACGGCACGCTTTCGCCGAAGAAAATGACGTTGGGCTTGAGCATGCCGCCACAGGCTACGCAATCCGGCACCTGAAACGCCTGCGCGGTAGTCGCCGCCAGTTCGGCATCGCCATCGGGGGCGAAGTCCACCGCCTGGGCATCCCAGCCGGGGTTAAGCGCAAGGATGCGGCCCTGTACGTTGTCGCGGTGTTCCATCGCACCACACGCGAGGCAGCACACATCTTCGAGCGCGCCATGCAACTCCACCACCCGGCGGCTCCCGGCAGCCTGATGCAGCCGGTCTACGTTCTGCGTGATGACGCCCCGCACCAGCCCCGTCGTTTCCAACACCGCCAGCGCCTGATGGGCGGCGTTCGGCTGCGATTGCCGAAACCGGGGCCATCCCACTGCGCTGCGGGACCAGTACTTCACCCGTCCGGCCTCATCATCTACAAAGGCACGGTACTGGAGTGGATTACGGGCCTTGCGCCGCGTCTCGGGGCCGCGATAATCGGGGATGCCCGACTCGGTGCTGCATCCTGCGCCGGTGAGCACCACGAGCCGCTGCCCGTGCAACAGGTCGGCGAGGCGTTGGATGTCAGCAGCGTCGATAGTCATGGTTTAGAAAAAAGATGGTGTTCAGCACACAGATAAGCCGGTTAACGACGGCATGCGAGCGGGGATTCTATATTTTCTTCTGCGGCACCCCGTGTTGAAAGATGGTTACGCTTGCGTCGCACGGGTGCGCGTTCGTTTTTTGCGCCACACCTGATCGGATATTCTTGTATGCGCATTGGTATCATCGGCGATGGCGAACGCGCCGAAGCACGACGACAAAGCCTGAACACGCTTCCAGACGTTGCCTTTGCCGGTACCCTGGCGAGTGATGCCTGTGAGGTCGCAGCCTCCTCCGGCATTTCCTCACCGCTGGATGTGTTCCTGCGCCCGCTGGATGTGGTCTTTATTGCGGTACCCACAGCCTTGCACTTTGTCGCTGCCCAGGCCGCGACCAAACAGGGCGTGCATGTCTTTCTGGAATGGCCGCCCGCTACCGCCGTGCGCGAGTGTGAGGCACTGGCCCGTCTGGCAGAAGAAGCGCGGGTAGAAATTGGGGTGAGCCGCCCGTGGCGCAGCCTTCCGCCGTTGAAAACCTGGAGGACAACCTACCGCGCATCACTCCTTTCCTTACAATTAGGCTATCCGGCCACGCCGCCGGCATGGCCTTCCTGGCTCGCCGATGCACTCGACCTGTGCACCCTCCTTGCCCGCAGCGCCAACATCCAGCGGATAGATGCACAGGCCGTACGCCAGAACGCAGCATGGCCCCAGACCGTTGCGTTCGGACTCCGCTTTCACAACGGCGTCTATGCGCAGGTCCACATCCGCCGGACTGCTCCCTACGAAGGCACCCTTTATCTAGCAGGCCGAGAAGAAGAACACATCCTGGCGCTGCCGTCTCCCCACACTCCGTCTCTGCTCACCGCCGAAGCGCAGGCTTTCGTACAAGCCGTGGCGCAACAAAAGCCTGCTCCTACCTCCATCCTTGATGGTCTTCACCTGATGCGGCTGACGGAGCGGCTGATGACCAAACTACGTTAGTTTTTTGGACGTAGAACCACCCGTTTTATCCTTCCTTTTCGGGGGAAAATCCCTGGTTTCCAATCCCTCAAAATAGCCATCTTTCGTGTGACATAGGGCTGACATCTTTCGTGCTTAAATTCAGTCATCACAAAAGGTTAAATCCACGACCTATCGCACGAAAATGATCTCGACGAAGCCTACCAACCAGCACATTGCGGCTGCCCTCGAAGAGTTGGCAAACCGTCTTGCCGAACAGGGTGCCAACCCGCACCGTGTGCAGGCCTATCACACGGCGGCGCACACCGTCCGCTACGCCCCTCAACCGCTCGCTGCCATGGTGGACGAAGCCCCTGAAAACGGCGGCATCGATGTCTTGAAGACGCTCTCCGGCATCGGCGACAGCCTCGCATCGCGCATTGCCGGATTTCTGGAAACGGGGCATCTGGTGTTGCTCGAAACGCTGCGCAACGAGTTTGTGCCGGAGCACGTGTTTACGCGGGTGTTTGGCATCGGCAAGGAGCTGGCGCGGCGCATCCATGAACAACTGGGCGTGGAGACGCTGGAAGAGTTGGAGGTGGCGGCCTACGACGGGCGCCTGGCCACGGTGGAGGGGCTGGGCGCACAACGGCTGGAGGCCGTCCAGGCGCAGCTTAACGTCCTGCTCAGCCAGCGCTCGCGCCGCCGCGCCCGGCAGCGGCGTGCCCCGGTCCCTCCTCCGCCCCAACAACCCTCCGTGCGGCTCTTGCTAGCCATCGACGAGGAGTACCGGCAGCGGGCGGCTCGAAAAGAGTTGCTCCGCATCGCCCCACGTCGGCTAAACCCGTCGGGCACCGCGTGGCTGCCGATCCTCAACACCAACCGCAACGGATGGCGCATCACGGCGCTGTTTTCAAACACGCCCCGGGCACACGAACTGGGCAAAACAGACGACTGGGTAGTGATCTACGTAGAGCGTGGTGGCTACCAGCAGCAATATACCGTCGTCACCGAAACACGCGGAGCCTTCCGCGGCCAGCGCGTGGTGCGCGGACGCGAAGCGGAATGCCAGCAGCTCCACCCAGAGCCGCCTGTGGCGGCCTAATGTGGGCTACGCGGTCGCCAGATCGCCGAGTACCAACTGGTTCGGGATGTGGTCCTTGATGCGCTGATCGTGGGTGGCAATCACAAGCGTGGCTCCTACCTGCTCGGCCTGCGCCGCGAGCAAGTCGAGCACCTGCTGGCTACGTACATCGTCAAGCGCCGAGGTGGGCTCGTCGGCAAGGAGCACCTGCGGACGGTTCATCACGGCGCGGGCGATGGCGACACGCTGCCGCTGCCCCACGCTGAGTTCGGCGGGATACGCGTTGGCTTTGTCGGCCAGGTCGAGGCTCTCCAACACTTCCATCGCATGTGCGCGGTTCTGGCTCTCTCCGGCCAGATACTGCGCGATGAGCAGGTTGTCAACCACTGTCAACGTCGGCAGCAGGTGCAATTCCTGAAACACAATGCCGATGTGTTGTCCCCGGAAACGGTCGAGGGCATGCCCGGCGAGCTTCATGAGGTCTTGCCCCGCTACCATCACCGTGCCCTGCGTGGGCTTGAGCAATCCCGCGAGGATATGCAACAGGGTCGTCTTGCCACTCCCGGAAAGTCCCAATATCAGGTGGTGCTCGCCCTGCCCGGCGGCATAATGGGGAACGTCCAGCACCGTTTGTCCGGCATAGGCGTGGCGTACGTCGCGAAGCTCAATCATAACCCGGTGGTTTCGAGAGAAAAGGCCCGCGTTCGTACGGAGGCCCGGTCGGATAGATCCTTTTGCGCCCCCCGTTATTCCCGAAAACGATCCAGCCAGTCTTCATAGGTTTCCTTCACGGGATCGTTGGCTTCAAACAGGTCCAGCGCCCGGTTCATGGTGGCGATGGCAGCTTCGCGATCGTTGTTAAAATATTGCACGATGGCAAGGGCTGCGACGGTGCGTGGACGGTTAGGAGCGAGTTCTACCCCCTTTTGCGCCGCTTCCAAGGCGGCTTCCGCATCGTGAACGGGCGCCTCGCACCGCACCGGCTCAATGCCAAACTTCCACTGGGAATAACAACCTACCAGCGCCAGCCCATAGAACCGCCAATCGGCATCGCGGGTGCGGTCGGCCTGTGTGCGTTCGCGGTACCGGGCGATCTGTGCCTGTTCAATGCGGCGCGCCTCGGCATGGCGGCCCTGCGCATGAAGCAAAATGGCAAGGTCCCAACTGGCCGTCGGCACATCATACCACTGCGAATATTCTTCGTAGATGTCCAGGGCTTGGCGAAGCCAGTCTTCCGCCTCGCCGTACTCTTCTTTCTGGGCGTGATACAGCGCGATGATGTACTTGGCCGTCGCTACATCGGTCTGTTCATCCAGCCGTTCCCACAGCAGCAGCGCCTCTTCGGCCGCCGCCCGGGCGTCTTCCCATCGATTTTGCAAGATGTACAGGTCGGCGAGGCTCCGCATCGCGATGGGCAGCAGCGGCGTGTCGGGGCCTAGCTTCTGCTCTCCCAGACGATATGCCCGTCGGTAGGCGGCTTCGGAGTCTTCATAATAACCGTCAAACCGGCGGTGATTCCCGATGTTGATAAACAGCCCGAGGTTCACGTCCTCTTTGAGCAACGCCTCGTCCGAGATGCTCCAAATACGTTGAAAGATGGCTTCGCCTTCTTCCGGTGTTTCTTTGTACAAACTCGGCGAAATGAAATAAAGCCCATAGAGCGGTTCGAGCAACAAGCCCGACTCTGGGCCGTGTTCGGCGGCCAGGACTTCCGCGCCCCGTTCGTACATCTGCGCTGCCAGTTCCACGCTGTCGCGGCGGTACATGCGCCCTAGCCGGTACAACACAGGCGCAAGCCGGGCGTCGTTAGGGCCGTATGCGTTTTCCCACAAGGCCAGTGCCTTTTCATAAGCCGCAAGCGCATCGGGCACGCGGGACGGCGACGTATCGGCGCTTGAGCGGAGGACCAGGGACGCATAGCCGATGTCGAACCAATCTTGCGCAACCTCGGGATGATCAGGGCCCAGTTGTTCTTCATGGATGGCCCGTGCCCGTTCCAGCAGGCTTATGATGCCTTCGCGCCGTTCATTGCTAATCCCGCCATATTGCCCAATGCGAACCTGGGCCAACACCCGAAGGCTGGCCGCTACGTCCAGGTGGTCGGGCCCTAGTTCCTGCTCGCGCAGGGCAATGGCTTCGCTGAGCATACTGTCGGCTTCTGCTTCCAGCCCCAGTTCCGAGTACGCACGCCCGATGGTGTGCAGCATTTGTGCCCGGATGATCGGTTCGTCGGCCAGTTCCGTCCGAATCCGGGTGGCGCCCTGGTTGAGCAGTTCGCGGGCCGTCAGGTTGACGCCGTCGTTCTGGCTGGGATCGGCCACCTCGAAGAGCCCGATGAGAAAATCGGAGACGCGCTGGGCGGTGATGGCTTCTTCCTGCGCTACCTGTTCTGCTTCCTGCGCCCGCAAAAGCCCTACCGTGGCAGCCACGGTCCCGGCCAACAACGCCAGCAGCACCAGCGACGCGGCGATAACGCTGGTTCGGTGGCGACGCACAAACTTTTGCAGGCGGTAGCCCATACTGGGCGGGCGCACCAGCACCGGCTCGTTGTTTAGGTAGCGTTGCAGTTCCAGCACTACGCTATGGACCGTCTCATAGCGCCGCAGCCGGTCCTTTTCCATCGCCTTCAGCACAATCCAGTCGAGGTCACCCTGCAAGTCGCGCCGCAGTTGGTCGGGCGTAGTTTGGCGCTGGGCGGCAATGGTGTTTTTCTGATCCAAGCCGGTCAGTCTCGTGCTTGGCTTGGGCACATTCGTATCGCGGATACGGGCGTGAATCGACTGGTCGGACGATGTGCTGAAATCTACCGGCTTGGTGCCCACGAGGAGTTCGTAGAGCATCACGCCCAACGAATACACATCGGTGCGGGTATCCACATCCAGCCCACCCATCGCAGCTTGCTCGGGGCTCATATACGCGGGCGTGCCGATCACCTGCCCGATCCGCGTTGCCAGCGTCAGGTCGGTGAGTTGCTGCCCCACCGCTTTGGCGATACCGAAGTCGATGACCTTCACCACATGCTGCCGGTCCTTCATTGTCACCAGCACATTCGAGGGCTTCAGGTCGCGGTGGATGATGCCTTTCTGGTGGGCATGGTGCACGGCGCGGCACACGTCCAAAAACAGTTCGATGCGGTCGTGGGTGGACAGGGTATGCTGGTCGCAGTACTCGTTGATGGGAATGCCCCGCACCAACTCCATCGCGAAGTACGGGCGGCCCGTCTCGGTGGTACCACCGCCGAAAACCTTGGCAATGTGCGGATGCTCCATCACGGCAAGGGCCTGCCGCTCACTCTCGAAGCGGGCGATGACCTCCTTGGTGTCCATGCCCAGCTTGATGATCTTGAGCGCCACCTGCCGCTTGACAGGTTCTTTTTGCTCGGCCAGCCACACCTCACCCATGCCGCCGGAGCCGAGCAGGTCGAGCAACTTGTACGGGCCGATCTGTTGCCGGTCCAGCGAAAGCGCTGCGTTCTCTTCCATTGCCTCGTAGACGAGGTCGGCCGACGGACTCAGAAACGAGTCGTCCTCGGCCTCCGCATCGGCGGCCAGCAGGTCTTCCAGTTCGCGGCGTAGCTTGGGGTCGTGGGCACACACCACATCCAGAAACGCACTGCGCTCTTCTACCGCCAACAACCGGGCTGCACGAAAAAGGCGTTCCAGATGGTCGAGGAAGTTGGTATCCATGGGTGGGCGCATGTCAAACCAAGGGAACGCTTAATGTCGGACATAAAACGGTCTGTCACAAACCACGGATTTCCCGTTTATCGGTGTTGCAGCAAACAAAGTCAGCAGATCGGCATGTATTATGGCATATTTCGCCGTATTTCTTCGCATACTACAGCGTCCTTTCTTCTTTGCACACACTGGGGGTATGACCATGTATAAACGGTTCTTGGGTTTTAGCACGCTGGCGTTTTTGCTCTGCTTCAGCGTCGGCTGCGACCTTATTGAAGGTGACGACGAGGGGGACGAGGCGGCGGTCGCTTCGTTCGTCTCCAGTATTCGCTCAGGAAACCAGGAAGCCACGCTGGAAGAGGGCAATTTCCCCGAGGCCACGGCCAATTCAGGCAACGCCCCCACGCTCAGCGGCAGCAGCCAACTCGTGCGTGGCGGCTCCCTGGTGATGCAGGTCTCCAGCGAAAACGAGGTGGATGACGTGCTGATTGGCATCCTGAATGAAGGCGGCTTCTACCGGCTGAGCGTGGGTAATGCTTCCGGGGCCACCAGCTTCCGCCTTGGAAACACCGCCGATTCGCCACAGGCGTTAAAGGTCCAAATGACGCAGGAACGAGCCATGGAAAAATCCGACGGCACCGCGCAGTTCACGGTATACACGGTCGTCATTACCAGCGCGAATAACGAAGACTATTCGTCGCTGCCGTTGCAGGTGGCTACCCAGACGGGCGATGAAGTGACCCAGGCGGCCTCCTTTAATGTGGGCGTTAATGAACAGGCCGCCACGGGCGAACAACTGCAAGTCAGCCTGAACTGGAACCAGCCAGTAGACCTGGACCTGCATGTGGCAACCCCGAACGATGAAGACATTTATTATGCCAATCCCATCGGCGAAAACGGCGGGATGCTGGACCTCGACTCCAACCCGGGCTGCACCATCGACAACGTGAACAACGAAAACATCACCTGGAGCGACCAGACACCAGCCACGGGCAATTATGTGATTCGGGTGGACCTGTGGAGCGCCTGCAATGTGAGCACGCCTATTCCGTACGTGGTTACGGTAAATGTGTGTGGCACGGTGAATGTATTCGACGGCATCTTCCAGCCGAGTGAAGCCGACCAGGGCGGAGCCTTCTCGGGCCGCGTCATCACAACCCTGAATGGCGCATCCTTCCCTTGCTCTGCAGCAACACCATAACCTCTTCTCTTCCTCCTCCTTTAAATCAACAACGCCCGGTGGGATGGCTCCCACCGGGCGTTGTGTATGTTCGAGAGCGTCAGGACGTACGCGCCCCGCGTTTTTTATGGTCATCACGAAGCTCCGAAGAAGTTGTGGTGATCCCACCCTGACAAGTGCGCATTGCAAACGGGATGAAATCGCCACGTCGCCTGTGGCTCCTCGCGATGACGAGCATGTGTGTCACACGCAAAAGGCTGCCTTATTGCACCGTCAGCGGAAACGTCACGTCGATGTCGGTTTCGTCGCTGCGGTCGGTGCCGTTTTTGGGCCCGTCGTCGTAGTGACTCAGCACCACGTTGAGCGTGCCCGTGCCTGTGCTTCCGTTGGCAACCGCGACTGTATAATCGAGTCCCACCGGTAAGCCGTTGCCATCTTGGTCGGTGATGGTGACGGTCACGCCATTCTGCACGCTCCCGCCGACGGTGTAGAAGAACTGATGCTCGTCATCTTCGTCTTCAATTTCAGCGGTGACGTTCTCTTCTTCGGGCTCATCGGCGAGGTCGTTAAACAACGCAATGCTTCCGGTGTAGGTGACGCCGTTTTGCAGGACAATGGTTTCGGTTTGAATGCCCACGCCATCGCCATCAGGATCATCAGCAGTGGCAGTGACGGTTTGCCCGCCGCCCGTCAGTGTGAGCACCACACGGGTGATGAGTTCTTCCTCACCGGCATGCGGATCATCGGGCTCCGTGGAGTCACAGGCCGACATGGTGAACAAAAACAGCGAAAGCGCAAAAAAGGATAGAATCCGTTTCATAGGGATAGGTACAAAAGGAGTGTTTTCGAAAAACTGATTACCGGGCCACCGTGCCGAACGGCACCTGAAGGCGCAGCACCACGTTGCGGCCCGGATCATCGATGAAGTAGCGGAAGCGACTGAGGTAGTCGCGGTAGCGGGTGTTGAGGAGGTTTTGCACCCCCAAACTGAACGTGAGCGGTAGGTTGTCCAGATGCAGTTCAGCGTGGTAGCTGAGGTTCAGCAACGCATAGCCATCGGGCGGCTCGGCATAATCGACGCCGGTAGGCACGCGGGTTTGCTTGCGTATGAACACGCCCTCGACCTCCAACGCCGCCAGATGCAGCCGTCCCCAATCGGGAAACGCCACCTGACCGGATACCGTCGCACGGTCCGCAGGCATGAAGATCAGCGGTGTGTCGATGTCGAGGTTCGTTGCCCGCACGACGGAACCGCGCAGTCCGGCGGTGAACCAGGAAGTCAGCCGGTAACTGGCACTGCCATCCAGCCCCCGCAACACCACATCATTCTGTTGATACTGAAACGCCGGGAATGAGCCGCGAATCGTCACCACCTCTTCCTGAGTCGGAAACAGGTAGATAAAGCCATCGATGTGGTTGTTGTACACACTGGTTTCGAGCGTAGCACGGTTGGTGGCGTGGCGCAGGGTCACATCGGCATTGAGCGAACGTTCGCCGCCGAGGCGGGGGTCGCCGGTCTCGAACTGCGCCGTGCCATGATGCACGCCGAAGTTGTATAGTTCGTTGACACCGGGGGGCCGCCATGCGCTGCCCAGGTTCGCCGCTACCGACCATGCCGAGGCAAACCGCCAGATCCCACCAATAACGCCGGAAAAGCTCGCGTAGTTATGTGTGCGCCGCACGAAGTCGCCGCGTGAGAGATTTTCGCGCGGAAACGCCTCCAGCCAACGCCAGTCAACACGTGCCCCCGCCTCTGCCGTCCACGGTCCGCTGATCCAGGTGCCGCGGGCAAAGGTGCCACCGGTGAGCGCCCGGAAGTTGGGAATGAGGTAGCCGCTTTCGGTGTTGCGGTTCGCCTGATTCATGCCGCTCACACCCGCCACGCCGAAGAAATGGCCCCGCGGAGCCATGCGCAGCTTTGCTTCGAGCGTCTGCGTCGTCAGCGTCAGCGCAAAAGCAGGATCTTCGTCGGGCTCGCCGAAGCGGCGGTGTGCATCGAATTCTTGCCGTTTGTTGCGCTGGTAGCCAAACTGAAGCTCCAGCCGGTCGCGGGTGGCGAAGTCGTAGTGGCTCCGCAGCGTAATCAGGTCGTGCGCAATGGTCTGCTTCGGCGGATCGATGGTAAACGAAAAGTCGTAGTCCACCAGCGGCTCGCCCCGTTCGATGGCCCGCAACAGGTCGTCCACGTTGCCGATGTGCGCTCCGCGATAGAGGCCCAGTTCGGTACCAAAGTGGCTGTAATAGGCATCCACCCCGAACCGCTCGGTGTGATATCCGGCGGCGATGTTGGCATCGAATTCCTCAAAGGCGGAATTGCCGATGACATAGTCGCGGGTGTGGGCGTCTCCAGCTTTGCGGGCTGTACCTTGCACACGCCACCCAAAGCCGGGTACCTGCCGTGATCCCCCTTCCAGCAACACCGATCCGGCTCCCTGGCGGCTGTTCGAGAAGCCGTTAAGCATCAACCGACCTCCGAGGCCTGCCTGCGTGGGCAGTTCGCGGGGCTCCACCCGAATCGCTCCGCCAATGGCACCGACGCCGTATTCGACGCCTGCGGCTCCTTTGACGACTTCAATTCGGGCTGGGGCAAACGGATCAATCTCCGGTGCGTGCTCACCGCCCCACTGTTGGCCTTCCTGCGGAACCCCGGCGTTTAACACCACCAACCGCTGGCTGTGGAGGCCCCGGATCACCGGCTTGGCAATGCTCGGTCCCGTCGAAAGCGTGGTCACGCCCGGCAGTTGTTCCAGTGTCTCGCCCAGTGTTTGCCCGCGCAACGCGTCCAGGTCCCGCGCTTCCAATGTCGAAACCGACAGCGTGGCCCGGTTCAGCATCGCCGTGTGGCCGCCAGCACCCGTGATTACCACCTCATCGGTCTGCAACGTCGCGGGTTGCAAGGTAATGTCCAACGTGACCGTGGTGTCGGCCTGCACCACCACGGTGCGCGTCTCTGTCACATAGCCGATAAAACGAAACGCCACCGTATGCGCTCCCAGCGGGAGCCGTTCGAGCAGGTAACGCCCGTCGGCATCGGTAACGGCACCGCGCTCCAAGCCGGGCACCACCACATTAACACCGGGCAGCACGCCTCCCTCGGCGACACGCACCTCCCCCGTAATATGTTGGGCCGCCGTGGGCCGCCAGAATCCCAATAACACGAGCAACCACATCGCCCCGTTACGGACGCTGCTGCCCTTAATATGCGCTTGCATTACGCCTCCTTGCCATGCGTTCGGCCACCTCTTTAGAAGAGTGGGCCGATTAAATAGCGAGTGCCTCGTGCACCCGCAACCTACCGCTTACACGGCCACAGGAGGTCCCCGAATCGAGGCGTACCGTACCGGAGCCTCGGAAAGAGCGAGTTCGGGAAATGCGGAATAGTCTGCAAACGTGTGGCGCTGATCATGCAGGGCTTGGGCATCGCCTACCGACACCACCTGCCGCGAGCACAAGACACACTGCTCCGCGTGGAAGCTAAGGGTCTGATGTTCAAAGGCCACATCATGCTGCGAATGATCGCAGTCATCGGGCAACGGCGCTTCGTTGACCACGCCGTGGGCTTGCCCGGTCCCATGGTGCACGCGATGCACTACGCCGCCCACCATACCGCCCAGCAGCACCGTGAGCAAAAGCACGGCACTCAGGGAGCGCAAGGGATGGAGCCGCAACGGCATCGGGCACCGGGGTTGGTGAGATGAAAGCCGCTAACGCCGCGACGGTGGCTGAGGTTCACCCTACGTCGTTGGCAACACGAACGTATCAGTATGGTCGCTTTTTGTTGCTTCGCTGTCCTTAACCTACGTCGTCGGCAATGCGAGCGGATATTCGGCTTCGACGTTGCCTTGCGCCATTTCGCGAAGGCGGCGCTTGAGGAGCCGCCGCCGAAACGCGCTCAGGTGGTCGATGAACAGGATGCCTTCGAGGTGATCATATTCGTGCTGGAAGACACGGGCGAGCAGGCTCCCCACCGTCAACTCGTGCGTGTTAAACTGGCGGTCCTGATACCGAATCCGGATTTGTTCGGGCCGGATGACCTCGTCGCGCAGGTCGGGAATGGACAAACAGCCTTCCTCGAAGGCTACATCTTCCTCCCCTTCCCACACAATCTCGGGGTTGATCAATGCCATCGGCTGCTCGGGTAAGGCGGCGCGTTCTTCGGGCTCCAGGTCTTCGAGCATGGGGCTGAGGTCTACTACAAATAGCCGCTCGGTGCGTCCCACCTGCGGAGCCGCCAACCCGATGCCCGCTGCCCCATGCATCGTCTCGATCATGTTGTCGATGAGTGTTTGCAATTCCTCCGAGTTCGTTTCCACGGGCTGCGTCTCTTCCCGCAGAACCGGGGCGCCGTATACATAAATGGGCAGAATCATAGGTGGTGCGATCAGGCTATAGCGTTGGTCAGTTTCAGGGTACTGCTTGGGGATTAATACGTGAAACGTAAAACGTGAGGGTGCCAAGCATCATCGTGTGGAAAATAGTTCACGTTTTACGTTTCACATACACAGCATGGCCATCAATAGAACGAACCCGCGCTATGAAGGCTATCCATCACAAAAGCAGCCCGTTAAAAGAACCAACCGGAACAGGTGTTTCCTTGCCCCGGCCCAAAGCGCACGATCATTCGGACGCCAGCGTGGCCAGGTATTCTTCCAGGATAATGGCAGCCGCCATCGTATCGACGCGGCCTTTTTTCCGGCGTTGTTTGCGCGTCCCGCCGATCTCCTGAAGCCGCACCTTGGCTAATTCCGACGTATAGCGTTCGTCCCATGTCACAAATTCCACCCCCCGGAGACGCTTGCGCAACCGGTTGATATACTGCTGCACCCGCTCGGTGGCGGGGCCTTCTTCGCCAGCCTCCGTCAGCGGCCACCCGATGACGACGGTCGCGATCATTTCGTCCTGATGCAGCTTCTCCAACGCCGCCACGGCCTCATCGGGAGTCAGCGTACCAAAGGGCTGGGCGAACAAACGCAACGGATCGGCGAGGGCCAACCCGACACGCTTGGTGCCATAATCAACAGCGACAATGCGGGGGGAGGGTGTTACCATGCCCGGTTGAGAAGATCTGGCGAGGCCATGAAAAAGGCGAAGCCAAACCACTGAGGTTCGCTTCGCCTTGAGGCTGATTCAAGTGCCCACGCCGTGTCAGGCTGCCTCTGCAACCGCCGGAGCCCGGTTATCGGCACTGCCTTCGGGCAGCTTATAATCGAGGTCTTTCAGCGGCGTTTGCAGGATTTCCTTGAGGCGCTTGCTGGGCTTAAAGTGGGTTTTGCGACGGCTGGGGATAAACACCGTCTCGTTGGTCTTGGGGTTGCGGGCTTTGGGCTTGGCTTTGGTCTTTTTGACCTCGAACACCCCAAAGTCGCGCAGTTCGATACGTACTTCAGGGTCCGCTTCTACCATCATGTCGCCCAGGGCCGTAATAACGGCTTTTACCCAGGGTTCACACTTGTAGATGGGCTCATCCATGAGGTCCGCCACGCGGCGAGCAACATCTTTTTTGGTTTGCGTATCAGATCGGTCAGGCATTGGTAAATGTGTTAGGACGGGTAGGGGAAAGATACAGAGGTAGGGAGCACCAAAGAGCAGAATGTGGCGGAATCCTGATCTCTTGCTTCAAGAGCGCGAATAATCCATTATCAATAAAGGACTTACACGCCAAGGACGGGCGAGAAGTTAAGAAATCAAACAGGTGGGTGCAACCTGCTTTTTCCTACTTTTTCTTTACTCTTCAAACCTATACACGCCATAAATGCCTTCAATCCGCTTAATCCGGTCCATCAGGCGGCGCAGGTGTTCGAGATCGCTCACATAGAGCGTCAAGGTACCCTCAAAGATGCCGTCTTCGGACTCGATGGTGATGGAGCGGATATTGGTCTTTAGCGTCCGCGAAATAACGGTTGTTACATCGCTGACAATACCGACGCGGTCTTCGCCCATCACGCGCAGGCCCACAATAAACTGGACATCTTTCTGGCGGCTCCATTGCACGGGCACCACGCGGTCGGCGTGATTCACCAGCAGGTTAGGGGCGTTTTTACAGTTGGCGCGGTGAATTTTAATCGCGCCGGTCTTGCTAATAAACCCGAAGACTTCGTCGCCCGGAATGGGATTGCAACACGACGCGTAGGCGGTGGCGATATCGGTGTGCAACTCGCCATCGATCATCAGTGCGGGCTGCCCCGACGACTGCGCCGTTTCCAGAAAGTCTTCGTACTGAAGCTGGATGCCTTTCTCGCCGGGCAGCGCTGCTTCCTCGCTCTGGTTTTTGTTGCGCACCAGGTTGACCAACTCGTCGGCATCCAGCAACCCGGTCCCGATCTCGTAGAACATCTGCTGCACGTTGGCGAAGCGAAGCTGCGCGGCATACCGATGCAGTTCGTGCTCCGTCGCCTCCAGGCCCAGGCGCTTGGCCTTTTTCTGCCAGTTGTCGCGGCCCAGTTGGATGGCCTTGCGGCGTTTTTCGTTGGTCCAGTGCCGAATCCGTGCCCGTGCCTTGTGCGTCACCACAAACCGCATCCAGTCAGGGTTGGGCGTCTGCTTCTTCGAGGTAATCACCTCCACCTGATCGCCGCTTTTGAGCTTGTACGACAGCGGCACCATTTTGCCATTCACCTTGGCCCCGATGCACTGGTTGCCCACTTCGGTGTGGACGTGGTAGGCAAAGTCGACGGGCGTGGCACCCACGGGCAGATTGAGCAGGTCGCCCGCGGGGGTGAAGACGTAGATCTCTTCGTCGTACAGGTTCAGCCGGAAATCCTTGACAAATTCCGTGGCCTGCTCTGGTTCGGGACTTTCCATCAGGTCGCGCACCCACGACAGGAACTGCTCCATCTCCTGATCGCTGCCGTCTACCCCTTCCTTGTACTTCCAGTGTGCCGCCACCCCCCGCTCGGCGATGTCGTGCATCTCTTGCGTGCGGATCTGAACCTCCACGTTGCGCCCTTCGGGGCCAAGCACCGTGGTATGCAGGCTCTGATAGCCATTGGATTTGGGCACCGACAGGAAGTCGCGGAAGCGCTCGGGCATGGGCGTGTACTGGTCGGTCACCATCGAATAGACGCGCCAGCAGTCTTCCTTGCCCTTTTTGCCTTCGCTCTTGAGCACGATGCGCACCGCTGTCAGGTCGTAAATCTCCTCCAGCGGTTTGTTCTGCCGCTTCATCTTGCGGTAGATCGAAAAGATGTTCTTCGAGCGCCCGTAGATGTCGAACTGAAACCCATCATCTTCAAGCTGTTGCTTGAGCGGTTCGATGAACCGTTGCACAAAAGCTTCGCGTTCGTCTTTTGTGGCCCTCAGGCCCTTGACGATGTCGTAGTACATCTCCGGCTCCAAGATGCGCAGCGTCAGGTCTTCGAGCGCCCGCTTGATCTGGAACAAGCCAAACCGGTGAGCCAGCGGGGCGAACAGGTCGCGGGTTTCGTTGGCGATTTTGAGTTGCTTCGGGCGCGGCAGCGAGCCCAGCGTCTGCATGTTGTGCAAACGGTCGGCAAACTTAACGAGGATGACGCGGATGTCCTCGGCCATCGAGAGCATCAGCTTGCGCACGTTTTCGGCCTGCCCCAACTCCCGCGAGGCAAAGACGCCTTCAATCTTCGTCAGCCCGTTGATGATGACACCCATCGTCTCGCCGAACTCTTCGCGGATGTAGTCCAGCGAAAACTCGGTGTCTTCCACCACGTCGTGCATCAGCGCCGCCGCCACCGAGATGTCGTCGAAGCCAATGTCGCGGGCAACAATCAGGGCCACAGCCAGCGGGTGCGAAATATACATTTCGCCGGAGGCGCGGCGGTCGTTGCGGTGTGCCCAGTAGCTCAGCAGGAAGGCACGGCGAATCATGTCTTCATCCACCGCCGTCAGATGCTGGTGGCACGCCGCAATGAGTTCCTCTAGCTGCTGTAGGTACTGCGGCTCAATGTTGAGTTCCGTCTGCTGCGGAATGGAAGCCTGTATCATAAAACGCCACGGGGCGAGCTTTCGTCGATGCGAAGGTATTTAACTCGCTGACACCCGGTGGTTTCCGACGATAGCCGATCCACGCCTTTCTGCTGCTGCTTCTAACCGAGGAAGTGGGCTGGAAAGCACCATCGCCGAAACAAGCCCTACCGGGGAGAGTACGGAGATTCGAATTTGTGGGCTTGGGCGACAGACAACCATTTCGGTAATCCCACGCTCGTTTTTAAGAGCACCCGCCAGGCTTTTCCCCCTTGCCGAAGGGCAACGCCGCCCAAACCGACGACCCGTTTCCCAAAACGTCACGGCTTCTTTCCACAAGCAAAGCTGGAGGCGCTTCGCTAGAAACCGTGCGAATGAACCCCACCAAACAACCTGTCCCCATGCAAAAGGCACTGTTACTACTCGTGGTCATCCTCTTCCTAGCCGGTTGTAACAACAGCCCCGATCAACCTGCGGCCCCCGCAGATACGGCTGCTCAGCAAGCGGCTGATCCTGCCGAAACCGACGAGGTTGTCGCTGTTGACACCATGAATGTTGATCCTGCCGAAACCGACGAGGTCGACGCCAATGATGCTGATCCTGTCGATGCCAGCGATGATGATGTTGAAGATACCAGCGAGGTTGATCCTGCTGGTGAGGCCGCCGATGCTAGCGATGCGGTTCAAATCACGTTGGCATCGAACGACCAGATGCAGTTCGACATGGATGAGATTCGCGTCGAAGCCGGGCAAACCGTCACCCTCACCCTCACCCACACCGGGAGTTTAGACAAGACCGTGATGGGACATAACTTTGTCTTGTTGACGCAAGGTACCGACATCGCGACCTTCGGGCAGCAGGCGATGATGGCCAAAGACACCGAGTACATCCCGGAGGGCGAATCCGTCATCGTTCATACCGCGCTTATTGGCGGCGGCGAGTCGGACACCATCACCTTCGAGGCACCGGCTGCCG